>NZ_JAVBXR010000071.1 GCF_030824455.1 Desulfobulbus sp.
GATTATATGCTTTACATCTTCTTGTGCTTGCTGTTCAACCACAACCATTCCAGTATGAATTTTGTGTTGATCCCTTAAATAAGTTAAAGCTCCTCTGAATTCATAGGCAGTTGATTTGTCAAGATTTGGTGTAACTAAAATTGCTGTAATTGTAGTAATACCAAACTTTATATCTTTACAAAGTATACTAATTTCGCAATTATTGATATTCTCTAGCATTTCAACGCTTGTAAATCTTGGAGCAATTAGGTTTGCAACAGATTCTATAAGATCGTGATAGTTTGAAATTGGTTGCGGTAAGTTTAAAGGGGCTTGGAAGTTATTCGGCCTGAGCCAAACCTGATAATATTCCAATTTAGATTCTTCTAAGTAACTTTGAACTTCTCTTATCCTTTTCTGAGTATAATCTTTTATCTTTAATAAAATTATCCAATCTTCCCAAGTAATAGGATGCGCCTGAATTTCAACAATACCTTTTGAAGGTATTGGGTTAACATCTCGTATAATATGACGAATTGAACCCTCTTCACCACGTAACCCATTAACTCTAATGAAAGAATTATCAAGCTCGTCAGCTATTCTTAAAAGAGCGCCCAGTTTCTGCAAATTGAATGTACGCCCAGAAGATGTTAAATTTGAAATTCCATAATTTTTTTCACATTTTTTTATCGGCCATATTGCTTCATCAGCATGGGCTGCACACACTTGCGAGATTGCATCTGCTTCAAATAAATTTTGAAGGTGAAATTTTGAATAGTTATTTTTTATAATTTCATAGCTTTCCATTTCATGATGCAAATTGCTCTGTAATCTTCCAATATCATGTAAATAAATCGCCTCAAGTAATATAAAAATTTCACCATGATCAAAAATATTTTGATCTGTTTTTATATGATCAGGTACTAACCTGTCTAAAATCATTTCCACATTTTTAGAATGGAGAAAATCATTCTTCCCTAAGCTCCTAAGCCAATTATTCTGTGCTTCATCTATGGTCAATTGAAATCTAGCCCACAAAACAGTATGTTCTATTATTTCTCTGAATCTCATTTTTTATCCCACAACTAAAAAAGCTTTATTTTATTTTATGTACTAACTCTACATTGTTTGTACGTTTCCGACTTACTGTTTCTCAACTGAAGGAAACTGAAGGTAATGCGCAAAAGATCAGCACCTTTAAAATGCACATTAAAAGTCTGTTTATTTGCAGTTTTAACATTACTGAAATTCTCATACCTTGAGTTGCTTAGGTATATGTACCCATTGCCAATCAGTCGCTGTGATCGATAATTGCGCCGGTGACAGTCCACTTTGATTATTTCCGCCGCCACGTTTTTTTAACCACTCGGCAAAGTCGGGAAAATGCTGCTGCACCATCACCTTGACCACTATGCCGAGTTCAGCACGGTCGTCCTCTTGATTCGCCACCCACTCGATCACCTCGGTCAATGTCTGTCCGGCACTGGAACTGCACCACCGCTGAGCGCCTGTCGTTTTTCGGTTCGTTAGTGACTTGTAAAAAAAACGATCAGTTGCCTATTAACTATCCTTTGTCGTTGACCGACAGTTCTCCTGGAAGTCCGGCCTGAGGATCTCCGCTGGCCCGTTTTTTTTCGACAAATTCGCGGAATGACGAGTACCGATCTTTGAGGTCTTCGTAGAGGTACATGGATTGGGATGGGTGCTCGCCGTAGTATTTATTCATCCATTCCACTACCCAGCGAAGATTTTCTTGGATGGCTGTCGGTTGATGGTCACTGACCCTTCTTGTGAAGAAGGCATTGCCTTCGATAATTTCTGCTTTTTTTCTTTGTTCATCGCCGGGCTTTTGATCCGTAAAGAACCACCACAATTCGATCCTCTTTGCAAAAGCCACCTTTTTCAGGGTGGTTAACGTCGGATCTTCTCCTTTAAGGATTTTCCTAACCACTCCCTCGCTGATACCGCATTCAGCCGCAAACTCTCGGTTGCTCTTGCCATCGATAAGTATTTTTATACGCGATATTAAAAAATTATTATCTGTCATATCAAAAAGTTAAGTTTACAGCAGTACTATTTGCGGATTTTTATACTTGAAGTGCGTACATTAATACGCTACAGGTGTAGCCATGAAAGCAAACGAAATCAGGGCGGAGCTGCTTCGCCGAAACATAACCGTAAAATCGGTTGCAGAAGCGCTCGGCATTAAACATCCGTCAGTTTCCCAAGTTATCTACGGGGTGAAAAGAACCCAGTATATCCGAGAGTATATAGCCAGTAAGGTCAACAAGCCGGTCTCCGACCTCTGGCCGGAGCAGGAGCAAGCATGAACTCATCGTGCATCAGCATATCTTGCAGCAGATTTTTTGATGCATTTCATTACTTCGTTTTTAGCCGCAAACATCTCGGCATTGAGGGATTCCGATGAAGCTGAAAAAGCAGTGCGCTCGCTCGTCAAATCTCCCTCCCCGCAACTCCCGACTTCGGTGTCATAGTAAGCTTGCAGTGCGAGTACATACCGTTCTAAAACTCCTACGATTTCGGGGAAATAAAGCTGGCAAAGCACGACTGCGGCTTGAGCGTCTTGCGACACAGCGAGCTCTTGCATTTCGAAGAGCTTGGTGCACTTGGCAAGTTCATTCGGCCAATGAAGCGACTTTAAAAAAAGAAATGTCATCTCCTCGAACTTTTGCCGAAGCAAGATGCGTTGTTCGTGCCTCCTTTCGGAGGCTTTGTGCAGAAATGAGAAAATTTGCGAGATCACTACACCGAGCAGCGCGGCTGTGGCTGCAATGATGGCGCTTTCGAGGTCAGGCTTCATGGGAAATCTCAACCTTTGAGTATCAAATAAAAAAACCCCGCCCCCCGGACGGTCCTTGGGCATGATGCTTGGCGGCATTGCCAGGATAGTACAGGGGACGGGTACCTGATGCAAACGAAATAGGATTCCATATCTTCAGAATATCAGGAGAAACGGCAATGTCCACGTCATACGACGAGGGGAAAATGCAACCGTGGCAGGTGTTTCACGCGGCCCGCAAGACATTGGGCGCCAACATTGTGGCGCGCATTTTTAACCGCGAGGTTCGCTCAGCCCACAACTGGGCGCAGGACCCTGCCAACACCGAATGCCGCTGCAAAAGTCCGCTGGAACTGCTGCACACCCTGTTTGAGCGATTGGACGCCGCAGGCTCCGGCTACGTGGCCCGCGCCGGGATCGATTATCTGGCCACAGCCATAGACCCGGCAGCGCAGGTGGATGGCATCAGGGATCCGTTGCCCACCATCCACGAGGAAATCCTGGCGGATTACTCGGCAGTGGCCAGGCTCCAGCAAGCCATTGAAGCGGGGGCGGACCTGAAAACCATCAACAACCTCAAGAAAGAGGCCATTGAAGAGGTCGAACGCACGGTGGCCCGATATGCGAGGGACCGGAAAGATGGGTGAACCGTTGACCGAACACACGGCCAAGGAACTACTCGTTAAACTCGACACGTTCCAGCGGGAGATGGCCGAAGTCAAAAAGATGATTGCCGGATGGACACGGGAGAACGCCATTGCGCCCGTCTCAGTCGATACCCTGGCCACGGACATGGCCAAGGCCCTGGAGATGACCCGCAAAACCGGCGACAGGAAGTACGTCAATGAAGCCAAGGCGCGACTCAAGAGCGCCGGGCGTGGATGAGGCAGGGCAATGGCGACGACTGGCAATCATCAACAATTGAACGTCAACAACCCGTTGACACGAAACCGCATGAAACGAGTCGAGACAAGCGAATGGTTGGGCATGTTGGCGAGAATGATACGGGCCGCAGGCAAACGCGTCGCCGATGCGGACGAACACGAATTGGCAGCGCTGGTTGCCATGCGCGATGAGCTTGAAAAAGCGATCAAAGTGGCTATTGATGGCCAGCGCCGGATCGGAAGATCGTGGGACCACGTTGGTCGTGCCCTCGGCATAAGCCGGCAAGGCGCATTCAAGCGGTACGGTCAATCCACCGGGTGCGCTGATCCCTTGCCCTGTTCATCACCAGCAAGGGCAGATTCCCCCCAGCGATAAGGAGTTGAAATGAACATCACAATCGTTGTTTCCGGGCAAACTGAAGTGGCCAAAGCGTTGGCCGCATTTCCAGGCAAGGCTCACCGCGCCTGCGCCGTTGCCCTCAACAAGACCGGAAAGCTCATCAAGGAAGCCGAAGTCGCGGAAATGAAAGCCGTCTTCGACAATCCCACCAGTTATACGCTCAACTCCCTCAAGCTCACCCCCGCAACGAAAGACAACCTCCAGGCCACCGTGGGTTTCAAAGAACCGGCTCGATATGGAGACAATCCTCATTACCTCTTTCCCCAAGTTGAAGGCGGGCCGCGTCACCTCAAAGGGTTTGAGCAGGGAGTTAGCCTTGGAGAATTGACGCCGGCGCTTGGCGCGAAGCTCAATCGATACGGCAACGTTTCCTTTGGCCAGATCCGCCAGATCCTGTCCGTGCTCGGCAAGGCGGAAACAGCGGCAGGCTACAATTCCAACATCACCGACCGATCCCGACGCCGCAACACCAAGGAGCGGGACTATGTGGTGATCGACAGCCGCCAGCGGGGCAACCTGCCCCTGGGCGTGTACCAACGATTCCAGACAGGCGTCGGCTTCGGCGCCAAGACCAAGCGCAGCTTCCTTGACCGTTCCAAGTCGTACCAGAAAGGCCGCACGCGTGGCCGGTTCGCCTCGGTCATTCGCGCCAGGGGCCTGCGCCCTGTCCTGCTCGTTGGTCACACCGGCCGCCAGGTCAAACCGCTCCTCGATTTCTATGGCGTGGCCCAACGCACGTTCAAGCAACGCTTCGATCCGTTGTTTCGTGACACGCTCAACGCGTTTCTGAAGTCATGACGGGGACCCCTTGCACCCCCGTCAGGTTGCCAACCAGGAGGAGGCCCATGGTCATGACCATTCACGGGTCCTCCCCCAGCCTCACCACCTGCGGGTGTTTCGCGCCCCGGCGTGTGGGTGCATTTAGAAAATATTGGTCCGATGCAAAAATGCAAAAAAATCTGCAACAAGGAGGGCAAATGATTTTTCCAATAAGGGATGGATTGTCAATGGGTTACCCCTGCCAACCTGTCAATTTTTTGGCGGAGGCATAGCCCATGGCAGAGGAAAGCATGGCCGGCAAGGTGGTCGACCGGGCGCGGGAACTGGAACAGGAAGAAGACCAGCTGATGGATCTCGAGGATGACTTTGTAAAAAGTTGTCTGGATGCCAACGAACGCGGCGACGGTGTGTTGTACGCCACGTTGCACAAGGGGCGATACCTATTCAACACCACTCCGAAAGACGGGGCGTGGCTACGCTGGACCGGGATCGTCTGGGAACAGGATGATTTTCGCGCGGCCTTCAAGGCTGTTGAGGCGGTGGCGTTGCAGTATGAGCAGCGGGCGCTGGACCTGTTTGCCGAGGCCGAGAAGCTCGAAGAATCCGGGAAGAAGGAACAGGCCGAAAAGGTGCTGGACCTGGCAAAGCGTTACCGAAAACGGGTCGACCGGTTGCGCACCGAGAACGGCGCGAAAAAACCCCTGGTCTGGGCGCCGGTGGTGGAAAAGAGCATGGCCTGCCGTGAATTGGAGATGGACAGGCAACCGATGCTTCTTCCCTGCGGCAATGGAGTGATCGACTTGACCGCCGGTGTGCTCCTGGACGGCAACCCTGCGGATCTGATGACCAAGGCCATTGACGTTGGCTTTCTCAAGGACGCCGACTACACGGATTGGCATCGATTCGTGGTCGAGGTCTGCGGATCGGAAGCGGTAGCCCATTTTCTCAAACGTTTTTTCGGTTACGCCCTCACCGGCCACAGCTACGAGCAATACATCGCGGTGTTTATCGGCGGTGGCCGCAACGGCAAAGGTGTGCTGTTCTCCTGCATCGGTTCAGTGCTCGGGCCGTATTACCACGTGATCAGCCCTTCCATGATCACCGAACAGCGGTTTGATCCCTCTCCGAATGCTGCCAGTGAGCACAAGTACGCCCTGCACGGCAAACGGTTGGTGGTGGCTGGGGAATCCAAACGCGGCCAGCGTATCGACTCGGGCCAGGTCAAGGGGCTGACCGGAGACGACAAGGTTGAGTGCCGCCCCAACTTTGGCAAGACGTTCGTCTTTGACCCAACGCACACCCTTTGCCTGCACACCAACCACATGCCGGTGGGCATGGGCTCCGAATTCAGCTTGGTGCAGCGGCTGCTCAAGATCGATTTTCCATGGGCCTATGTCGACGATCCAGAGGCGGAGGCCAAAAAATTTCCACCCCTGGCGGACCGATTTCGCAAGAAAGACAAGCACCTCAAGGACCGGTTAATGCAAAACCGGGAGGGTATCCTCAAATGGCTGGTTGAGGGTTGCCTGGAATGGCAGCAGCGGGGCCTGGATCCGCCCCAGGAGATTATAGATTCGGCCGCCGATCTGGCCAACGCCGAAGACTACCTGACAGAGTTCCTCAAAGACAGCCTTCTTCCCTCGCCCGACGATTCCGGCAGGGAAATAGGCTTCCAGGGTCTCTACCAGTGCTTTCTCTGGTGGTGGGGCCTCAACCAGGGCGACCCGAAAAAGGCCCCTGCCAACCGGACGCTGGCCAAGGCCATGCGCGAGCGGGGCTACACTCTGGAGAAGCGGGGCGGAAAGATCTATGTGATCGGAGTTCTGTACCATCCGGAATTATCCATGGAGATGTTGCGCGATGAACAACCGCCTCATCCTGCCTCATCCTAGTTCATCCTGGCTCGTCCTGATGATGCAACACTACGAATTGAAAACGAAAAAATCGAAAACAGGACGGCAGGACGAGATTCGCGGACGCGCACACGGAGATTTTTTAAATACATGCTTGGAATTTTTTTCCATGCGTGCACGTCACATATTTCATCCTATATCCTGATATGTATATCATCCTATAGAAATCATTATAAAAAATAAAACAGGACAAGAAAAGACGAACCAGGACGGGCAGGACGAAAGCAAATGAACAATAAAACTCAGCAAAAAATGCTCAAAGCTTTGCCCCTGTCGGGAATGGATCACTTGACCGTGTGGGCGTGCAACATCTGCTCCACGAACTCTGCGTGGGTTTTCACAGTCATTCTGTCAGACGAGCGCCAGTTTGCAGCCAAGCGCCCTTGTCACTTTGACGATGGTGTCAAACCTCGGCTTGCCTCCATCGGCAAGGGACTTGTACAGGCTGGCGCGGGTAACTCCGGATTTTTTGGCAATCTCGGTCATTCCTTTAGCGCGGGCAACAGTGTTCAGGGCATGGATGAATTCCTCTTCCGTGCCTTCTTCGAGCGCTGCCTGCAAAAACAACCTGATGTCCTCATCGGTGTTCAGGTGCTCGGCAACATCAAAAGGGGTGGTTTTCAGGACCATGGGGACACCAATCAATGCAGCATCGGTTCGGTGATGCCCATGGCTCGCGCCAATTTTTCGAGCGTGGCTTTACGGGTTTTGTGTTCGCCGGACTCGATCTGGGAAAGCGCTGCCTGGGTGATACCTGCCCTGGATGCAACGTCTTCCTGGGTGAACCCCAGATATTCGCGCCAGGCACGCACAGGGGTTTTCCCGCCCTCAATGACGGCCCCGACCACCTCGTTGGGAATCAGTCCGGCCGTAATGGCTGTCTGCTTGATCCATCGTTCATATGGAACGACCGCAAAGGCAGGCATGCCGGATGAATCTTTTATGATCTGGACATCAGTAGGTGTGTTCATTGCGTTTCTTAACCTCCTCTATGGAGATGATTTTTACACCGCCGTCGAACTCGAAGAACACCCTCCAGTCTCCGACTCTCAGCCTGTAGCTGTATTGATGATTGGTCAGCCGTTTGACGTTCCTACATTCAGGGAAATGAACCAGCTCTTGCGCCTCCTGATAAATGCGCCTGCTTGCTTGGCTGTCCTTGATCTTTCTCAGCTGCCGGAATGCTTTCTCGGTCCATTGGATGATATTCATAAGATTTCAATAAGACAAATATAAGAAAACGTCAACCAGGAATCCTTTACCGGTAGGGGTTCCAACCACACATTACACGAGGTAAACCCTATGATGCGGCAGTTGGTGGCCATGGCCAGGGAACAGTTGCCGACGGCCAAGCGAAGCCTCAGCGACAGGGAGTCCCAGTTGATTGCGGTCGGCGGGATCCTGGCGTCCCTGGAACACCCCTGCAACCATCTCAATCTCTTTGTCGATATGGTTGGGCATCGCACTGAAATAGCCCAAAGCCTAGCCAAGATTGTCGCGCAGTTGGAGAACCACTGTGCATAGCGCCGCACACGACATAGCGGCCAAGTATGGCCTGCGGAAGAGCGGCAACCGGCATACCGGACCGTGCCCCAAGTGCGGCGGGTCCAAAGACTCGGACAAGTTCGTGTTGTTCACCGATGGCGGATTTCGGTGCTTTGCCTGCGGCTTCAAGGGTGACCGCATCAAATGGCTGCGGGAGATGGAAGGCATGAGCTGCCGCGAGGCCCACGATGCCGAGGGCAAGGATTGTTCCCCTTCCTGCCCGAACTACGGCCCATGCCGCAACGGCGAACCGGTCAAACGCCGGCCACGGTCGGTGCGACCGCAGGTTGGCTCCACTCCGGACGCTCTTGCCGAAGTGGCAGCCGCCCATCCAGGAAGCGCTTGGCGCGCCTGGGCCGGAAAGATGCTGGAGAAAGCGCAGCAGTCCCTGGCCAAGGAACTGGAAGAAATTCGCTGGCTGGAGAGTCGAGGCATCGGCAATGCCCAGGTCGACCAGTACCAGCTGGGATGGCTGGCGCACGATCTGCGGGTGAACCGGCTCGAGTTGGGCCTGCCGGTCGAGGAAGGCAAAGAACGGTTGTGGGTGCCCGGCGGGCTGGTGATTCCGATTTTCGACGGCAGCGGCGAGTTGCACCGGCTGCGGATCCGCAGGCCGCCGGCGGCGCGGGAAAAATTTTTGTCCGACCGCAAATACGTCTGGATCAAGGGCAGCGGCAACCTGCCCATGGTTCTGCGGCCTTCGGGACCGGCGCGCGGGGCCGTGATCGTTGAGGCGGAACTGGATGCCATGGCCGTGGCCGCCGCCCACAAGGATGTGCTGGTGGTGGCTTTGGGCACGGTGGCCGGCGGAATCGACGTCAAGCTGCGGGCCGAGCTGGAAAAATTACCGGTGATTCTCGTGGCGTTGGATGCCGACCCGGCCAAGGACGGCAAGCTGGGCGCGGGGCCGGCCTCGGTCAAGCGGTGGCGTCGGAGTTTCCGCCAGGCGCGATTCTGGCCGATGCCGGCCGGCAAGGATCCGGGCGATTTTGTCCGCGACCATGGCGGCGACCTGCGCCAGTGGGTGGAATCGGGCCTGCCGCCGGTACTGCCGCGCGCCTCGTCTGTGGTCGAGCAACCGGAGCCTGAGCGTCCAGCGCCCGTTTGCCAGGATGTCCCCTTTTCCCCTGAGCCGTCCTCGCCGGGGGATGGGGGCGGCGATTTTCCTTTAAGCGCTGCTCCGCCCCTGGATGATATCGAGGGTTTTACCGACCTCCTGCGAACTGAAGCCGGCTCGGTGTGGTATGGCCACGCCCCCCACGGCGAGTTGGTGGCCCGGTTCTGGAGCGATGCTGAAACCCTGGATTCGTTTCTGCGGCGTGGACGGATCCGGCAAATCATGTATGGCGGCGGCGCGGTGGCGGACTTTCTCGAGCGGCTCCCGCGCGGTCAATACATTGGCGCTAACGCGCTTGGACAACTGCACAGCGAGGTCACCGATGCGGCATAACATGGCGAAGATCAAAAAGTCTTGTCGGGATAAAAAACGGTACGCCAGCCGGGATGCGGCAAACCGCCGGGCAATCGAACTCAACCGCAAGGGCGTGCGGGTCAAACCGTACAACTGTCCCGCCTGCGGCGGTTGGCATTTGACGCACCGCTCCCCGGCGGCAGTGCTCAATGCCGCCTTTATCGAGGCGGGCATGGGGCCGGTGCATGTCTGAGTCGGCGCCCAAGGAAACAGCAATGCGGGCCGCCTGCCCGGTCACCAAAGGGACGCCGGTCCGAATGACGGAACATGGCTTCGCATCGGCCTGTAGGATCGCGCTGGCCCAGGCCCGTGAGGCTGTCAAAGAAAAGAGTGGTTTTTCCCTGGCCGTGGCCCGGCTGAGCCGTTGCTTGCAATGCCTGGGAAAAGAAAGGCCGTCTGAACTGCAGGTGGTTGACCTGAATATTTTAAATACCGAGCGAAACTCGGCACAACCGAAAGAGGAGCCAGAAATGAGCGGGAAAAGGCAAGACGGAACATGCGAAAACTGCGGCCGCAAAAACATGACCCTGACAAGGTTGCATGGGGACCTGGTCTGCGCCAGTTGCGGCAACCTGTTTGGCGCCATGGTCAACCGGCCTGAGGCCGTGGAAAAAGCCCTACGCAAGTTGCTGCCGCAACTCTTGCCGGCAACGAGTTCCGGTGATGAAGAAAAGCAGGAACTGGCGCGACGATGCGACGAACTGACTGCAGAGGTCCAGGCCCTTGGCAACCAACTTGTCGAGGCCCAGGAGCTGCTGAAAAAACAGAGTGCGGAAGCTGAACGAAATTGGTCGCTCTTGCGGGAAATTGGCGAAAGCCTTGATCTTGGCTTTGACGCAGCAGACGGGGCCGTCCAGGTGCTGGCAATGGTGCGCCAAACGGTTTTTGACCTGCAGGCCGCTAGCGCCGCCCACCGGCAGCGGGCGGAACAGTTGACCGATGAAAAATCTGTCCTGGCCAACCGGATTTCCGAATTGGAAAATCGCTTTGAAGGCGTGGAGCAGTGGAAGGAAACGCCCTTTGCCGAAGGTTTGCTGGTCACTGGTTATGAACAGGACCTCATCCGCGACCAGTTGGCGGATTTCGCCCTCAAGGTGCTCCAGGGCCAGGTGGGTGTCGTCCACCGGGAAAGTTGAGCGACCGGGGCGTAATGCAGGTTCTCTGCGCCGGGTGTGGACGGCCAACGACTGTTGCAGCGCCTGGCGGAGAATATGACGGCAGCCTCTGCGCCGCATGCGAAGAACGATTGGCCAATGCGGATATGTCGTGGAAAACAAAGGGAGACACCGATGGACAAATTGCCAAAGCAACGATCAAAGCAACCGATCCAGATCTCATTGCCAACGACGCGTAAAGGTCTGTTGGGTTCACTTGACCTCGGTCGCGAGTATATGGCCGGGGTCGAAGCTCGAGCCAGAAGGATGCAAATGGCGACAAGAATTGAGCGGAGCAAAAACAAGCTGCCCGCCGTGCAACCATCACAGGACGACCGTTGACCATGGCCATTGACGCTGCAACCATCAAGCGCCTTCTGGAAAAGGTGAACGCTGACAACCGGGAACGAATCCAACTGGCGCTCAACTGGTTGGCCAAAGCCCGGAAGCGTGCCGTGGAAAAACCCTCCGCAACGGCCACTGCAGACCTGGACAAGGCCAAGGCCAATCTGGAGCAAGTGGTATCACAGCTGCAGCAGGAGCATTTCCCCGAGGAAATGGGGCAGCCGTCAACCAGTGAACGGTTCAAAAACCGTTCCGAGGCCTGGCGGTGGTGCCTCGCCCAGGGAATCACCATCAGTGAGCGCAAGTTCAGAAACGACGCCAAGATGGGGGCGTATATCGTTTATCCGGACAAAACCGTGAGCCGGGCGTCGGTCGCGGAATATGTGGTCCGGATAATGGGCGCGACGCCAACGCCGGATCTGGCCCTTATTGATCACAAGCAGGAGCGCGAACGGCTGGAACTGCGCAAGTTGCAGTATGAAGTGGATCGGTTGGAAATAAAAGCGCGGTCCGAAGATGAGAAATGGATGCTGGTGACTGACCACTGGGCTCAGTTGCTCGCCGGATATAACCAGTTGCGGGGAAACCTTGAGCACTTTGCCCGTCTCAATGGCACGGAGATCGTCCTTGAAATGGGCGGAGATTACCACATGGGGCCACTCGTCGCGGAAAAGGTTGTGGAATTGGTGATCAACAGCGCCTTTAACGAGTTGGCCAAGATGCGCATCGGTTCCGGGGTGTTTGAAGAAATCGAGGAGAAGGAAGATGAGCGAGAATGACGCAATTTTAATGGGAGCCCTGGAAATTGCCAAGTTCATGCGGATCAGCCCGGCCCAACTGTCCAGGATGCGCGCCAAATACCCGGAAATCCCCATTCATCAGGAAACCCCAAAGGCGCAGCTTTGCGCGGACAAAGAGGTGTTGGCCGCTTGGCAGAGGAAACTTTACGCTCATACCATTCAAACAGATTGTTAAGGAGGACTGATTGTGAGGTTAGGATTTCATGGCAGCAGGACGCTTTGTGATGAACGTGTGCGCATCATCGTGCTTGAGGAAATTGACCGGCACAACCCGGACCATATTGTCACCCACGCCGAGCCGGAAGGGGTATGCGCCGTAGTCCGTGCGGTGGCCCAGGAACAAGGCATTCCCCTGGTTGTCCATTCGCTGAACTTCAAATACCGTCGTGGGGCATTTGAGCACAGAAGCAAGGGAGTGCTGAAAGATAGTGACTTCAGCATTTTTATCCACGACGGCAAAAGCAAGGGAACGAGCAATGAAATCAAGTTGTGCGAAAAGATGGGGCTGCCATTGAGCATCCACACCCTGGAAATAACCAAATACAGGGCAAGTGTCGGGTTTGAGATCGACAAGGAATGGGAGTTGGAAACCGAGGACCAACTAGAACAGATCCTTTCCGGGCCAGGTATCCTTTAAAAGGCAAAAATCGAAATTTAATCTGACACGCATGAAAAGAGGAATCTGTTACCAAAGATTCACACAGATAATTCGTACCTTCCAGCCTTCACGCTAACTCACATCAATTGAGATAGCTACGACTTGACCTGACAGTTGCCAGTTTTCTCCTGGTGCCGGCAAGGTCAAGTCGTCACTACTACATGTTAGCAGATCTTACGTATTCCAGTCTGTGGGTGACAATGTATTGTAGCGCGTAATTTTTTTATTTTTGTCACCTTTGAGTTGATAATAAGTTTCGGAATAAATATTCCATCTACATAAATCAATTGGCGTAACCTCTGAAGCGTTTACCGTACTTATGGCACCGCCAGCCTCTAATCCAGCAGCAACGAGTTCTGAGCAGAAAAATTTTGAAAAGTCTTCTTTGTTATATGTCGGTCCATGACCGAACACTGGCAAATTATCAAGAGCGTCCAAAGCTGACTTGATGGCCTGCGGCATGTCGTAAGCCTTTTTTTCCTTAGCTTCATTGAATAGGAAGTCATAAAATTTCTTGGCATCAAGCTTTGTGCGACTATCATCACTCAATGGTAGCCACCAAAGCTCCCCATTATAGGTTGAGAGTCTATCGCTAAATCTCGATATATTTACGCCATTAAAGCCATTTAAAGATGTTGACTCAATGATTTGGTTGAAAAAACGATCTGTTGGGTCCTCTTTCATGACCTGGGTTTGGAGTATCACGCCAACGTGTGATACCTCAGAAAACGTGGCGAACTTTATGATCTCCGAAAACTCTCCTTTCCCACCAAAAGCAATAACATCGCCAGGCTTCATCATTGACCGGGCGTCACGATAAAATATCTGTTCTACAGCCATGGTTGTCCTCCTTCTTTTGGGTTGATGGATACAGTATTTCTAATTTTC
Source organism: Desulfobulbus sp. (assembly GCF_030824455.1). Lineage (GTDB taxonomy): Bacteria > Desulfobacterota > Desulfobulbia > Desulfobulbales > Desulfobulbaceae > Desulfobulbus. Next base: position 13,618 of record NZ_JAVBXR010000071.1, read on the forward strand.
TATGCTTCCATGTAGCTTCATACAACTATCTGAATTTACGCTATTCGAACTTTCCCGTTTCAACCCCAATTTTGCCGAAAAATGGCCAAAAGTTAGTTGTGATAAACCTCAACCACAGGCTGCTGTGGAGCGCTACCGCAAACGCCCAAAGTAACCAAACCCCGTAAGATTCGAGATTCCATTTTCCGACCCTGCAAAATTAGCCAATAGGATTACTAACGATGGGCCTGAGCTGCTGCTGGAAGCGTCAACACCAGGCCTTGGCTAGGCGAATCCCTTCCCTCGCGGCGATAGTACAAAGGGCAATCTATAACGTTAGTGGAACTCTCGCTAGCTTAGCGAACTTGAGGACCAGGTCAGAAAGATCATCACCGAATCGCTCAAGGTACTGAACAGTCTCCTTTGTTTCCAGTTTCAACTCTAGTCGAAGTTTTTCAGCACCTTCAGCGGTGCCAGTGTCCATCTCCACTTCCATCTTGGTGAGGGCGCTGTCAAGGTTGCTAAAAACATTCTCTTCTAGAAATTCAACCAAGGCTAGATCTGCGTCTGTGAGTTTCTGGAATAACCCTTCAGCTTTCTCACGCTCATACGAGCTTGAAAACCAACTACCAAGCTTCGAGGATATATGCCGATAATAGATCTGGCCGATGTCAAAACAGCTGAACTTCAACTCCTTGAAACCCGGACCGGTTCGGAGTGCCCGGTATTCTTGCACTGCGCTCAAGAAATTGGACCGCGCATTGGCGTCTTTAAAGTCGAAGTACCGGAAGCGATGGAGCCATCGCGCTGTATTCTCGTTCGCCTTGAGGATTTTTTTGCAAATCTCGTATAAATCTTGAGCAGCAAGCTGGTACTGCGCTAACACGAGTATCGGTAGCTTCGCCAGTTCTTTCCCTAGCTCGATGAATTGCTGAATAAGCTCAAGCCCCTCTTTCGCGGCAGCTACCGTAATTGCTTCAGTAATCATTGACTACCTCCTATAGTGGACTTTGGTGGTTATCCAGCACTATAGCCACCGCCTAACCACCGGACTGTTGGTCAGTCGCACGGCTGCGGTTGCAAGAATGCAATCGCTGATCAATGACCATTTTTATATATTAAAAATAGTTCCTAACAGAAAAACAATGGGAAGAAAGTGACTAAAAAATGGATAGAATTTTTAACCAAAGGGGAAGTAATAATTTTTCTAATGAGGGGTTTTCTCATAAACGTCTTTAACCCAATAACTCTCTTGGACAATGAATCTTTGGCACCTATATTTCCTGACAATCTTGAACAAGCTTGCAAAATCCGATCTTAAAATTTTTCCAGATTATCGGCACTGAGATCGAGACGCGAAAATATTGACGTTATTACTGCGCATCTATCCCCTGGGTATTTGTCAGGTTTGATCGAAACCAAGATACGGTTGGTATCTCAGCTCAGATCTCGATTTCTCTATTTCGAAAAGGCGTCAAGCATAACCTTTCATCATCTTTGCTCAACGTTCCTCAACGTTTATCATCATCGCTCAACATTCCTCAACATCCATCACCCATAAAATCATCGTGTAGAGTCAATCCGGAAACAAAAAATCCGGTCGGCCCCTACCGCTGGCCATGTTTCTTTTCCAGTGAATAGACCGGCGGCGACTCTCTTTCGCACGGTGAACAATGCCCAAGACGGCCCGACAATTGGCGATAGCCGCTCCGGTGTTCAGGCTGTATCCCTGTGCGCCGCCTGCGGTGCTCAGACAGCTGGCTGGCCGTTCCGTCACCTCGGACAGGTGCCCGGTTATCACCATCCCAAAACATTTCAGACGCTTTGTCACCACTCCCGAACGAATCAGCCCGCTCGAGTTTGCCGAACGCTACCGAATGGTCACCGATGGAGCCCATCCCGGTCCATGGCGGCGCGAGCATGCCCCGCACACCGCCAAAATCCTGACCACTTTTGGGCATCCATGGGTGCGCGAGATTTGGTACTGCGGCGTTGACCAGTCCGGGAAAACCATCACCCTCACCAACTGCCTGGCCTGGTCAATCGAACAATTGTCAGGCGACATCTTCTATCTCATGCCGTCCGAGGAGACCGCCAAGAACATTGTTGACCAGAAACTGCGGCCCATGCTCGAGCAGTCGCCGCATCTGCGCGGCTATCTCAGCCCACGCAAGGACGACACCGCAATCACCCGCATCCGTCTGGCAAACGGCAAGGTTGTCCGGCCGAGCTGGGCAGGAAGTCCCCAGGCCATGGCCACGTGGTCCGCGCAATGCTGTTACGGCGACGAGGTCGACAAATACCCGGAACAGACCGGCGGCGAAACCGACCCCATCACCCTGATCCGCAAACGTGCCCGCACCTTCCGGGGTCGTTCAAAGATGTTTTTCTGCTCCACACCAGCTGGCCGCTTCATCCGCAAAGGGGTCGAGACCTGCCATCAGGTGTGGGAATGGCGGTTGCGTTGCCCGCATTGCAACGAACTGATCCGGCCCGAGGGCGAGCACCTGACCCTGGATGACAAGGCGACTATTGACCAGGTCGAGCGTGACGGCGTCTCCCTGGCTTGCCACCTCTGCGGTGGCGAGATCGATGAACTTCAGCGGATCCAGGCGATCCGGGGCGGATCATGGGTAGCGATCAAGGGTGGGGATCTTACCCGGCCCGAACGCGTCGGTTTCATCCACCGCGCCTGGGACTGCCTTGACGTCACGCTCAGGGAGATCGGAGTGGCCTGGCTAAAGAACCTGACAGGCAAACTCACCGATAAAATCGCCTGGGCCAATGGCGTCGATGCCAATGACTACCAATCCGAAATCAAAGACCGCGATGAAGACTCCATCCTGCGCCTGAAGGATGAGAGCCTGCCCCGGCGGGCGGTTCCCATGAACACCTCCTGCCTGTTGCTCCTGGTCGACACCCAGAAATACGATTTCCGTTATCAGGTCTGGGCCTGCGGTTGGGGCGAAGACATGACCATCAGCGTCATTGACCGGGGCATGGTGCGCGGATTCGACAACCTGGTGGACTTGGCAGAGAAGGACTGGATGGACGCCGCAGGCAATGCGTACCGGGTGGCAGCCGGCTGGATCGATTCCGGCGGCGGCACGGATCCGTATCATCCCAAGCACAGCCGGACCCGTGAGGTCTATCTGTTCTGCAAAAAA
>NZ_JAVBXR010000056.1 GCF_030824455.1 Desulfobulbus sp.
GGAAGTAGCCGGCGGCAAAGGGGGCGAAAACCCGGAGGAGCAGTGCGGAAAGCGGCGTCATGCTGGAGTCTCGCAGTCAAAGGGGCAGGGGAGCTGAGCGGCCTGGCGACAACGGCAACACCGTGCTCTTACCCAGAGCCGCCGCCTCGGTCAAGAATATTCCCGCGACCCGGCCACCCGCGGTCAGATCCGCCGCTGGCGGCGCGTCTGTGCTCGGGGCAACTATTTGCTGGAAGCCTGATCCTGTTGCCGGTAGAATGTCCGCGCTTCATTCCACGTCGCCTGCAACCGGACCCCGAAGCCCGAACGCAACTCCAACCCGAAATCACCCCGCATGCCGTATCTCCTGCTGATCCTCACCACCCTGTTCTGGTCCGGCAATTTTGTGCTCAGCCGGGGCATGCACGCGGCTATACCGCCGATGGCCCTGTCGTTCTGGCGTTGGGCGCTGGCGCTGTTGATTCTGCTGTGCCTGGCCCACCGTCGGCTTTGGACCCAGCGGCGGCTGGTGCGCGATCACGCGCGGTTCATCGCGCTACAGGGCCTGCTGGGCGTCACCGGGTTTAACACCCTGCTGTACCTGGCCATGCAGCACACCACCGCCATCAATGCGGTGCTGGTCAACTCCTGCATTCCGGTGCTGATTGTGGTTTTTTCCTGGCTGCTCTACCGGGAGACCATGCGCCCGCGCCAATGTCTGGGGGTGCTGGTCTCGCTTGTCGGCGTGTTGTCGATCATGGCCAAGGGCGACATGGCCACCCTGCTGCAGGTGTCGTTCAACCGGGGCGACCTCCTGGTGCTGGCCGCCGCCGCAGTCTGGGCGCTGTATTCGTCCAACCTGCGCCGCTATCCCCCGGATCTCCATCCGCTGGTCTACCTGATGGCGATCACGGTTGTCGGCCTGGCGGGCATCGTACCCCTCTATCTGCTGGAACTGCAGGCTGGGAAAACCTTTTCCCTCAATCCCGCCGCCCTGTTGACCATTCTCTACGTGGCGGTGTTTGCCTCGGTGTTGGCCTTTATTTTCTGGAACCGGGCGGTCCGCGCCATCGGCGCCAACAAGGCCGGCCCCTTTGTCCATCTTATGCCGGTGTTCAGCACCATCCTGGCGGTGTTGTTTCTCGGCGAAACCCTGGCCTGGCATCATGCCCAGGGCGTGCTCCTCATTTGCGCCGGCATTGTGCTGACCACCTTCCGTGTCCGCAAGGCAGGGCGGCCCTGACGCGGCTGCCGGCTACGCGTTTCACCCTCCTGATCCCCAGATTTTCTTGCCGGTCCGGTTGACAACCGGCGGCGCGGTCATATCGTATGCGCCGGAATCACACGCAGGGATTTGTTTCATATTTCCAGCCACTGTCATTGCGTCATGCCCCTTGCATCATCCCTTTCCAGCGTCGTTGTCGCGGGTGTCGCACTCCGCAAATCCCTTGTCTCCATCCTTTCAGGCAACAGGCCCTCGCCCCGGTCGGCCTGATTTCTTGCACGTCCGCCGCCATCGATTGCGGCGGCTGTTTCGTTTCCTTCAGGAGATCCATCCATGATCCAAGTAGAACATCTGACCCGATCCTATGGGCCGCTCAAGGCGGTCGACGACGTCTCGTTTGCCATCGGCGACGGCGAGATCGTCGGCCTGCTGGGCCACAACGGTGCCGGCAAAACCACCATCATGAAGATGATGACTGGCTTTCTGGAGCCCACCAGCGGCGCAATCAAGGTCGACCAGCTCGAGATGGCCGCCGACCGCCGCGCCATCCAGGCGATGATCGGCTATCTGCCCGAGAACTGTCCGGTCTATCCGGAGATGACCGTGGCCGGGTATCTCGAATATATCGCTTCCCTGCACGGGGTGAGCGCCGGGCAGATGGGACCGCTGCTGGTCGAGACCCTGGAGCGGACCGCGCTGATGGACAAGGCCGGGCAATTGATCGGGACCCTGTCGCGCGGCTATCGCCAGCGGGTCGGGGTGGCCCAGGCCATTCTCCATCGGCCCAAGATCGTGATTCTCGACGAGCCCACCAACGGCCTGGATCCCACCCAGATCCAGCACATGCGCGGTCTGATCCGCGAGCTGGCCAAGGAGGCCACCCTGATCATCTCCACTCACATTCTCCAGGAGGTGCAGGCGGTCTGCGACCGGGTGATCATCATCCAGCACGGCCGCAAGGCCCTGGATTCGCGCCTGTCCGACCTGAGCGCGGGCCAGCGTCTGCTGGTCGTCACCGACCGGGCCGAGGCCAGGGAGCTGTTGCGCGCCCTGGAAGGCGTTGCCAAGGTTGAGCCGATGCCCGCTGCAAAGGGGCAGGCGTGTTTTGCCCTCTCCGGCGCCAAGCCGGCCCGTGAACTCGCGCCATTGGCGGCTGAGGCAATCATCGGTCAGGGCTGGCCGCTGTTCAGCCTGGCTCCGGAAGCGCGCAATTTGGAAAAAATATTCAGTGAGATCAACATGGCTGCGGGGAGGGAACAATGACTGCGTTTTATAAGGTAGCCCGGCGGGAGTTGGCCGTCTTTTTTGCCACCCCGGCCGCCTTCATCTTTTTTGGCGCCTTTCTGGCCGCCACCCTGTTTATCTTCTTTTGGGTGGAGACCTTCTTTAGTCGCAACATCGCCGACGTGCGGCCGATGTTCGAGTGGGCGCCGCTGCTGCTGATCTTTCTTTCCGCGGCCATCACCATGCGGGTCTGGTCCGAGGAACATCGGGCCGGGACCCTGGAGCCGCTGCTGGCCGCGCCGGTCAGCCTGCCGGCCCTGGTGGGCGGCAAGTTTGTCGCCTGCCTCAGTCTGGTGGCCATCGGTCTGGCCCTGACCCTGCCGCTGCCGCTCACCGTGAGTTTTCTCGGTCAGCTCGACTGGGGACCGGTCTTTGGCGGCTATCTGGCCAGCCTCTTTCTTGCCGGGGCCTACATCGCCATTGGGTTGTGCGTCAGCGCCCAGTTCAACAGCCAGATCGTCAGCCTGATTGTCACCACCCTGGTCTGCAGCCTGCTCTATATGCTCGGCTCCGACACCCTGACCGGATTTTTCGGCAACCAAGGCGGCGAATTGCTCAAACTGCTGGGCGCGGGTTCGCGCTTTGCGGCCATCACCCGGGGCGTGATCGATCTGCGCGATCTGGTCTATTCGCTCAGCCTGATCGGCATTTTTCTTTCCTTGAACGTCTACAGCCTGGAGCGGCAGCGTTGGGCCGGCAATCCCACCAATCCGGCGCATCGGCGCTGGGGCCTGCTCACCCTGCTGCTGGCCGCTAATTTTCTCCTGGTCAATTTCTGGCTGGCCCCCATCGGCACGTTGCGCGCCGATCTTACCTCCGGCCGCATCTATTCGATTTCTCCGGCCACCCGCTCCTATCTGGATCGCTTGCAGGAGCCGATGTTGATTCGCGGCTATTTCTCGGCCCAGACCCATCCGCTGCTGGCCCCGCTGCAGCCGCAACTGCGCGACTTGCTGCGCGAATACGAAGTGGCTGGCAAGGGTAAGGTCAAGGTCGAGTTCGTTGATCCCCAGGAAAAACCCGAGCTGGAGCAGGAGGCCGGCGAGAAATACGGCATCCGGCCCGTGCCCTTCCAGACTGCCTCCCGCTATCAGACGGCGGTCACCAACTCGTATTTCAACATCCTGATCAAGTACGGCGACGAGTTCGTGACCCTGGGCTTTCAGGACCTTATCGAGGTCAAGAGCGAGGGCGACAGCAAATTGGAAGTGGAACTGCGCAACCCCGAGCACGACATCACCCGGGCGATCAAAAAGGTGTTGTACAGCTACCAGGGCGGCGGCAATCTTTTTAGCGGCATTGGCGGGCCGGTGGTCTTTCACGGCTTTGTCTCGCCCGAGGCCAAATTGCCCCAGCCGCTGGTTGAGTTGAAGAAAAATTTGGAGATGGTGCTGGCCGATCTGAAGCAGCAGGGCGGCGACAAGTTCACCGCCAGCTTTGCCGATCCCGAGGCCGACGGCGGACAACTGGCCGCCCGCTTGAACAAGGAATTTGGCATGCAGCCGATGGTGGCCGGTTTGCTCTCGGCCGACACCTTCTGGTTTTACATGACCCTGGAGAGCGGCGGCCAGCAGGTGCAGGTGGCCCTGCCGTCCACCCTGGACAAGACGGCCCTGAAAACGGCGATTGAGGCCTCGATGAAGCGCTTTTCCAAGGGCATGCTCAAGACCGTGGCCTTGTATACGCCGCCGGCCAACCCTTCCATGGCTCAGTTTGGCATGCCAGATCAGGGCAACACCTTCCAGACGCTGCAACGCTTTGCCGAGCAGGAGCACCGGGTCAAGCCGGTGGACCTAAGCACCGGTCAGGTGGACCCGGAGGCGGATATCCTGGTGGTGGTCGCGCCTGAGCGGCTGCAGGAAAAACAGGTCTTTGCCGTGGATCAGTTCCTGATGCAGGGCGGCACCGTGGTTTTGGCCACCTCGCCCTTTGACGTCAGCCTCCAGGGGCGGATCAGCGCCACGGACAAACAGAGCGGACTTGCAGACTGGTTGGCGGGTTACGGCATTTCCATGGGCCACAATTTGGTGCTCGACACCCAGAACGCCGCCTTTCCGGTGCCGGTGGAGCGGCAGGCAGGCGGTTACAGCATCCAGGAAACCCATTTGATCAACTATCCGTACTTTATCGACATCCGCAACGACGGCATGAACCGGGCCAGCGGCCTGATTACCGGCATCGATCAACTGTCCATGACCTGGGCCTCGCCGATTGCCGTGGACGCCGAGAAGAATCAGGGACGCCAGGTGGTGAGGTTGTTGGAAAGCTCCAAGGATTCCTGGCTCTCCGACTCGATTGACATCCAGCCTGATTTCGAGCGCTTTGGTCAGGCCGGATTTGCCCAGGGCGAGGCTAGCGGCCGGCAGCTGCTGGCGGTGCTGGTGGAGGGCGGTTTTGATTCCTGCTTCAAAGGCAAGACCTCGCCGCTGATCGAGGAGGCCCGCAAGCAGGCCGAGCAGGAACGGAAGGCCAAAGAGGCGAAGGACGCCAATGCCGCGCAAGATCAACCAGCGGAACCGGCGGCGGTCAAGAAACCCGAGGTCATCGGCCGGGTGCTGGAGCGTTCGCCGGATTCGGCCCGGATCATCCTGCTGGCCTCCAACACCTTCCTGGCCGACACCAGCCTGGAGTTGGCCTCCGGAGCCGGCGGCACGCGCTATCTCAACCCCTTGCAGCTGGTGGCCAACTGCATCGACTGGTCGCTTGAGGATCGCGATCTGCTCAGCATCCGCGGTCGCGGCCATTTTGCCCGCACCCTCCTACCAATGAGCCAGGAGGCGCGGATGATCTGGGAATATCTCAACTACGGACTGGCGGGCTTGGGCCTGTTGACCGTCTGGGGCCTGCGCCGGATTGTGCGGGCGCGGTCGCGACGACGCGAGCAACTGCTGATAGCCGGGAGGATATGAACATGAAACGATGGATAGTGATGTGCGCGATTGTGGCGCTGGCGCAGGCTGGTTTGGCGGTGTGGACCAATCTGGCGCGTCATGCGGGCGAAACCCAGGTCAGCAAGGGGCCGGTGCTCAACCTGAAGGCCGCCGAGGTCAACGAACTGCTGCTTGAAGACGGGCAGGGCCAAAAGCTGGCGCTCAAGAAAGAGGCGGACCGCTGGCTGCTGCCGGATTCGGGAGCCTTTCCGGCGGACTCGGAGCGGGTGCAGGGTCTGATTGATCGCTTGGCCGGCCTGCAGCGCGGCTGGCCCGAGGCAACCACTGCGGAGGCGTCGACCCGCTTCAAGGTGGCCCCGGACACGTTCGAGCGCAAGCTGAGTCTGCGCGCCAACGGAAAGGATGTGGCGGTGGTCTACTTCGGAATCTCGCCGGGCTTGCGCAAGGTCTATCTTCGCGCCGACAAGGATGCCGACATCCAGGCCATGCCCCTGACGCCGAACGAACTGGAACTCCAGGTCGACAACTGGATCGACGCCGGCATCCTGCGTCTCAAGCCCGAGCAGGTGACCCGTGTGGATTTGCCCAACCTGCACCTGGAGCGCACCCAGGACGGTTTGCAACCGGCGGATATCAAGCCCGATGAGGAACTGGTCAAGGAGCGCCGCGACGCCCTGGTCAAACGGTTGACCGGCCTGTCAATCAGCGCTATTTTGGGCAAGGAGAGCAAGCCGGAATATGGCCTGGACACTCCGGTGCTGCGATACACGGTGGAACTCGAGGGAGGCGTCAAAATCGACTATCTGGTTGGCCAGCCTCCGAAACCGGAGAAACCGGAGGGGCAAGCGGCTCCGGAGGATGCGCAACCGCCGCAGCCTGCCGACAACAGCTATGTGGTCAAGGCGTCCAACCAGGAACAGTTGCTGCGCATCGACGGCTGGCAGATCGAGGAGTTGAAAAACGCCGCCCGCGCCTCACTGGTGCGGACCAAGGCGCAGCAACCAGCTGCGCCGCAGCAAAGCGCGACCCCGGATACGACCACGATTGCACCCCTTGATGCGACCGCTGAACCGGCCGGGCCTGCGACCTCACCCGAGCCGTTGTCTACCCCTGCGCAGCAAACCCAGCCAGTCAATCCGCCAGTCGAAGCGTCGCCTTCCCCTGGACCGGCGCAATAAACCACGATGCGGATTCCCCTTCGACTGTTGCCTGCTTATTGGCCGGTTTGCCGGCAATGAGCCGCTTTTCGCACCCTTCGCGTTCTTCCCGACCGCCGCAGCAACGCGGCGGTCGGGGCGTTTGGGGTCTCCTGCGCGCCGCGATTCGGCGGCTGACGCTGCTGATCGTGCTCGCGTTGCTGCTGCCGTTGGCGGCGATTGTCGCCCTGCGCTGGCTGCCGGTTCCGTGCAGCAGTTTCATGGCCATCCGCCAGGTCGAGCGTTTGCTGGCCGGCAGCGCGGTTCCGCCGCTGCGTTATCATTGGGTGGATCGCGAGCAGATCAGCCCGCATGTTCCGCTTGCGGTGATTGCCGCCGAGGATCAGCGCTTCCCCGATCACTGGGGCTTTGACTTCAACGCCATCAGCCGCGCCGTCGACTACAACAGTACTTCCGAGAAGGTGCGCGGGGCCAGCACCATCAGTCAGCAGACGGCCAAAAATCTCTTCCTCTGGAGCGGCCGCAGTTACCTGCGCAAAGGGCTGGAGGTCGGTTTGACCTTGTGCATCGAGGCGCTGTGGTCCAAGGAGCGGATTCTGGAAATGTATCTCAACATTGCCGAATTCGGCGACGGCATATACGGTGTTCACGCCGCTTCCGCCGAATTTTTCGGTAAGACGCCGGATCGTCTCAGCCGCCAGGAGGCTGCCCTTTTGGCCGGCGTTCTCCCCAGCCCCCGTCGGCTCCACGCCGACCGGCCTTCTCCCTATCTGCTCGCCCGCGCCCAATGGATCAGCGCCCACATGGGCAAACTCGGCGGTTCTCGTTTCCTCGAGCGGTTGTAATGCGCCGTTTATCAATCAAACGAGGCATGATGCGCACCGCAAAACCTCGTCAAAGTGACCCCGCTCCCCAACCTGTAGCCTGGATGGAGTGCAACGGAATCCGGGAACACATCACATCACATCACGTCACATCCCCCCCGGATTCCGCAGGCTCATCCGGGTTACGGTTGCCGGCCATCTCTCGTTCTTTGGTTTCAAGGCGTCGCAAATCCATTCAGCGCAGCCAGCCCAGGGTCAACCCGGTCAAGGCCAGATAGCGCAGCACCTTGGCGCCGCCGGCAATCAACAGAAACTGAGGAAAAGGTTCGCGCATCACCCCGGCAACCACGGTGAGCGGGTCGCCGATGATTGGCGCCCAGGAGAGCAGCAGCGACCATTTGCCGTAGCGTTGATACCAGGACTGGGCCTGGTTGAGGCGGGATTCGCGCACCGGAAACCAGGAGCGACCGCGAAAGCGTTCGATGGATCGGCCCAGCAGCCAGTTCAGCGCGGCGCCGAGAATGTTGCCGCAACTGGCCACGGCCAACAACGGCGCAACCGGATAGTCGCCGGTGAGCAGCAGGCCAACCAGCACCGCCTCGGACTGCATCGGCACGATGGTGGCGGCGAGAAATGCGGCCAGAAACAGGCCGCTGTACACGGAAAAATTGAGAATGGACACGTCAACCATGGGTTCCCTCTGCCTCACATCCTGGAGGCCTGCGGGGGCCGATCCCCCTGCCGAGGTTATTCCACAGCAGGGGGCGGGGTGTCCACGATTATTGCTCCGCTTCAGAAGATAGGCAAGTGTGCCGACCCGCCGCCCTGCTGAAACACGGCCGCCAGGTGGAGAATGAGATACGCCCAGAAGAAGAGGATGATCTGCTGCAGCGAGCGCCGCGCGTGCCGTGGCCGCACCGGATAGACGTCGGGCTCAACCAGTTGGAACCGATGGGGAAAAAACCGAGGCGTCCGGCTGGCGTAGTCTCCATAGACTTGGCCAAATTTGCCTTGCAAGTTGCGCTCCTCGGTCAGCACCACCAGGGGATAATAGAGGATAAAGGCGGCAGCGACGACGGCCAAAACCGCGACGTGTCTGGTGGCCAAACCCAGGCCGAGCGCGCCCAAAAAACTGAACACATAGAGGGGATTGCGGACAATGGCGTAGGGGCCTTCGGTCACGACCCGATCCTCTTTGTAGCCGCTGATGTAGAGGCTGCTCCAGATGCGGCCAAAGGCGGCAACAACCACCAACACAAACCCCAGACTATCCAGGGCCAAGCCGATCAGGCTGGCGCCCTGCCAGGAAAGCGGGGTCGTGGCCAGCAATGCTGCACAGGCGGCGATCACAACAATGGAGACGGGTTGACGCAATTTGACGGCCCATTCAAAGGACGGTGATTCGACGGGATAATGCTGCGGTGAGACTATCATGGCTTTTCTCTCGTAAAAGGGTGAAGATACAGTGTGTTGAGCGAGAGCACTCCTGACCTGCAGCTTTCTGCCTACAGCCTGCTCTCGTCGTTGCCTGCAAGGCGACGCCTTCCAGTTGCCGCGATGTTTAGCACAGGCACGATGAAGAAATGATGAACAGCGCTTTCATGGGCCAAAGTTCATCGTTTCTTCATCTTTGCAGAGTATAGAAGGGGGGACCGCGCGGCAGGAAATGCGTAAGAACACAAGGGAGAAACGATGCGGGTGTTGATTGTGGACGACGAGCCGGAGTTGTGCGAGCAGATCGCGCTGATCCTTCGGCAGCAGCAGTATACCGTGGACACCGCCGGCGACGGCGCGGTGGCCCTGGAAAAGATTTTTACCGATCCCTACGATTTGATTGTACTTGACATCATGTTGCCGGAAAAAGACGGTTTTGCGGTGCTCGGCGAGTTGCGCGGCGAAGGCGTGGCCATCCCGGTGCTGATGCTGACCGCCAAGGGCGAGGTGGCCAACCGGGTCAAGGGGCTGGATCTGGGCGCCGACGATTACCTGCACAAACCCTTTTCCATGGCCGAATTGCTGGCCCGCATCCGCGCCCTGCTGCGCCGCAGCCATGAGCAGATCAGCTCCTCGCTGATCATCGGCAACATCCGGGTGGACACCAACACCCGGATCGTGACCCTCGGCAACGAACCGGTCAATCTCACTCCCAAGGAATTTTCCCTGCTCGAATTTCTTTTCTACAACCGCAACCGGGCCATCTCCCGCTTCAACATGGCCGAGCACGTCTGGGGCGACGCCTTCGACCCCTTCACCATGTCCAACAATATTGACGTCCACATTAAAAATTTGCGCAAGAAACTCGACGATCAGGCCGGGCGAATCATCGTCACCGTGCGCGGCGTGGGCTACATGGCCAGGGACGAGCAGGCGTGAAGATCCGCAACCGCATCACCTTGTGGATCAGTTTCGCGGGGTTGGCGTCGAGCGCGGTCCTGTCCCTGGTGGTGTTTTTCTGGGGACTGGAGACGCCCTATGAATTTCTTGATCAGGAACTGGAGATCCGCGCCCACACCCTGACCGACGAACTCACCCGGGAGCAGGCCGAGGGCGGCCCGGTTGCACGTGATTTGGAACGGTTCTCCCATCTCTACTGGGCGCGCGTGTACGACGCGGAAGGACGTGAGATCTTTGCCTCGCAGATGGCGCGGAAAATCGCCCTGCCGATGCAACCCGGCGATCAGGGCTATCTGGTGCGCACCACGATTCCCCTGGGCAGTTTTTACAGCGATGAAGACGACGAGCCTGCAGCTTTCTGGAACCGGGTGTTCACGGTGACGGTGGGCGGGGCCAGGTATCAGGCGCACGTGGCCCGACCGGTGGAGAGCCTGGTGGGAGAATCGATCGAGTCGGCGATTATGATTGGCTGCGCCCTGTTGGCCTCGGTCCTGACCGTGGTGGTGGTCGGCTATCTGGTGGCCGGCAAGATCCTGCGGCCGGTCCAGGAAATCAACCGATTGACCGCTGAAATCACCGAAAAAACCCTGGAAAAACGCATTCCGCTTGCCGGCAACCGCGATGAAATCGACGAACTGGCCGCCTCGCTCAACGAGATGTTCAATCGGCTTCAGTATTCCTTTCTGCGGCAAAAAGAATTTGTCGCCAACGCCTCCCACGAGCTGAAAACCCCCATCACCCTGCTGCGTCTGTCCATGGAGGAAACCCTGCAGGACGAGCACCTGCCGCTGCCGCTTCAGGATCAGTTGCTGGCCCAGGAACGGGCCTTGACCCGCATCAGCCAGCTGGTCAAGAGCCTGTTGGATCTTTCCCGGTTGGAGTTGTCTGAAGTGCTGGAAAAAGAGACTTTTTCCCTCGGTGAGCTGGTCGCTTCGGTGGTGACTGAGTTTCAAGCCCTGATGCAGGATCAGCACTTGACCTTCACCAGCCAGATGGCCGGAGCATGCGTCATCCACGCCGACCAGGAAAAAGTGCGCCGGATAGTCATCAACCTGCTGGACAACGCCATCCGCTACAATCAGCCCGGGGGCGAGATCCGCTGCCGGATCGAGCCGAGCTCGGCCGGCCAGGGACAGATTGCGCTCCGCCTTGCCAACACCGGCGCCGGGATCGATTCTGACGACCGGGCGCGCGTGTTTGATCAATTTTATCGCTGCGAGAAATCGCGGGCCACCGCCCACGGCGGTTCGGGCCTTGGCCTGACCATCGTCAAACGGATCGTCGAATTGCACGGCGGCAGCATCACGGTGACCAGCGAAGCCCCGCAGTGGACGGTCTTTGTCGTCACTCTGCCTTTGGGAAGCCCCGCTTGACAGGGATTGCAGACCTCCGGTTGGTTTGTGTGTGGTGTCTGGTGTGTGCAGGGCGGATTGGATGGGGCGGCAAGGTCACGAAAGCAGGCTAGAGGTGGTGGCGAGAAATTTTTGCACGCTGTCCAGTTCGGAAGAGGTCAGTCTGAGTTTGATCGCCTCGGGCGTGCGGAGAAGGGTGAGGGAAGGATCGTGGAGCAGGCCGATGTTCATCTGGCGGCAGATGAGATTGGCCATGCGCACGATCACCAGCACGTAGTTGTTCGGGTCGAACTCCGGCAGGTCGTGGTCTCGGGCAACGATTGCGAACGTTTCCGGCATGTTGATCTGCCGCAGGAGCAGGCAGCCCTGTTCCGTATGGAGGAGATCCATGGCCTCCAACAACAGTTCGTCGGGGACGACGAGCGCTTTGTTCCTAAGCTTTTTTTCTGAAATAATCTTCAAAATGAACAGCTTGCCAATATCGTGAAACAAGCCGGCGGAAAAGGCCTCGTGTTGCATCACGCCAAAATCGAGGTGATTGGAAAGCATGCCGGCGGCAAAGGCCGCACCCAGCGAGTGTTGCCAGAGTTGCTTCATTACCGCGTCGATTTGGGCGTCGCGGGAGTTGAACATGGCCTTGTTGACGTCAACAAAGACAATCCGCGAGACTTCCGTCATCCCCAACCTGACCAGCGCCGATTTGACGGTGGCGACCGGCGCCATCCCCCGGTATAGGGCGGAATTGGCGATTTTAAGAATATTGCCGGAGAGGGATTGGTCGCCGCTGATGAGCTTTTCCACCGTGCGGAAATTTGGTTCTTTTTTGACCAGCTCCTGCTGAATCCGCAGGGAAACGGGATTGAACACCGGCAGGGAAAACCGTTCCGATTCCATGTATTTCTGGAGCGTCGCAATAAACGTATGGTTGCGGGTCATGGCGGCCATTGGCAAGGGAGGACAGGAAGGGCGGCCGCTCTTGGAGCAACCACGCTGAAGTACTTCGTCTGAGGCGCGGTTGTGCAGCCAGCCACTCTTGGTGAGGTACCATAAAAAGCCGGAAAACCATAGCAAAAGATGGTTTTCAGCGTGCGGCGGGGAGTTTGGAATCAATCGTCAGTGTGCGCGACTGACGCATTTTGGTGCGCTCTGGGAACGGTTGAGGTACAAAGCGCCATTCACCACCAGAGGATTTCGCTCGGTTCAGGCCATGACCACAGACGACCTACAGCTCCGACTTGCCCGCAGATTCCGCAATCAACAAACCTTTGCCGCCGGATATTCGCCCCTTTCCGCCCGGTTGTGCGGGCTGGCGGCGGACTGGCTGGAAACGGGGCAGGGCGAGGATCCGCTGGCAGACTGGCTGCTCGCTGCCGCAGCGTCCCGATCTTCCTTTGACGTGCCGTTGCTGCTGCTGGCGGGCCTGCATCGGGAGATCCTGGCCGGCCGGCCGGAGGTTCAGTCGTTGGCCCGCTTTTTTCCTTCGGTGGGCGGAGCGCGCCCTCTGGACGCCGGAGATCTGAGCGACTGCCTGCGACAGGCTCTCCTGGCGCGGCGCACCGAACTTGCCGCCTTTATCGCCACCGCGACGGTGCAGACCAACGAAACCGGGCGTGGGCTCTGCTGGCTGCTGCCGACGCTCTATCCGGGCTGGCCGGCCATGCATCTGGTGGATTTGGGCGCCAGCGCCGGGCTCAATCTGGTTGCGGACCAGCGGCATTACCGTCTGACCCGCGCCGACAGCGCACCCGGTGATCGCGGCGGTGACGACAACGGTGATGGCAACGGGGCCACGCTGCTCGAACTCGGCGCCGGTGATCCAGATCAGTTTGTGGTTGCCTGCGAGGGCGATTTTGTTGCGCCGTCCGCCACCGCCCCACCGTTGATCCTGTCTCGCCAGGGCTGCGATCTGGCCCCGTTTGCCCTGGCCTCGTCGCGCGACGAGCAAACCCTGGCCGCCTTTGTCTGGGCCGATCAACTGCAGCGTTTGGCCCTGCTGCGCCAGGGGATAACCGCCCTGCATCAGGTCAACCGAAGCCCGGCGCCTGTGCGCGTCCACCGGTCCGATCTGCCCGACGAACTGCTCCCATTTCTCAACGCCCACGTCAGCCCCTTGCGCGACGCCCCGGTGGCGCTGTACACCACCTATCTCACCACTTATCTCCGCGACAAAGGCGCATCGCTGCGACCGTTCCTGGCGGCCTGGGCCGAACGCCACCCGCAACCGGTGCTCTGGCTGCAGTGGGAAACCCTGTGGCAGGGCCCCAAACCGCCGGAGTTTGGCTGGATTGGCTGGACCGCCGACCTGTGGATTGATGGCCGTCACCAGCACTGGCAGCTGGCATGGGTGCATCCCCACGGGGGCCGGGTCCAGTGGCTGCCGGGATTGGCCGCATGGGCTAGGTTCTGGCGGGAGCGCCAGTTATGAGCTTATGAGCCTGATCTACCGCAGCGCCACTCTGCCCGGCCTGGAAGCCTTGTCCTGCCGCACTGATTTTTCCTTTGGGGCCCATATCCACAGCGGCGCGGTGCTGTGGCTGAACAGCGCTAGCGGCGAGCACTTCAGCGTCAAGGGCCGCAGCGAAATTCTTCAACCGGGTTGTGTGTCGCTGATCGAGGCCGGGGTGGTCCACGCCAATCACCCCTGCGGCGGCGGTCGGCGCGACCTGCGCAGTCTCTATCTCGAGGATATTTTTTTTACTGATCTGGCCCGGCGGCTTGAGCTTCCAGGGCTGCGTCCGCCGCAACCACCCAGCCGGATTTTTGCCGACCCCCGACTCTGGCGGGAGGTGGCGGCGCTGCACCAGGCCATCATGACCGGCGCTGAATGCTTGGACATTGAGCAGAGGGTTCTGCACGTCTTTGGTCGACTGCTTGAGCAGTGTCGATTGCCGATTCCGGCGGTGAGCGCGCAAACCGAGAACAGCCCACGCCTGCAACGGATGGTCGATTTTTTGCACGCACGCCACCGGGATAGGGTAACCCTTGGTGACCTGGCACGCATCGGTCAATGTTCGGAGATGCACGTGTTGCGACTGTTCAAGGGTGGGGTGGGGATGACGCCGCACGGCTATCTGACCCAGGTGCGGCTGGAACAGGCGCGGCGACTGATCGCCGCAGGCTTGCCGTTGGCCGACGCCGCCTTGAGCGCAGGCTTTGCCGACCAGAGCCATCTAACCAGAAATTTTCGCCGTCGCTACGGCCTGACGCCGGCCGCCTACCGCAGGCAACTCCGCCAAACCTGACCGCAGTACCCAATCTTTGCGCCGGATGTTGTTTTTGTGCAAGAAATGCCCGGTCGCTCGCAGTATGCTCCCCAGGTTTTTTTACCATCCATTGTTCGGGAGAGTCCAATGCAACACTATCTGTACGCCGTCGGCGCCATCCTCTGTTGGGCTAGTCTGCCGGCGGCGACCGGTTCGGGCCTTGACGTTTTGTCAACGGAAGAACTGTTGTTCTACAGTTTCACCAGCGCCGCCCTGTTCCTTTACGGTATCGATGTCGTTCGCACCAGATCCATGCGGTTGGCCCTGCCAAACTTGAAAACCTCGCTTTTGGGGGTGTGGGGCATTTTTTTCTACCACTACGTCTATTATCAGGCCATGGCTCGGGCGCCGCTGGCCGAGGCGGCGATTCTTGCCACCACCTGGTCTTTCTGGATTGTGGTGTTTTCGTCGCTGCTTGCCTTTAAGCGTTTGAAATTAGGGATTGTCCTGACCGCTCTGGTCTGTCTGTTGGGGGCGGGGCTGGTGATTGCGTCGGGCAAGGACCTGTCGTTTCAATCCAGCCATTTGTGGGGCTATGGCCTGGCCTTGTTGTGCGGATTGATCTGGAGCAGCTTTTCGGTGGGCTTGTCGCTCTGCAAAACCAAGGAAGAGCCAATGACCGCCTTTACCCTCTATGCGGCCCTGCTGTCGACCGTGCTCTTTGTGGCCACCGGTCCCCATGCGATGCCCACCCCGGCAGCCCTGCTGTCGGCGGTGTATCTGGGCTGCGTGCCGCTTGGGCTGTCATTTTTCCTCTGGAACCGGGCTGTTGCCGGCGGCAATATGGCGATTATCGGTTTTCTGAGTTATTTCACCCCGCCATTGGCCGTGTTGCTGGTGGCCCTGGTGCGTCAGCAACCGGTGTCCGGCCAAGTGCTGGCGGGCATGGCCCTGATTCTTGCCGCAGCAATCGCGGGGAAACGGCTGGCGGTAAACAGCCGGTAGGGGCATGAACGAGAATGGGAGCTGATTCAGCAAAAAAAAATCCCCGGCCAGGGCGAACCCGGTCGGGGAAAACGCGTTCTAATTCAGGAAAAATTAGAATTTGTAACGAAAAGAGGCTACGACGTTGTGACCGTTGATGCTCTCGGCCAGATCAGTATCGGCAACGCCGAGATACTCGTACCCGAGATCGGCAGCCATTTCTTCGGTGAAATTGTAGGTTACGCCAAGGCCTGCTTTGTAAGCAAAGACGTTGTCGCTGCCATTAACAGCATTCGCATAAAAAGGGTCGGCAACGCCATCTGCATCCACTTCTGTATGTGTTGCATCCAGATCGTATTTGGCAAAGCCCATACCAGCCATGCCGTATACTGAAAAAGCTTCATATACCGGAATTTCGTAATAACCGTTAACCATTACGGTTGTCAGATCGATGTCGCCTTCAGTTTTCCCTCTGTTGCCGTCCTCGTAGGTTTCGCTAAATTCATCCAAGTCGGTGCCTTGGTTGGCCAATTCCAACTCAACACGAAAATCACCGAACTGACGGCCAAAAGCGAGAGCAGCGCCAAAGCCGGCATCAGTGTCCCACTCGTTAATTGAATTGTTATTACCATCAAACAACGCTACATCTTGGCTCATCCAAGCGGCACGTACGCCAACACGACCATACCATGCATTGTACGCATCTTTTTCAAGAGCGGTGATGCGACCCTCATGATTCTCCAACTGCTTGCCGTGGGCGCCCAGTTGCTCGTTCTGTTGAGCCTGGGAAGAGTTCAGATCATCGATCTGCTGCTGGCATGCTTCCGGGCAACCAGCGTCCATTTTCTTGCCAGGGCCGCCGGCCAGTGCTACGCCTGCGGTCAGTACAAAAGCTGA
>NZ_JAVBXR010000121.1 GCF_030824455.1 Desulfobulbus sp.
CTGGGCCCGGATCTGCCGGTCGCTCTGGTCGGCGGCCTCGACCCGGTCGGCCTTGCCGGGATAGATGGCGTAGAGTTCGCGCAATCGAGGCGGGGTCAGATTGGGCATAATCACGTTGGCGCCGCGTTTGAGCGCCATTTTCCGCCCCTGCCAGGCGTCCATCACCGCCACCGCCGTGGTCGCCGGTATATTGGCGTCCGGCCGGACGATCCGCGCTAGGGCCAAAACCTTGCAGGTCATTTCGATGCTCGGCTCCACCTGGGCGGCCGACGGCGCGGGCGGGCCGGCCTGACCCAGCGGCGTGTCCGGATGGGCGATAAAGGGACCTATGCCGATCATGTCGAGATCTAGCTCGCGAAACAGCTGAATGTCGTCGGCCAGAATCTCGCAAGTCTGGCCGGGTATGCCCACCATGACGCCGCTGCCGGTCTCGTAGCCCAACTGCCGCAACTGGCGCAGGATGGCCAGCCGGTCGGAAACCTTGGCGCCGCGATCCGGATGAATGGTCCGATAGAGCGTTCTGCTGGAGGTTTCAAAACGCAGCAGATAACGGTCGGCCCCGGCCTCTTTCCAGGCGCGCAGATCGGCCTGGCTGCGTTCCCCCAGGCTCAGGGTCACGGCCAGCGGGGTGGTCGCCTTGATCTGGCGCAGGAGCGCCGCCAGCCAGTCGACCTCGATCCGGTCGTCCTCGCCGGACTGGAGCACCAGGGTGCCGTAGCCCAACTGCACCGCCTGCTGGGCGCACTGGAGGATGTCGTCACCGTTCATCCGGTAGCGACGGATGCCAGTGTTGGCGGCGCGCAGCCCGCAGTAGTGGCAATTGCGGGCGCAAAAGCTGGAGATCTCGACTAGCCCCCGCAGATGCACAGCCTCGCCGACCTGCTCCCGCCTGACCCGATCCGCCCAGTCCCAGAGCATCTGCAGCTCCTGCGAATCTTCGCAGCGCAGCCAATGAAGAATTTCCTGACGATCCATGATCAGCGGCCTCCGGCTGCTCCCTGCTCGAGCGAAGCGAGCAATTCCAGGGCGGCGGGAAAGGGACTCAAGGCCCGTTTGAATATACCCAGACTGAACGAAATCGCCAGCCCGTAATTGGTCACCGGGACCCCAGCCTCGCGGCAATGGATAATGCGGCTCAGCACCTCGCGGCGGTTGAGCATGCAGCTGCCGCATTGGATCACCAGCTGATACTCGTGCAGATTGGACGGAAAATCGTGGCCCTGGACATGGGTGAACTCCAGCGCGCCGCCAACGTACTGGGTCAGCCAGCGGGGAATCTTGACCCGGCCGATGTCCTCGCCAATGGGATGATGGGTGCAGGACTCGGCCATCAGCACCTTGTCGCCGGGCTGGAGCCGATCAATGGCCAGCGCGCCCTCCGCCTGGGTGAGCAGATCGCCCTTGGCGCGGGAAAAAAGGATGGAAAAGCTGGTGAGGTTCACTTCAGGCGGCACGTCGGCAGCCACTTTGAGAAAGGCCTGGGAATCGGTGACCACCAGTTTGGGCGGCGACTTGAGCAAGGCCAGAGCCTGGCGCAGTTCGCGCTCTTTGACCACCATGCACAGGGCGTCACCGTCGAGCAGGTCGCGGATGGTCTGGACCTGGGGCAGGATCAGCCGACCCTTGGGGGCCTCCTTGTCGATTGGAACCACCAGCACAGCGGTCTCGCCCGGTCCCACCAGATCGCTGATGATTGCCGGGCTGCTGATAAAATCAGCGGGCGCAAGCTGCACAATCTGCTGCTTGAGCGCGCCAACGCCCTCGCCGTTGACCGCCGCAGTGTGCGCCAGGGGAATCTTTTTGGCCGCTAGTTCCGCAACTAGGCTCTCCGGCGCCCTAGCCTGATCCATCTTGTTCATCACCACCAGCACCGGGATGTCGCGCGCAGTCAGGGCCTCGAGCAATTCAGCCTCAAATCGACCCCACTCGCCGCCGGCGGCCACCAGAATCCCGAGATCGGTGCGATCAAACACTGCCCGGGTGCGGGCAATGCGCATCTCGCCCAGGGCGCCCTCGTCGTCAACGCCGGCAGTGTCGATGAACAGCACCGGGCCAAGCGGCAACAGTTCCATCGGTTTTTCCACCGGATCGGTGGTGGTGCCGGCCACATTGGAGACAATCGCCGCCTGCTGGCGGGTGATGGCGTTGAGCAGGCTCGATTTGCCGACGTTGCGGCGGCCGAAAAGACCGATATGGAGGCGAAGGCCCTTGGGTGCGGTTTGCGACATTTTTTCTATCAATGGTTCAGGTGGTGGGGCTTGAGTTTTCACGCATGCAACGATGCGCACACAATACAGGGTTTGGACAACAAACGCCGGGGGCAGACGTCCCGCCGATCGCCGATTCAACGCCTCTTATTGCCGATTCAACGCCCCTTAACGCCTTGGCCGGGCGCAAAACCCAGCCGGCAGACAGCGGTGGCGCTGGTGAGTTGATCGAACTGTTCATCGGTGATCCCGGCTTCTGATCGGGCCAGATCGCGGACGCTGGCCCCGGTCCGGGCGGCAAGCGCGGCAATTTCCGCAGCCCGCTCGTGGCCGATGGCGGGCAGCAAGGCAGTGGCCACGGCGGTGGAATTTTCCACCTGGCGGGCGCAGCGGGCCTCATCCACCTCAATCCCCTCCACGCAGTGCCGGCAGAGGATGTCGTCGGCATGGGCCAGGAGATCAAGGTTGTCGAGCAGGGTCGCGGCCACCAGGGGCAGAAAGGGATTGAGTTCCAGGCTGCCCGAGGCGCAGGCCAGGGTCAGGGCGGCGTCGTTGCCGATCACCAGCATGGCGGCCTGACTGACCGCCTCGGGGATGACCGGATTGACCTTGCCCGGCATGATCGAGCTGCCGGCCTGCCGCCTGGGCAGGCGAATTTCGGCCAGTCCAGCGTCCGGCCCGGAGCTGAGCAGCCGGAGGTCGGAACAGATCTTGAGCAAATTGGTCGCGTGCGCCTTAAGAATACCTGAGACCTCGACAAAGACGTCGGCGTTCTGGGTGGCGTCGACCAGGTTTTCGGCCCGAGCCAGACCGAGCCCGGTCAGTTCCCGCAGGGTCTCGACCACCTCAAAGATGTAGCGGCGCGGCGCGGCCAGTCCGGTGCCGACGGCGGTGCCGCCGAGATTGACCACCCGCAAGCGTTCATGGCATTTGGAGATCCGCCAGCGGTCGCGGTTGACGGCCTCAGCGTAGGCGCCAAAGGCGCGGCCTGCGGTGATCAGCACCGCGTCCTGCATTTCGGTTCGCGCCACCTTGACCACATGGGCCCAGCGCTGTTCCTGGTGCTGAAAGGCCTCCTGCAGGGCAACCACCTTCTGTTCCAGACGATCCAGCAGCAACAGGGCCGCCACCTTGAGGGCGGTGGGAAAGACGTCGTTGGTCGACTGGTGGAGGTTGAGATCGTCCAGCGGACTGACCCGGGCGTACTCGCCCCGTTCGCATCCCAGCAACTCCAGGGCCCGGTTGGCCAGCACCTCGTTGACGTTCATGTTGGCGCTGGTGCCGGCGCCGCCCTGCAGCGCGTCAACCGGTATCGCAGCCGCCAGACCGCCTTCGGCCATTTCCCGGCAGGCGGCGACAATGGCTTCGGCCTTGGCGGAATCGTCGCTCCAGGCGCCCAGACGATGGTTGGTCTCTGCTGCGGCCAGTTTCACCAGGCCCAGAGCGCGAATCAGCAGGGGATGAAGCGGTCGGCCGGAAAGGGGAAAATTGTCCAGCGCCCGCTGGGTGTGGACGCCCCACAGGACGTCTTGGGGAATTTCGCGCTCGCCCAGCGCATCGGTTTCGGTTCGGGTCAGGACCATGCCGTTCACCAGAAGGGGGAAGAAAGGGTTCGGTCGGAACAAAAGATGCGGTTCATGGGAGAACACTGTACGCCTGACCAGGGGGACGGCCAAGAGAAAAAGGGTAGACGGCGCAAAGACGAAACACAAGACAGCGCCGGCCGGGGATTCGACAGGACTCCGGCGTCAGCCCAACGCCGGAGTCCACGCTTCACGATTTAGGAGTAGAAAAACGTTGTCGAATTGTGCAACAAGGCGCTGAAACAGGTTCCAGCGCGCATATAAAAGTTCTTCCGCAGCGCGACGACCTGTCGCGAAAGCCGCCACGCCACGGAAGAACACAACCAAACGGCGCACCCGCAACCGCTACGGACAGATAAAAAAATCCGCAGCGGCAACAAACGCTTGCGCCGCGTTCAGCTGGCTTCCGAACCGGTGGTTTCCTGAGCCAGTTCGGCGTGGACGGCGTTGATCACCTTTTCCAGGGTGGCCTGGTTGATGATCGTGTCGCCGACCGCCACATTGGGTCCTTCGCCGCACATCTCAAAACAGAAGGAGGCCTGCACCTGCACCTTGTCGCCCAGGTCGCTGGCCTCGACATGCTTCATCAAGCCCTGGATGATGGCCTGGGAGTTGCGCAGGAAGCAGCCGGTGCCGGCGCAGACCCGCACGGTCAGCGGACCCTCGCCGGATTGCCGGGCCTTGGCCAGGATAATCTCCTCGCTGCCGGCGCGACGGCGGTGGTGGTAGTGGGTGTGAAGCAGGCGATGCGACTCGCGGCTGCCCGGCTCGCCCAGATATTTCTGATAGCACTCGTTGACGAAGTGGTTTTCCTGCGAGCAGTGCAGATCGAGCAACCGGTCGGTGTTGTACAGCGACTCGGTGCGCGCCTTGCGCCGTGCGGCAATGTCGCGGCCCACCGGTTGCCCGGCGCCGCCGATGCACCCGCCGGGGCAGGCCATGACCTCGACCAGATCGACAACCAGCGAACCGTCAATGATCTGGTTCATCACCTCGCGCGCCTTGCCCAAGCCGTGGACAATGGCCAGTTTCAACTCCAGGCCGCCGACCTCGGTGCGAATGACGCGCAGCGACTGCTCGCCGCGGATCTCCTCAAATTCCGGGTCCACCGGATTCTGACCGGTAATCTTGCCCACCGCGTACCGCAGCACCGCCTCGGTGACCCCGCCGCTGTTGCCGAAGATGACGCCGGCGCCGGTTTTAAAGCCCATGGGCATGTCAAAGCTGGCGGGATTGAGCTTGTTCAGGGTCAGCCCTGATTCTTCAATCATCCGCGCCAGTTCCTGGGTGGTCAGGACAAAATCGACGTCCGGGGTGCCGGCGGTGCGGAATTCGGGCCGCCTTGCCTCGAACTTCTTGGCCGTGCAGGGCATGATCGACACCATGACCACGTCTTTGCGCTCCCGACCGAGCTGCGCCGGCAGGGTGTGCTTGACCATGGCGCCCATCATCTGCTGGGGCGAACGGCAGGAGCTGAGGTTGCCCAGCAGCTGCGGGAAATACTGCTCGGCAAACTTGACCCAGCCCGGACAGCAGCTGGTGAACAGGGGCAACCGCTCGCCATTGGTTTTGCGGGCGATGAACTCGTTGGCCTCTTCAATCACGGTGAGATCAGCGGTGAAGCTGGTGTCGTAAACGATGTCAAAGCCCATCCGTTTCATCGCCGCCACCACCTGGCCGGTGGTGTTGAGTCCGTATTCGCTGCCGAACTGCTCGCCAATGGCCACCCGCACCGCCGGGGCGATCTGGGCGACCACCACGGTGTTGGGATCGTGGATCGCTTTCCACACCACCTCGATCTCCGAGGCCGGCGCCAGCGCCCCGGTGGGACAGACGGCGGCGCACTGGCCGCAGTTGACGCATTCCCCGGCGCCCAGATCCCGGCCAAAGGCGGGCACAACCGCCGCCTCGTGGCCGCGATAGGCAAAATCAATCGCGCCGACGGACTGGATCTCGTCGCAGAACCGCACACAGTCGCCGCAGAGCACGCATTTGTTGGGATCGCGGATCAGCGACGGGCTCGAAACGTCCACCGGTTTGGGCTGGTGGATGGAACGGTAGCGGATTTTGGTGATGCCCAGACGGCGGGCGATGTCCTGCAGCTGACAGGAACCGCTGCGCACGCAGCTGGTGCATTCCCGGTCGTGATTGGCCAGGATCAGTTCAATCGAAATCTTGCGAATTTCCCGCAGTTCCTCGGTGTTGGTGTGGATAATCTGCCCCGGTTCCGGCGGGGTCGAACAGGAGCTGAGAATGCCGCGCCCCTCGACCTCCACCAGACAGAGACGGCAGGCGCCGTAGACGCTCAGGTCGGAGTGATAACAGAAGGTGGGCAGATCGATGCCAGCCTTGCGCACCATCTCCAACAGATTTTTCTCGCCCTCAATGGATACGGTGCGGCCGTCGATGACCACGGCGGCGGATTTTGTCTTTATCATGCCTGTCCTCCTTGCAACCCTTCGACTGCCCCGAATTTGCAGGACAGCAGGCAGGCCCCGCACTTGATGCATTTATCCTGATCAATCACATGCGGCTGTTTCAACTCGCCGCTGATCGCCTCCACCGGACACTTCTTGGCGCACTTGCCGCAGCCCTTGCATTTCTCCGCGTTGATCCACGGTTTGAGCAGGGCCTTGCACTGGCCGGCCGGACAGCTTTTGTCCTTGACGTGGGCCTCGTATTCGTCGGCAAAATGACGCAGGGTCGACAACACCGGGTTGGGCGCGGTTTTGCCCAAGCCGCAGAGCGAACCTTTCTGCACCGCCAACGCCAGTTCTTTCAACAGCGGCAGGGTGGTTTCGTCGGCCCGGCCGTCGATGATGTCGTCCATCAGGGCGAGCATCTGGCGGGTGCCCTCGCGGCAGAGCACGCACTTGCCGCAGCTCTCGCGCTGGGTGAACTCCATGAAAAATCGGGCTACCGCCACCATGCAGGTGCCTTTGTTCATGGCGACCAGGCCGCCGCTGCCGACCATGGCGCCCACGGTGCGCAACGAATCGAAATCCATCGGCAGGTCAAGGTGATCCTTGGTCAAACAGCCGCCCGAAGGCCCGCCGATCTGCACCGCCTTGAATCCGTCGGGATCAATGCTGCCGTCGTCGCGGGTGATGCCGCCGCCGATGTTGTACACAATCTCGCGCAGGGTTGTGCCAAAGGGCACCTCAATCAGGCCGGTGTTGGCTACGTGGCCGGTGAGGGCAAAGGTCTTGGTGCCCGGAGAACCAGGCGTGCCCAGTTTGCGGAAACTTGGCGCCCCTTCGCGGATGATGCGGACCGCATGCGCCAGGGTTTCGACGTTGTTGATGATGGTCGGCTTGCCCCACAGGCCGCTCTCCGCCGGAAACGGCGGCTTGGGCCGAGGCATGCCGCGCTGGCCCTCGATGGAGGCAATCATCGCGGTTTCCTCGCCGCAGACAAAGGCGCCGGCGCCTTCCATGATCTCGCAGCTGATGTTGAGACCGGAGCCAAACACATTGGTCCCGAGGATGCCGTATTCGCGGGCGTCTTTGACCGCCCGGCGCATCCGCTGCACCGCCAGGGGATATTCGGCGCGCACGTAGACCAGGGTCTCGTCGGCGCCAATGGCCCGGGCGGCGATCATCAACCCCTCGATAACCGAGTGGGGATTGCCCTCCATGACGCTTCGGTTCATGAACGCGCCTGGGTCGCCTTCGTCGGCGTTGCAGATGACGTACTTCTTGCCGTCGTTCTGCCGACGGGCCGCCTCCCATTTGCGGCCAGTGGGGAAACCGCCGCCGCCTCTGCCGCGCAGTCCGGATTCGGAGATTTCCGTGCAGACCGCCTCGGGCGTCATCTGCAAAAACGCCTTCTTGGCGGCCTCATAGCCGCCGTTGCGCATGTATTCACCAAGGCTGTCAGGATCAATCGTGCCGCATTCGCCCAGCACAAACCGCTGCTGCCGGGTGTAAAAGGGAATGTCGTGGACGCCCTTGCAGGCGTGGGTGGTGCCGGGCTCGACGTACAGCAGCCGCTCGACCACGCCGTTCTGGATCAGGCTGGTTTCGACAATCTCGGCCACATCGTCGGGCTTGACCCGGTTGTAGAGGATGTAATCGGGCAGCACCGCAACCAGCGGCCCCATCTGACAGAATCCCTGACAACCGGAGTGGGTTAAACCAATCTTCCCACTGTTGTCGTTTTCTTCCCGAAGTTCCACCACAAACGGCAGATTGTTTTTCCGCATCTGCTCCTGAAACGCGGCGTAGACCTTCATGGCGCCGTTGGCCACGCACCCGGTTCCGGCGCAGATGACCACCCGGCGCTCGGCGCCCATCAAGGGATCGGGATGATTTGTTGCTTGCTGCTTGATGCTCATGACGCTTTCTCCCGTTCCTCGATCTCATCGATCATCTTGACCACGGCCTCAGGGGTCACCTGGCCGTGAACATCCTCGTTGATCACCACCACTGGAGCCAGACCGCAGGCGCCGAGACAGGCAACCGTTTCCACGGTGAACAGCATGTCGGCGGTGGTGTTGCGCTTGCTGGAAAGTCCCAGCCGCCTGTACACGGCTTCAAGAATGGGAATGGAACGCTTGACGTGACAGGCGGTGCCGTCGCACAGCCGAATGCAGTATTTGCCCTTGGGCTCCAGGGCAAAATGGGAATAGAAGGTGGCAACGCCATAGACCCGCGCCGGCGGCACATCCAGGCCGGTGGCGACAAAGGCGAGAACGTCTTCAGGCAGATAACGGTATTCCTCCTGCACAGCCTGGAGAATCGGGATCAACCGTTGCGGCTTGTTTTCGTTCTGCTCAAGGATGGCGCAAACTTTTTCAAATTGGCGCGCAGGAGTCGGTTGCATCGTATCCTGCTCAAATGTGGTCATAATTATGCTACTCCTTTTGAACGGGACTCAGCCAGCTTTCGTGTCATCTTCTGTGACAGGACCGCCAGAGAGCAGTAAAGATCCTCATTGGTCACAATTACGCGTTCCGGCGCCTGAATTTTGGCCGGCGCGAAATTCCAAATTGCCAACACCCCGCCTTCAATCAGCAGGTCGGCGGCCTGCTGCGCCTCGGAGGCGGGTACCGTAATAATGCCGAAACGAATGCGCATTCTGCGCATCAAGCCGGTCATTTTGCTGATGTGGCGAACATGCTTGCCGTGAATGACCCGATGACATTTGTTGGGGTCCACGTCAAAGGCGGCCACAATGCTGAGTCCGCACTCGGAAAAACCGGGGTAGCCCATTAACGCCTCGCCCAAACTGCCGGCGCCCACCAGAAAGGCCTCGGTGAGGTTGTCCCATCCCAGGAATTTTTCGATGGCGCAGATCAGTTCATTGACGTCGTACCCAACCTTGGGTCGTCCCACGGTGCCGGTCATCTCGATGTCCTTGCGCACCTGGGTGGCGTCGAGCCTGAGTTCGGCGCCAATCAGGGTGCAGGAAACTCCTGTCCGGCCAGTCTCGCGCAATTGTTTCAGGAGGCGATAATACAGCGGCAAACGGCGCAACGTCGGCTCCGGCGCGCCCTTGACAATGTTTCGCGCCACCTGCGCAATGCTGTTCTCCATACCTTTCACCTTGGAACTGCGTATAAAGAAGGAAATACTGATTGAAAAACAACCCCTCTCGCCTCGCGATTTCTAATAGAGAATTTATTCTCGATAAATAATATAACAAAGAAACGCTAATATTCCAAACGATTTAATAAATAATTTTTTATTGATTTTTACAACGGAACATTAATACCTTAGATACAATCTACTGCGAGCTGGAACTAATCAAGAACAATAAAACAGCAATTTGCGATGCACTTGGAGCGAGACGCAGGCAAATCAACCTGCTGCCGCGGGGCACGGCGGCGGATTTTCTTGTATGCGAGGAACAAGAGATCGTCTATATTTCGGCATTGTCCGATGATCGGCAATCGGCGTTGCTCCCTATTTTTGCAGGGCAGCCCGAAACACGGGACAACAGGCAAGGCGCGTCAGCGTCCCACGCTGTGCCTGCCCGGCGCCTATGATGTGCAGCAAAAAGCCGCGGCCGCAACCACAGCGTCGGGGTTCAAAGCTCAACCGACTGTTTTTGCCTCTGGGAGGGCAACATGAAAATATTCTTTGCAGCACTCGCCATTGCGGCGTCTCTGCTGGCCTCGGTTGCGGGACCGGCAAACGCCGGAGTGTCGATCAGCATCGGCGATCCTGGATTTTACGGCCGTCTTGACATCGGCAACTATCCGGCGCCGCGTCTGATCTACGAAGAACCGATTATCGTGCGGCGCGTCACCACCTGGTATCCGCCGATCTACCTCCGCGTTCCACCCCGTCACATCCGAAATTGGCACCAGCACTGCAATGAGTACGGGGCCTGCGGCCGCCCGGTGTATTTCATCGACGACGACTGGTACCGCGACGTGTATGCGCCCCGCTATCGCGAATACCATCCTCCTCGCGGCTACTCGCATCGCCCGCCAGTGGTCGTTCGCCAGACGACGTATTACGAATATCGTAAATACGACCACAAACCGCCCAAAAAAATCTATATCCGCGACGAACGCCATGACGACGACAGGCGGAAACACGACGACAGGCGCAAGCATGACGACAGGTATGAGCATGACGGCGGCTATCGCCGATAACGGTCTCGGATCACATTGCACCCCGCGCTCATGCAGCCCAAACCTCATGCCGCCGCCGACAGGATGCGACGAGCAGCTCCAATGCTCGTCGCCCTGCTTGTCCTCTTTTCCCTGACGCCCCTCCGCGCCGCTCCCGCCAACGACTCCATCACCTGGATGGAGGTCACCATGCCGCCCTATTTCGTTCAAGCAGACCCTAACGCCGCCAACACGGGGTACGGCAACCTGCTCACCGCCATCCTCAAGGAACGGTTGCCCGAATACACCCACTACACCATGGTCACCAATGTCATCCGCCACTTCGACCGGTTCAAACAGGGAGAAAAGGTCTGTTCCATCGGCCTCTACAAAACGGCGGAACGACAGGAATTCATGTACTTTTCCATCCCCAGCCTACTGACCATGCCGGCGGTGTTGATTGTTCGCAAAGAGAAACTGGCTGGTTTTACTCACGAAGGCCACATTCGCCTTGAGGACGTCCTGGGCGATGAAAACATCATTATTGGGCTGAGCAAAGATCGGTCCTACGGCAACAGCGTAGACGCGGTGCTCAAGAAGTACAGCAATCGGAAGAATCTGGTGATATTTAGCGGACAGGAGCTTTCAGAGAATTTCTTTAAGATGCTGATGCTTGACCGGCTCGACGGCCTGATCGGGTTGCCCGACGAGGCCATGTACCAGGCGGAAAAACTGGGTCTTCGCGACCAGATCGCAACCCTGCTGATCGAGGAAAACCAACAGGGCTACGAGGGATGGTTCTGTTTTGTGGGCTGTTCAAAAAACGAATGGGGCCGGAACGTTATCGAAAAAATTAATCGCATCCTCCTCACCGAACGTCCCACTGAACGCTACCGCAAGGCCTATGAACAATGGCTCGACGAAAACAGCCGGGAGCGGTACCGCACGATTTACCAGCAGGTCTTTCTTAACACGACGCAGTAGCAACTCCGCCGCGCGCCCTGCCCGCTCATCCCGCCGTTTCCTATTTGTTCTTTCGTTTGGCGATTTTCTTGGAAAATTGTTTTTTGTACAACCGGCGGGCTTCCGCCAGCCGCTTCTCACTCTTTTCGATCAGGCACTCCTGGGCTGCACGTTTCTCCTCGTGCGCTTCAGGCTGCCGCTGCACATAGCCGCCGTCGGGCTGCATGTCCCAGGCCCCGCGCCGGTCGGCCAACTGCAGGTTGAGAATTTCCCGCAACTGACCCTGCAAGGCAGGCGACTCCACCGGAGCTATTACCTCCACCCGTCGTTCCAGATTGCGTTTCATCAAGTCGGCCGAACCGATGTAATACTGCTCCTGGCCGTTGTTGCGGAAATAATAGATGCGCGCGTGTTCCAAAAAGCGGCCCACCAGGGAGATGACCCGGATGTTGTCGGACAAGCCGGCGATGCCGGGCCGCAGCAGGCAGCTGTCGCGGACAATCAGGTCGATCTTGACCCCGGCCTGCGAGGCCTGATACAGGGCGGCGATGATGTCCAGATCGGTCAGGGCGTTGGTCTTGAATTGGATCAAACCCGGATTGCCTTTGCCGTGCTGTTCGATCTCCCGCTTGATGTTTTCCAGCAAAGTCTTTTTCAGAATGCGCGGCGAGGGCAACAGCTTGTTGTATTTCCGCGCCGGCGCGTACCCCAGGGTGAGAAAATTAAAAAACTCGGTGAGATCGTTGCCGATTTCCGGGTCGCAGGTCAGCAGTCCCAAATCGCTGTACACCCGGGCCGTGCCGGCGTGATAGTTGCCGGTGCCGATGTGGGCGTAGCGTTTGAGGCCGTTGTAATCCCGCCGCACCACAAAAATTACCTTGGAATGGGTTTTGAGACCGACCACGCCGTAGGTGACGTGGATGCCCGCCTGCTCCAGATAGGTGGCCCAGTGGATGTTGGCCGACTCGTCGAACCGGGCCATCAGTTCCACCACCACCGCCACCTGCTTGCCGTTCTGCGCCGCATCGAGCAGATACTGAATAATCTGAGAATTGGCCGAGGTCCGATACAGGGTCATCTTGATCACCAGCACCTTGGGGTCGGTGCTGGCCTCGCGCAGGAACCGCTCGACCGAGGAGCTGAACGATTCGTAGGGATGCTGGAGCAGAAAGGGTCCTTCCTCGCGAATCAGATGAAAAATGTTGGGGAAATCGCCGGCCAGCTTGTAGTGGTCAATGGGCTGATGGGGCGCAAAATGCAGTTCCGGCTTGTCAATGGTCACAATCTCCATCAGATCGCGCTTGGCCATGATGCCGTCCACGGTGAACACGTCCTTGCGCGAGTCGATGCCCAATTGCGAGGCCAGCATGCCGCGATGCTGCCGGGTCATGACGCCGTCGACCTCTAGCCGCACAATCTCGGCGAACTTGCGGTCCTGCAACGCGGTTTCGATCATCGACAGCAGGTCAATGGCCTGATCCGGCCATTTTTCGGTGATGGCGTTGCGGGTGACGCGGAACAGCTCGCAGCTTTCGATGACCATGCCAGGAAAAATAATTTCCAGGTTGTTGGCGATGACGTCTTCAAACAGCACATAGACGTGCGCGGCCGGATCGACCCGGATGAACCTGGGAATGCCGGTGCCGGTGGTCGGGACCTTGATCCGGTTGAGATAAACGTGGTCGTTGTCGCTGTGGCGGGTGGCCACCAGGAGGTTGAGCGAGAGGTTGGAGATAAAGGGAAAGGGGTGGGCCGGGTCCATGCCCTGGGGCGTGAGCAGGGGGTAGATGTTGTCGCGGAAATAGACAGCCATCTTCTGCCGCTGCGCCTCATCAAGGGCCGCATACCGGACGATACGGATGTCCTGTCTGGCCAGCAAGGTGAGCAGTTCCCGCTCCAGGGCCTGCTGCTTTTCCAGGATGTCGCGGATCACCTCGTAGCTCTCGTCGATCTGTTGCTGGGGCGTGCGGCCGTCGATGGACAGCAGTTTCAACTCCGCCCCCACCTGCTGCTTGAGACCGCCGATCCGCTTCATGAAGAATTCGTCGAGGTTGGAACCGATCACCGAGAGAAAGAAGACCCGTTCCAGCAGCGGGTTGCGCTCGTCCCGGCTTTCGTTGAACACCCGGCGGTTGAACTCGAGCCAGCTCAACTCCCGGTTGAGATACCATTCCGGTGCGGTCAGGTCGAAGGCCTTGTCTGATTTGTCCAATTTTTCTGCTCGTTCCGCCTTTTCAGCC
Source organism: Desulfobulbus sp. (assembly GCF_030824455.1). GTDB lineage: Bacteria > Desulfobacterota > Desulfobulbia > Desulfobulbales > Desulfobulbaceae > Desulfobulbus. Next base: position 13,556 of record NZ_JAVBXR010000121.1, read on the forward strand.
TTTGACGAGGCGTTGCCGTCGCCGTCGCCTTGATTCACTGGCCCATCCGCCTTGGATTCGGTTGTTGAAGCACCCACCGCCGCACCTCCCTGCGAGCAATTGTTGACGAGTAAAACGTCACTGAGCATAACGCACTTCAGGGGAAAAAAGGGAGTTATTTTTTACTGTTCCCTCAGTTATCCACAGCCCACAGTCCTGACGCGGCAATCTGCAGCCGAGTCTCCAAACACATCGGGGGATGCACCCGGCAAAGCCGAATCCATCCCCCGAAAGAGAAGCGCGCACACTGGACGGCCTGACAGGCAGACAGGCCATCAACCCGTGTCGATCAGTTGTCCAGCAGCACGAACTGACCGTTTTTGACCGTGAGCATGGCAAAGGCGTCCAACCCCAGGCCGCCGTGGTCGGTCTGGGAGAAATTGAACGTGCCGGCGGTGCCGATCAGGCCCTTGATGTTCTCGATGGCGGCGCGCGCCTTTTCAGGATCGTTGCCGCCGGCCTCAATCGCCTTGGCAAGAATGGTCATGGCGTCGTAGGTGTGGCCGCCAAAGGTCGAAACCTTTTCGTTGAATTTGGACTCATAGGAATTCTTGTATTTGAGCAGGAAGTCCTTCTGCGCGCCCGCAGGCAGCGAATCGGCCACCAGCAGACGGCTGGCCGGAAAGACAATGCCCTCGGCCGCGGCGCCGGCGGCTTCGGCGTATTTGATGTTGGCAAAACCGTGGCTCTGGTAAATCGGCACGTCCCAACCGGCCTGACGAATATTTTTAGCCAGGATCGACTGGGCCGGGACAATCGACCAGTTGACCACCGCCTCAATTTCGGCGTTGGCCTTGAGCTTGGCGACAATAGCCGAGAGATCGGTGGCGCTTTTGTCGTATACTTCTTCGGCAACAATGGTCACGCCGAAATCCGCCGCATTCTTGGCCAGTTGCTCCTTGCCCGCCTTGCCGAAGCCGTCGTTGCCGGCCAACACCGCGATTTTTTTGACGCCCTTTTTTTGCATGGCGGCAAAAATCTGCTGGGCCGCATAGCTGTCGCTCGGGGCGGTCTTAAACACATGCGGAGACACCGGGTTGACAATCAACTCGGCGGCGGAACAGGAAATCAGGATGGTTTTGCCGTCTTCGGCGATTTTCTTGATGCTCAGGCTCTCGCCGCTGGTGGAGGGCCCGATGATGGCAAAAACCTTGTCTTCTTCAATCAGCTGTTTGGCAAAGGAGACAGCCTTTTCCGGACTGCCGCCGGAATCCTTGACGATCAGTTCGATGGTGTTGCCTTTGACCCCGCCCTTGGCGTTGAGTTCGTCCACCAGCATGCGCAGTGATCGGACCTCGGGACCGCCCAGAAAGGCCGCCGGACCGGTTTCAGCCAAAATGGCGCCGACCTTGATCACGGCCGCCTGCGCCAGCGACGCGGTCAACAACAGCGTCAATACACACAACCACCCGCAACGCACCGTCCGCAGGGCAAGATTTCCGTTTTTCATCCTCTCCTCCTTAGTATTGAAAAAGACCTCTGCCTGAAATAATGACTGCGCTGTTTATGACAAATAGTCTGCCGATAGTCAACGACTACACTCAGAATTATGCCTGTGAGGACAAGCAGACACAGCCCGTGCGCCGGCGAATTTTTCCAATCTCAAGCTGTCCTTCCCACCTGCCGCGATAGCGCACACTCGTTGGCGCTCCCGTGATTGCAAGCGGGCCCGGCCGTCGCGACGTCGCGCTCAGCCGTGCAACAATTCGCGGATTTTAACCGCAAGCTCCCTGGTGGCAAAGGGTTTGGCGATGAAATGGACCCCCTCGTCCAGCACGCCCCGATGGGCAATGACATTGGCGGTGTAGCCGGACATGAACAGGGTTTTAATCGTAGGACAGCAGGTTGCAATCAACCGGGCCAAGTCGCGGCCATTCATTTCCGGCATGATCACGTCGGTGATCAAAAGACGGATGTTTTCGCCGTGCGTCTTCGCCAACTGCAACGCTTCGTCCGGGGCGCCGGCGGCCAGCACGGTGTAGCCCAACTGCTCCAGCATAACCCTGTTCAAGGTCAGGATGGTTGCTTCGTCTTCCACCACCAGCAGGGTTTCGCCCTGGCCCATCGGCATCACCTCGCTGGTTTCCTCGTGGCGTTCCTCGATCTGGCCTGTCTGACGCGGCAGATAAAGCCTGAAGGTCGTGCCCACGCCCGGCTCGCTGTACACGTTGACAAAGCCGTTATTC
>NZ_JAVBXR010000101.1 GCF_030824455.1 Desulfobulbus sp.
CGATTATTCAAAGGCTTTTCAGGTTACGGCTTGACAATTCCCTTTAACGGGCATTTCGAACGGAGTGAGAAATCTCGTTATCTTGGCGAGATTTCTCCTCGCTGTGCTCGTCGAGATGAGGAAGCGGCGTGCTTCACTGTTGAAATAGAAATGGAATTACCCCCGGATTTTGCAAGCTGCATCCAGGCTACGGGTGGGGCATCAAATGCGCGCTGTTTTTTACATCCTCCCCTGTTATTACGATTGTTTCCACGCTCCAGCGGCCGGTTTCGATGGGTGGCGTACAAAAAAAGGTCTGGTTTTTTACGTTGTTTTCGCCCATCCTATTTGGAAACAAGGGCGCTATTCGATGAACGCTGGAACGGGGGGAACGATCAAGGTTTTCCTTGTATCGTTTGACACCCCATCTTCCAGGCGTAGAGACGCACGGCGCCTGCTCCAACAAAGGCAGTTTCGTAGCCTGGATGAAGCGCAGCGCAATCCGGGGCCTGTAGGATGGGCTGGTTCTTGCCCCCGGACATGATCTTGAAAGAGTTCACCAGGTTGTTCCAGAGTTGACTGGGGAGCGTTTCCCTTCGGTGTCCCCGCCACATGCTCTTACATGCCCCTTTCGTGCGATTGCAGCTTGTATGTGGCTAACGAATTGTCTTTTTAGGAACTCTTTCCGGTTCGCGATTCTGGAGGCTGCTTTATTTAGCGGGAACCGTCAAATTGTTGTCCCTCGGCAAAGCCGGGAAGTCGGCCAAGGAAACCTCACGCCAATCGGGACGAACTTTCGCCGTGGATCCATGCCATGATTCGATGGCAAACTGGAATGACGTGCGACTGGCGATCCGTTCAATCACCAAAAGGTAATCGACAGTTCGGCAAACCCGCCTCAGATACTGCAACCTGCTGTAAATGTGTGAAAAATAACAATCGGATCAATGGCATGCCATCTGCTTGCTAATTTTTAACGATTTGCGCTCCACACAATTCTTCATGCGGGGACGACTATGCACCTCTTGATAATCCGTTTACTCATCACCATTCTGTGCTGCCTGCCAGCTTTTGCCGCAGCTGCGACAACACAATCAATTCACGTAGAATGGGGGTACTCGCCGCCAAGCGAGCTAGCGGTAAGCGGCTTCAAACTCTACCAGGAAGGCGCGTTCGCCTGCCAGACCCAAGATCCCAATGCCACCTCAATGGACTGCCAGGTGACCCTGAGTGCAGCGACAACTAATTTCACCCTAACCGCTGCCTTCAGTGACGGCACGGAGAGCCCTCACTCGGCGCCTTTCGCCTTTACCGCGAGTGCGCCATCGGTTGCATTGCAGGCTGTGCTCACCGCCAACGCCGCCAACGGCACGGCGCCGCTTTCAGTTGCCTTTGACGCTTCATCCTCAACGGGTGAAATCGCCTCGTACCTCTGGGATTTTGGCGACGGATCCGCAACAGCCACGGGCAGCGCCGCCAACCATGTGTACGCAACCAGCGGCTCTTACACCGCTCGCCTGACCGTGACCGACGACGCCGGCTTGACCAGCGCCGCATCCACAACAATAACCGCAACCGCGCCAATCGTTGCGGAGCCAGATGAGCCGCCGCCAGAGGTTATTGCCGGACCTGAAGTTCAGGCTGCGCTCACCACCAACGCCGCCAGTGGCACGGCGCCCCTCTCGGTAGCCTTTGACGCCTCATCATCCACAGGCGAAATCGCCTCGTACCTCTGGGAGTTCGGCGACGGTTCGACCGCCACGGGCAGCTCCGCCAGCCACGTGTACGCAACCAGCGGCTCCTTTACCGCACGCCTGACTGTGACCGGCTCAACCGGTCTCACCAGCACCGCGACCACAACAATAACCGCAACCGCGCCAATCGTTGCGGAGCCAGAGGAGCCGCCGCCAGTGGTTATTGCCGTACCTGAAGTTCAGGCTGCGCTCACCACCAACGCCGCCAGCGGCACGGCGCCGCTCTCGGTAGCCTTTAACGCCTCATCCTCCACAGGCGAAATTGCCTCGTACCTCTGGGATTTCGGTGACGGTTCAACCGCCACGGGCAGTTCCGTCAGCCACGTGTACTCCGCCAGCGGTTCCTTTACCGCTCGCCTGACCGTGACCGGCTCAACCGGCCTGACCAGCACCGCGGCCACAACAATAACCGCAACCGCGCCAATCGTTGCGGCGCTACCGGCGCCGCCGACAGCAGTCATCTCGTCGTCCTCCACGGCCGCCGGCCGCGCCCCGCTGACTGTTACTTTTAGCGCAGCAGGCTCAACCGCTGCGTCCAATGCTTCCATTCGCTCGTATGCTTGGGCCTTTGGCGACGGCGCCACAGCTTCCGCCGCCAGTACGGCGCACACCTTCACCTCGGCCGGCACGTACAGAACTGTTCTTACTGTTACCGACAACAACGGCCAGAGCAGCACGACCAGCACCCCTGTGGTGGTGACGACTCCGGCAGTTGCAACAAACAAACCTCCAACGGCTGTGGCAAGGGCGGCGTCAACAAGCGGTGCGGCGCCGTTGGCTGTCGCCTTTGACGGTTCCGCCTCTACTGATGCGGATGGTTCCATCAGTTCTTACCGGTGGAATTTCGGCGACGGCAGTTCGGCCACCGGCAAGACCGCTACCCATACCTACCGCAATAACGCCACCTTTACCGCAACCCTCCTGGTCACTGACAACAAAGGTGCAACAAACACAACCCGCATCCCCATTACCGTAAAAGCGGTGGATCTATTTGCAGGTTTGAACATCGAACTCGGGGAAATAGCGGTCGGCAGCAATTGGGTGAGGGTTCCCCTTTCCCAGACCTACCAGAACCCCATTGTCGTCGCAGGCTCTCCAGGATTCAACAACGCCGAGCCTTGTGTTGTCCGCTTGCGCAACGTCACTCAAACCGGCTTTGACATCAAACTTGCCGAGTGGAACTACCAGAACGGCGTTCATACTAAAGAAAATATCACCTACCTCGTCATGGAAAAAGGGCGAACGACCCTGCCTGACGGCTCCAGCGTTGAGGCGGGAACTTTCCTGGGCTCCACCAATTCCGGAACGATTAAATTCAGCAAGGCCTTTGTCGCAACGCCGGTGATTATGACCACGGTGGCCTCTGACCGGGAAGCCGACACCATTAGCGGCCGCATCAAGAGCGTTGAACGCGCCAGCTTCTCCTATTCCTTCAGAGAGCAGGAGAAAAACAGAAACGTCCACGTTAGGGAAACCGTCAACTTCATCGCGTGGCAACCGGGCAAAGGAACCATCGGCGCAGTGCAATATGAAGTAGCCGTCACCGCCAAGGCCGTCACCAACGCTTGGCACAGCAGAAGGTTCGCGAAAGCATTCACTCAGCCGCCCTTACTGTTGGCGGACATGCAAACCACCAACAACACCGACACCTCAGCCCTGAGAGTGCAGAAGACTACGACCGCCGGGTTCCAAGTAAAGGTTGAGGAAGAACAATCCAAGGATACAGAAGTGACTCATCCTGCGGAAATGGTTGGATACCTTGTTTTTGACAAGACTGAGGAGTGACGCTGCCATTTTCTTTTCCATGAGCTATCCGGCCCACCCGCCGGCCTAGAGGTCGGCATGTGAAAAAGGGGGGACGCCTGAAAAGGGGACAGTCCCCTTTTATATGTCATTGGCGGTTTTGGAAGGCTGATGATTGGACGCTGGATCCGGGCCGCATTCCCACGCTGGAGCCTAGGAACGATCAAGGTTTTCCTTGAAAAAGGGGGTGTCCCTTTTTTGCGGTGGGGTTCAGGAGCGCCTGGCAGGGCATTTCTCAGATTGTATCGTTTGCTGCCGCGCCATCCCCGGAGTAGGGGCGCACGGCGTGCGCCCTTTTCCAACAAAGGAAGGATGAAAGTCAGAACAAGCTGAAGCGAACGTTCCAGCCGCAGGCCAGGATGGTGCCCAGGACCGGCGATTTGATTTCGCGGGGTTGAAAATCGTAGTCGTGCGGCTCAAGGGCGGCGAACTGATTGATGGTTGCCAGCCGACGCGACCGGGCGCGCAGCAGGGGCAGGGGAATGCGGAGAGAACCGATCTTGACCCGCTCCGGGCAGACGATGAAATCGGCCAGGCGGATGCGGTCCAGGAGGTACACGGTGCGGGTGTCGGCGTCGAAGCGACAGTGCAGTTCATAGAGACGTTTGACGTCCAGACGGCTGAACAACTCGCACCACTGCAGTTCCTGGGTGCGCCAGGTGAAGATCAGTTTCTTTCGTTTGACCGTTGCCGACACCGGGCAGTTGACGGCGTTGATCGCCAGCAGCCGCTCCTGCAGTTGCGTCAGCGTCGCTGGATCGCCGGTTCCGCGAAAAAACCAGATTTTTTGGAGCAGCATCCCAGAAACCGGAATCAGCGCCAGGAGGGCCAGCGCCGCCCAGAGGCAGACCGCCAGCGTGAAGGCCGGCCCATCGAGCTTGGCGCGCACTACCAAAATCGGCGCCAGGGTGATCAGGACGGCGAGCAGCAGCGACAGCAGCGCAACAAACGTCTGGAGATATCGTTTCAGCATGGTTTGCGCCTCTCAGGCCATGGCAGCGGAGTCGGGCAGCAGTTCAAAGGCGCCGCTGTTGGAATCGATGATCGCCTCCATGCCCATGGGCAGCGCCAGATTGCGCGTCCGGTGGCCAATCGGGAAGTTTCCCCAGATCGGATAGCCCGGCCCTGCCAGTTCCAGCACCCGCGACCACAGCGCCTCCTGAAGGCGCAGGTGGTCGGTCTCGTTGCCGCCTGCGTCAAATTCACCGAGCACCAGCCCGGCCAGCTGATCCAGTTTGCCGGACAGCGCCAGTTGAGTCAGCATCCGGTCCAGCCGGTAGAGCGGCTCGTTGGTGTCTTCCAGCAGCAGAATCCGCCCGTCCCAGCTGGCGTCCCAGGGCGTGGCGAGCAGATGCGCCAATGTGGTCAGGTTGCCGCCGGTCAACCGGCCCCGGCCCGTGCCGCCGCGCAAAATCTCCAGTCCCTTGGGTTTGATCCGTTCCTCGAAGGTTCCGGTCAGCAGGGCAAAGAGCGAGATCAGGCTTTGCTCGTCGCTGTACGCCAGCGAGTGCGCCACCGGGCCGTGAATGGCAACCAGGTTGGATCGTTGCAGCAAAGCGGTCAACAACACGGTGACGTCGCTGAATCCAATTAGGAATTTTGGCTGGCGACGAAACAGCTCCCAGTCCAGTTGCCCAACCATGCGTAGACAGCCAAATCCGCCCCGGATCGCCAGCACCGCCTTGACCTCCTCGTCGCTCCACAGGGCGTGGAGGTGGGCGGCCCGCTGGGCGTCGTTATCGGCCAGATAGCCGTCGCGCGGCTCAACAGGCCCGCGCAGCTTGACCGCGAACCCCATGGTTTCAATCAGCCTGATCCCCGCCTGCAGCCGCTGCGGATCGCGGACCGGTCCCGCCGGACAGCACAGGCCGATGACGTCGCCGCGTTTCAGCCGGGGCGGCAGAATCGGCCGATCAGGCATCTTTGCCTTTGCAGTTGAGGCGATAAATGAGCTGCAGACCAGTGAGGGTCAGCTGCGGATCGATCTCGTCGATGGACTGGCTGTAGGGCTTGATCAGCTCGGCCATGCCGCCGGTGGCGATGGTTTGGGCGCGTTCCCGATCCGGGGTCAGCTGTTTGCTCAACACCTCCACCATCCGGTCGACCAGGCCGCCGAAGCCGTACAGGGCGCCGCTGTGGATGGCCTTGACCGTGGTGGTGCCGATGGGGTGGTCCGGGGTAACGTCGATGTCCAGTCGGGGCAGCTTGGCGGTGCGGGTGGCCAGGGCGTCGAGCGAGATGCCGATGCCGGGGTGGATGGTGCCGCCCACATAGGCGGGTTCGCCGTTGACGCAGTCAAAGGTGATGGCGGTGCCGAAATCGATCACAATCAGCGGCGAGTGGAACCGATCCCAGGCGGCCACGGCGTTGACGATTCGGTCGGCGCCGACCTCGGCCGGATTTTCGGTGGCCACCTTCATGCCCAGCTTGATGTCGTGGGTGACGGCCAGCGGTGGCTGGCGCAACTTGGTCAGGTAGCTGCGGGCGAAATGGAGCCAGCTGCTTTCCAGCGTCGGCACCACCGAGGCGATGATGAAACCGGTGATCTGCTCCGGGTTGATCCCGACCATCTGAAACAGGCCGTGGTAGCGGATCGCCAACTCGTCGGCGGTGCGGTCCTGGCGCGACTGCAGCCGCCAGTTGCCCACCAGTTGGCCTTTTTTGAAAATACCGCTCACGGTATGGGAATTCCCGACATCCACGGCTAACAGCATAGAATCACCTGTTTGAGTTGAAAGGCAAAAACGCGGAGGTTTGTTTTTTGTAAAAGCGCTGGTAAGATAGTCCACTTTGCAAAAATATTCCAGCCCGAGCTGGACTTCTCCGCCCACGCATCACCTGCAAGGAGGAAAGCATGACGCCCTATATCCAGGTTGTGGTCACCTTGGCCGACAGAACCAGCGCGGAGCAGTTGGCCGCCCAACTGCTGGAGCAACGGCTCGCCGCCTGCGTCCAGATCAGTGCTTGCACCTCCTGGTATCGCTGGCAGGGGGCTGTCGAACAGAGCGAAGAGGCGGTGTGCACCGTCAAATCGCGCCGCGATCTTTTTCCCGATCTGTGCCTGGCCATCCGCAAAATCCACACCTACGACGTGCCGGAGATTCTGGCCTCGCCGGTAATTGCCGGCAGCGAGAGCTACCTTGCCTGGCTGGAACGGGAACTGCGACCGCCCGAGGAGAGTGCGTGATGGGAGAGCAGACCACCAAGCCAGCGCGCGATCGCCGGCGGAAAAAAGAGTTTCGTTGCCACTGCTGCAAGGAGGAAAAACCCTTCTGCTGGAGCTGCGGCTGTGGGTTTCAAATCTGCCCGGATTGTTTCGAAGAAAACAAATGGGGTATGAGCAACGGCCCCACCTGGATCTGTCCGGACTGCGAGCGGGTGCACATGATGGAGTGAGGTTGCACGGTTGCACGTAGGCGCTTGGCGGGATTTGATCGCTTGGTTGCGATGCGCGGGTTGGGTCTGTGGATGATTGGGGCGACCGTCAAAACAAAAATCCCCCCGCTAGCTGGCTTGCAGCTCAGCGGCAGAGGCTGCAGGAGCAAGACGGGAGCCTCATTGGGGCTTAAACGGCTGATAGAGCGGATCGCCGATCAACACCATCTGCCAGGAAAGATAAGGCAGGCTGACCAGATAACTCTCGGCCAGGCTGAGATACCCATCAAGCAGGGTCGAGAAGAAGAGATCCGGCGGCGGAAACGCCTGGACATAGGGTTCGTACACCGGCCCTATGGTTGCGGCCGCGCCGTCTTCCAGCATCCGCTTGCACCAGACCTGCGAATCCTTCTGCTTGAGGGTGGCGCATTCGGAACTGGCAATATGGTATCCGATTGCGCCGCGCGCCCAGGTGAAGGCGTCGACGTAACGGCCCAGGCTGTACCACCCGCAGTACAGGGCGGCGTCTGGACAATCGCCGGCCTGGAAGAGCTCGCCACGCGCATCCAACCGCACCTCCATGCGGCCGCCGGCGCGGATTTGTTCGGCCGCCGCGTGGAGCGATGCGTCGTACAGCGCGTAACCGTCGAGCTTTTTTTCGGCAGGCTTGGGCCAGCGGGCGTCAAAATAGGCCCGACCCTTCAAGCCCTCTTTCTCGACCAGCAGGGCGTCGTCGATCAAGCGGCGCACCGTGTCTGGATCGGGTCCGTCCAGACGGCTGACCATCAGCACCGCATCCCGCTTGAGCAGGGTCTGCTGTTGGCGAAAACCCAGATAATAGGGGTTGGGCAACCAGCCCTCCAACGGATAATCGCCAGCCAAGACCAGGGCCAGCTCGGAATCCACCGCCGCCCGCGAATCCATCTTCTCGCCTTGGGCCAGCTCCTGCTCAACCTGGCGTCTCTCGGCCAGAATGGCGACCAGACGCTGGCCGCTGGCCCCCGCCTCCTCCTTACCCAGCGTCTGCAGCCGTTCTTTGCGCTGCAGTTGTTGCTGATTGTCCTGCGGATCAAGCGGACGAATCGCCAGGGGCACGCCGTACATCACCACCAGACAGCGAACGCGATGCTCTTTGCCGAGCCGGGCCAGGGCCTTGCGCACCGGATCGCGGATATCGTCGTTGTACTCCTGCCGTGAGCAATGCTCCTTCCAATTGGCGCCAATCCGCACTAAATGGTCAAGCGGAATCTTGCGCCGCTGCATGTAGTATTCGGCCAGCGCCAAGCTGTCTTTGGCCCTGGCGTTGGCCACCACCAGCACCTCGTCCGGTTCAAGGGCCAAGCCGACGGCGGGGCAGAGCAGCAGGCACGCCAACAGCGTGAAAAACTTTACCGGATTTTGACTGGCGCGGGAGTGCATGACGGTTTACCTTGAAGCCAATGTTTACACGAAGTTCCATTCAGCATAGAGGACGCAGGCAGTGATTGACAAGGAGAATGCAGAGGAAATCGCCGACTTCCAGGAGCGTCTGCTCGGCTGGTTCCGAGCCCACCAGCGGCCCCTGCCCTGGCGGACCACCTATGCGCCCTACCACGTCTGGATCTCAGAAATCATGGGCCAGCAAACCCAGATGGATCGGGTCGCCCTCTATTTTTCCCGTTGGATCGAACAATTTCCGGACATCGCCGCCGTGGCCGCAGCTCCGGAACAGGCCATCCTCAAAGCCTGGGAGGGGCTCGGCTATTACAGCCGCGCCCGCAACATTCAGCGTGCGGCCATACGACTGGCGGACGCCGGTGTCACGGAGATCCCGGCGGAGTACCAGCAACTCATCGACCTGCCCGGCATCGGCCCCTATACCGCCGCCGCCATTCTTTCCATAGCCTTCAACCTGCCCTTTCCGCTGCGCGACGCCAATGTCGAGCGGGTGTTCGCCCGGCTGACCGATATCGACCGACCGCTCAAGCAGGCCGCGACCCAAAAACGGCTGGCCGCACTGGCCGACGCTCTACTCCACCGCCAGGATCCGCGCCATTACAACCAGGCCCTGATGGAACTGGGCGCGCTGATCTGCACGCCGAAAAAGCCGTCCTGCACGCTTTGCCCGGTTCTGGATCATTGCCGGGCACATCGGGCCGACACCGTGGAATTTCGCCCCCTGCCCACCGGCAAACAAAGCAAAATCGACATCACCATGGCCTGCGGCATTCTCCGCAGAGGCTCGCATTATTACATTCAACAACGGCTGCCCGACGACATCTGGGGCGGGCTGTGGGAATTTCCCGGCGGCCGCCTCGAAGAGGGCGAATCGCCCGAGCAGGCGGCGATGCGGGAAATTGCCGAAGAGACCGGCTGGCAGGTGGATGCGCTGACGCCCTTCACCACGGTGGTTCATCACTACACCCGCTACCGAGTGACCCTGCATGGCTTTTCCGCTGAACTTGCAGGCCCCGAAACCACGCCGGAGTTGACTGCCGCCAGCCAATACGCCTGGGCGCCGCTGGCCCGACTCTCGGACTACCCGTTTCCCGCCGGGCACCGCCAACTGGTCGCGGCCCTGCAGACAGCCGCGTTTTCCGGAAAATAGGCAATTTTACCTATCAACACTTTTCTTGTAACTTCAGCCAGCTTCCTATCACAATCCGGATACGTTTACGATTTCCCGGAAAATAAATTGTGTTCCATTTCCCTGGGTGGTATTTTGTATAGACATCATTTTTTAACGCCGTTCCTCAAACCGGTCCGAGTCCAACGTGTCTTATAACGAACTGACATTATCGAACATGCAGGAAGAGGTGCATCGCCTGAGCACCAACTGGCGAACCCTACTCGACGCCATGCCGGAAATGGTCTTCCTGCTGCGGGACGATTGCGGCGTCGAATATATGAACCGCAGCGCCAAGATTTGTTTTGGCTCGCCGTGCCCACAACGGGTGGTCAATTGCTTGCGCGCGGTTGGCCAGAGTTGCAAAGAAAACCTCGCCGGCGCTGCAACGGCAAAGGCTGCAGGCGACAACAAGGTGGTCGAAACCCTGATTGACGCCACCCCGGTGGAGTATTCTTCGGTGCCGTTTGTCGGTTACACCGGCGAGCGCCTGATCATGCTGGTGATGCGCGACATCACCCAACGAAAAAATTTCGAGCGGGAACTGCTGCAATTCAACACCAGCATCGAGACCATTCTCCAGCAGAAAATCGGCGAGTTACAGGCCAGCGAGGAAACGCGGCTGCGCCTTTCCCGGCAGGTCAACAGCCTGAAAAGCCAACTGGGCCACCATCACAAAGCGGACAAGATGGTGGGAAGAAGCCGCAAAATGCGGGAATTGCGGGAAATGATTCATCAAGTTTCCGGGTCGGACGCCACCATCCTCATCACCGGCGAGTCAGGAACCGGCAAGGAATTGGTGGCCAATCTGGTTAAAGCCACCAGCTCGCGGGACGACAAACCCTTTCTCAAAATCAACTGCAACGCCATCAACGACTCGCTGCTCGAGGCCGACCTTTTTGGCTACGAGAAAGGTGCTTTCACCGGGGCCACCACCCGTAAGATCGGCAAATTTGAAGTGGTCGACGGCGGCACCATCTTTCTTGACGAGATCGGCGACATCAGCCCCCGGATGCAGGTTTCCCTGCTCCGCATCCTGCAAAACGGCGAGATCATCCGGGTCGGCGGCAACGAACCGGTCCGGGTCAACGTCCGGGTGATCGCGGCCACCAACGTGGATCTGGCCCAGGCGGTCAAGGAAAAGAAATTCCGGCTCGACCTCTACTACCGCCTCAACATCATCAACATCGACATGCCACCCCTGCGGGACCGCAAAGAGGACATCGTCGAGCTGGTCTCCTACTTTGTCAATCACTACCGCGAGGCCTTCAAGAAAGAGATTGATTTTGTCCCCAAATCAATCATCAACCGGCTGCTGGCCCACGACTGGCCGGGCAATGTCCGCGAACTGGAGAACCTTATCCAGCGAGCGGTGCTCATGGCCAAAGGCAAAATGATCACCGAAAACGACCTGATTTTTGATCAGGATCCGCGGGTCGACCAACAACGGACCGACACCTTCAACATCGACGAAAAGCTGGGCATGCTGCCCTTGAAGGCGATTGTGGCCGATTTTGAGGCGGCCATCATCAACCGCGCCCTCAACAAATACAGCGGCAACGTGTCCACCGCCGCCAACCAGCTCAAACTCGGCAAGACGGCGCTCTACGACAAAATGAAGCAGCACGGCATCTCTGCCAAGCACATCAAGCAGAACAAAAAAGGGTGACGAAAGGCGGCCGCCAGCCTGCCTTTCCTTCTTTCCTTGCACACTTCAGGGCGTCTGCCCGTCTCTCTCGGCCTTCCCGCCAGCCTGAAAACAACGCTTTCCTTTCCTTGCCGCCGCACTTATCGTGCTTGTTAAGCCGACGAATTCCCGCTTGCGGCGCCAATCGGCCGACTGTCCCGCGCACGACCCCATCCTTTCGCAAACGACGAGGTGAACCATGGTCGCATCGATTTTCACGCTCCTGGAAAAAATCGGCTTTACCCACCCGCTGCATCCGGCCCTGACCCATATTCCCATGGGGATGGTCATGGGGTGTTTTTTCTTCAGCTTGGCGAGCCTGGCAATGAAAAAGCCGGAGTTGAACCGAACCGCCCTGCACTGTTCGATTCTGGCGCTGGCCTTCATCGTGCCGACGATCCTGGCCGGCCTGCTGGACTGGCAACATCGGTTTGGCGGCCTGTTTGAACCGCTGATCATCGTCAAAATGATCTTGGCGGCAGTGCTGACCGGTTTGCTCGGCTACTCAATCCAGCTGCAGCGCACGGCTGCCAAGGAAAAGAAGATTTTCCTGGTCTATTGCCTGTGCCTGGCCTGCGCCATCGGCCTGGGGTATTCGGGTGGTGAACTGGTGTATGGGGGGTGAGCGGGCGGGTTGGAGCAGCGAGAGAATCGGGTTGCGCTCCGCCGGCGGCGAAGCGCAAAGGTGAGCGTCAGAACAGCAAAAATTCCTTAAACTGACCGCGCATGCAGTGGTTCGAGGCCATGGCGGCCGAATAGGCGCCGGCGTTGATTAAGGCCAGATGGGTGTGTGCGCTCAGATCGGGCAGCCAGGCCCCTTCATACCACACGTCCAGGGCCTCGTTGATGTTGCCGACCACGCTTGCGACAGTGCAGGGGGATTGGTCGTAGCAAAGCGGCAACGGCTGAAACGGCAGGCTGTAGTAGGCCGGTTCGGGCGCGATGTTGAATCCGGCGTCCACGCCGACAAACACCGTAGTTTTCTTCTGCTCAACAAAGGTTTTTTCAAGCAGCAGCAGGCCGGCGTCCTTGAGGATGTAGTCGCCCGGCTCAATCTCCACATGGAGGCCGCGCCCGGCAAACTGCCTCTGCAGCGCCGCCGCCAAGCGGTCCAGATCCAGAGGTTCGTCCGCAGCCAGATGGGGAACGCCAAGCCCGCCGCCGATATTGACCCGCTCCACCCCGCCCGCCGCATCGACAAACCGGAAACAATGGGCAATGATCTGTTCAAGCTGCGCAAGCTGGGGGGTCAGATAGCCGCAGCCGGTGTGAAAATGAATCTTGCCGACCTGCAGGCCATACAATTTGGCGATGTCCAGGGCCTCGGCAAATTGCTCCCAATAGATCCCGAACTTGGTGGTCGCCTCGCCCGCATACTGGAGTTTGTCGTTGGCGGCTCGGCCGATGCCCATGGCCGGGTTGACGCGAATGCCGATTTTGGTTCCCGGCTTGAGCGCTCCCCATGCGCGGATGGCGTGCAGGGAATCGCAATCCATGAACACGCCCTCGTAACGGGCCAGCACAGCCAGATCCCGGGCCGAAAGGCTGGAGGCGGTAAACGAAATATCGTGCGGCGCAAACCCGCAACTGACCGCATGCTCGACCTCGGCAGGCGAGCACGCGTCAATGCCGCAGAGCCCGGTTTGCTTGAGGAAGGTCAGCAACGGCGCAAAACGGTTGGCCTTCATGGCGTAATGGAGCGAGCATTGCCCCGCCAACCCGGCGGCGGCCAAGGCGCCGTGCAGCCGCTGCAGGTTGTCCCGCACCCGAGCTGCGGAATATACAAAGGCAGGCGTGCCGAACTGGTCGGCCAACGCCTGCACTGAGCGTCCCGCAAAACAGAGCCGTCCCTGCTGGTAGCAGAGGTCTTCTCGCTGCCACCAGCGGTAATACGACGCCTGGTTCAACGCATCGCCTGATTGAGATTCAGCATCTCCGGTTGCGCCATGGCGGCGTTGTGGATCTCTTTCCTGCCGGTGATCCAACTGCGGCAGTTCGGAGCCCCGCAGGAGCAGGGAAACTGTTTAAACAGCACATCCTCAGTTTCAGCGTAGTCCATGTAGAGGAAGCTGTTGGCCGGAATGTCCTGCAGGGCGGTCACGGTCAACTCCACCATGTTCAACGAGATGTTGGGCGAACATGAATGCAGAAAAAATCCGGAAAAATAGGGGTCAAACAGGTGGGTATCCGGCGTCAGCTGCAGGGTGTGCTGGCGAATTTCCGACACCACGTGCCCCGCCATTCTGGCGATGACGTCCCCTTTGGCAAAAGCCCGGTAGGCGATCACGCCTCTGCCGGCCAATTCATCCTTGAAAACAACGGCAAAATCAGAATGTTTTGGGAAAAGAGGATCTCTTCCAAATTGGTCCGGGTAAAGCATGTGCATGTTCTCCTAGAACGGTTAAAAAACAAACCCCTGCCGCCAGCACATCTGCCGGCAGGATGTTATGAAAAAACAAGGAGCGCTTATACAGTTATTCTCTACGCCTGACAAGCATTATTGACGCTGTTTTCACAAATTTAACATTTAACGCAACTCGCTGCTTTTACTTTACTTTTGAACAATCACCAAGCCGCTGCGAAGTCGGTTGCGGGCTCAGCTGGCCGCAGTCAAAAACTGACCTCCGTCCTCCCGCGATGCCCCTCAGCCCGAACCTGAAGCGCCGAACGTCTCCCGCTCCCTGGAGCCGGTTCCCCCCCAGCCCCTGAGCCCATCAAAAAACATCTCTCATTCCGGAGCGTTAGAAAGAATCGAAGCATCTCTGTCCATCTTCCATTTTTTCACGCCTGCGCTGAAAATCGCGCATAATTTGGACGATTTTATATATCTTCTTCCATTGATTGCAATCGCAAACAAGTCACAACTGAAAATATTTCTCAAACGTCTCGAAAGCCCATTCTCAGCGCAGTCGCATCCGTTGTTGCCCAGATAAAATATTCCCTTTCAACCAACGGATAATCGCGATACGATGAGCAGATTAAAAATTCTGCCACTCCCCTTTTTTCTTCGTAGCGAGGTGTTTCATGTCGAACTGGTTTGTTGCCGTGGACGGCAAATCTCTTGGTCCCTTCACCACCCAGCAGATCCTCGCCGGACTGGCTGCAGGACAATACAACGAGGCCACCATGGTCTGGCGCGACGGTTTTGCCGACTGGCTGCCCGTGGGCCGCGTCCCGGAACTGCAAGCCGGACAGGCTGCGCCCTCGCCCCCGCCCTATTCCGGCAAAGAGGCGCACGAAATAGACTACACCATCTTCGGCAACGAGATGCAGTTTGTCGAGGTTGAGCTGGACCCGCAGGAAAGCGTCATCTCCGAGGCCGGGGCCATGATGTACATGCACGATCAGATTGTGATGGAGACGGTGTTTGGCGACGGTTCCCGCAATGCAGGCTCGGGAACTTTTTTTGACAAAATGCTGGGCGCCGGCAAACGATTGATCACCGGCGAAGGATTGTTCATCACCCTGTTCACCTACACCGGCGCCGGCAAGGGCAAGGTGGCCTTTGCCGCACCTTATCCGGGCAAAATCATCCCGCTGGACCTGACCCGATACAACGGCCGGATCATCTGCCAGAAGGACGCTTTTCTCTGCGCGGCCAAGGGCGTTTCTGTGGGCATAGCCTTTCAGAAAAAAATCGGCGTGGCCCTGTTTGGCGGCGAGGGCTTCATCATGCAGCAACTGGACGGCGACGGCATGGTGTTTGTCCACGCCGGCGGCACAATCATCGAAAAAGAGCTGGCCGCAGGCGAAACCCTGCGGGTTGACACCGGCTGCTTGGTGGCGCTGACCGCCACCGTCAACTACGACATCGAATTTGTCGGCAACGTCAAGTCGGCGATTTTTGGCGGCGAGGGCTTTTTCTTTGCCAATCTGCGCGGGCCAGGACACGTCTGGCTGCAGTCGCTGCCGTTCTCGCGACTGGCCGGCCGCATCTGGGAGGCAGCCCCGCAAACCGGCGGCGGCGGTCAGGGCGAGGGCTCAGTGCTCGGCGGCATAGCCAATATATTTGAACGCTAATTCGAGGAACACGCCCTGAACGAGCGGCTTGCCGTCAAAACCGCTCGTTCAGGGATCAACATCTCAATGCGGCGCCTCGATAAACGACTGCATTTCCTTACTTAACCCAAGCTTCCCGGCCAACTCGTCCAACCAGGCGCGTTCCGCCTCGGTGTCGACGCTAATGGCGGCCACGGCGAGCATGTACATGGTTTGCGCAATCGCCGGATCGCTGACCCCGGCGGTGAGCGCCTCAATGCTTTTGGGCTGATGCAGTTCGTGCAAGAGGAACATTTTTTCCTCCTGGCTCAGATCCGCGCCCCGCAGTTTGTCCAGCACCGCCCGTTCTTCCGCGGCATCCATGACGCCGTCGGCATGGGCGGCGGCGGCCATCACCTGAATCATCCGCACCGCCAATTCCTGGCCGCCGAGGCCGCTGACAGGCGGAGCGCTGGCCGGCGCGGGTGCTGCCGCTGGAACGCTGGGCAGAGGTGGAGGCGGCGGCGAGGCATGGGCGGCGGCGCCTGGAGGCGGAGGGGGGGG
>NZ_JAVBXR010000040.1 GCF_030824455.1 Desulfobulbus sp.
AAAGGCGCCAGGGTGAGAAGAGATTTTCGCATTTCGAGAGGCTATATGCCTTTGACACTTCGTCTCTTCTCCTCACCCCAGCTTATCTAATTTTTCGACTCTTGCCTTTATATGACAACTCCAAAAAGGTCTTTAAAAAACAATCTTTCTTGTCCACTGGTCAAGGTCCCCATTCTGTCATCTCGACCGTAAGGGAGAGATCTCGCCTTTATATGACAGGCCTTCTTCGGCGATGTTTTGCGCTCTGCATCATGCTTCCCTTGATTTAGAAATGAAATAAACCGCGTTTAACGCTTGGCGAAAAATATTTGTTAAACCCGTAAGTTGAACTCAACCGACAGGAACCTGTGAAAATGAGTCGCCTCTCTCCGCTCCCATCAATTCCCCTTGGTCGCTATCGTCACTATAAAGGAGGGGAATACGAGGTGTTGGGCGTTGCTCGGCATAGCGAGACGCTCGAGCCCCTGGTTCTCTATCGCCCACTCTACAACCAAACAGGTTTATGGGTTCGTCCATACGCGATGTTCTTTGAGCAAGTCGAAAGCAACGGTCAACTGCAATCCCGGTTTGCCCTTCTTGATGAATTGCCCAAGCCTTAGGCGGTTCACCAGAGATGGAGCGGCAAGTCGTTTCACATCTGAAAAAAATGACAACCGCACTCTTTGACGCCTGGACCGACAGGTATGACCGTTGGTTTGAAACCCCAACCGGGCGGCTTGTCAGAAAATATGAATCAGCTCTTGTGCTTGAGCTTCTGAACCCGCTCCCCGGTGATAGGATTCTGGATGTGGGATGCGGCACCGGCGTTTTCACCCAAGACCTCCTGGGCTGCGGAGCCAGAGTGACTGGCGTTGACCTGTCCGGCCCCATGCTCAAAAAGGCGATGGGCCGTACTGGTGCTGGTGGTTTCATTGGTCTGTGCGCCGACATGTGCGCGCTGCCTTTTCCCGACAACTGCTTTGATAAAGTTGTGTCCATGACTGCGATTGAGTTTGTCGCGGACGCTGGACGGGCAGTTGCCGAACTTGATCGAGTCGCCCGGAAGGGAGGCTGCGTTGTTGTCACCACCCTGAACAGTCTCAGTCCATGGGCGGAACAACGGAAGCAAAAAGCCCAAAACGGCCATGCCCTGTTTCAAAAGATATGTTTCAGGTCCCCGGACGATATGCGTTTGCTCGTTCCTGAAAAGAGTTTCATCAAAACAGCCATTCATTTTCAGAAAGATGCTCCTGTTGCAAACATCCCGGAAATAGAAAGAAACGGGATGGAAAATCAATGGGATACCGGCGCCTTCCTGGCGGTTCAATGGAAAAAGGCTTCGTGATGGCGGCCGACAGGGTATTCGTTTCCATTTCAAAAGTGCAACGCATTTGTTTGTCCCTGCGAGCGAAGGGGCAAATCGCAGGCAAGGGCCGAAATTTCTCGCTTTGGTCGAAATGACGCACCCGCCTCGGTGAGGTTTTGCTCTGGGCATCATGCTTCGCTTGATTGAGCAATGGAACGACATGTGGCGTTCTGTGCTCTAAGCCTCTCTCAAATCCGCATCCGAGGAGCGCTTGCTAAGAGATATGATGCACGCCACCCACAGCTTATTGCCCAGGATCGATGAACAACGGGTTATGCAATGCATGCAATGAATTTATTGCAAGTGTTCAGTCATTCGAGTGCGTTGGCCGCCAACAAGAAGCGGCTGCATTATTGCCCCCAATGTGGTGAACGCTTCATCCAAACAACGCTGCAGCAGTTTGAACGACAACGCTGCGAGCGATGCGATTTTGTTCATTACCTCAACCCGAATCCCGGCGTCACCGTCATCGTCAAATCTCCAGACGGGAAAGTGTTGATTGGCCTGAGAGCGGAAAATGCGCGATATGGCGGCAAATGGTGCTTGCCCGGAGGGTATGTGGAGTATGAGGAATCCTTTATTGCCACCGCGCATCGCGAGGTGCGGGAAGAAACCGGCCTGGCGCTACGAATCGAAGGCGTCGTCAATGTGGTCTCCAACCATCTGGATGATCAGCATCACACGATGGTTGTCGTGCTCATGGGGCAGGCGGCCGGGGGCAAACAACATCCTGGAGATGATTTGACGGCGTTGCAATGGATAGATCGTGATCTGCATCTTGGCGTCAACTATGCGTTTGAAGCCGACCAAAGGATACTGGATTGCTATTTTGCAGGAAATATTAAGATGTTGCCCATAGACGGCCGGGCAGAGAAGAGATGGCCCGCCCCTTGACAGCTCGGCTGTGCTTGAGCGCGCAACGGCACATTCCAAGCTCTTCGTGTGGCCTGATGCATGCGGGCCGGAAGATCCGTTGGCAACACCGCAACGCCGCCAACCCTTGCGTCGCCGCTGCTAAAGGCGATGCTTTGCCCGCCAGTTCAATAAAGCCATTGAAACGATGCTGACAACACAAACAACCCCGCCGTTTACCGCGGAAGCGCTCGACATACTGTTCGAGAAATCAAATTTCAAGTCATTCCAGAAGACCGGCTTCATGTCGCACTATTGGGCGCCGCTGGTTTCCGCCTGCACTGGAACTCGCCGCAACGAGATTTTTCATCTCATGCCGGACGACGTGCTGCAGCACTATGGGATATGGGTGGTGCAGATACGCGCCAACGGGTTGAAAGCGGCAACGACGGCGGCCAGGGCCGTTCCGATTCATCCGATGTTGAAAAGATTAGGTTTCCTCGATTTTGTCCAAGAGCGAAGACGAACGCATCCGACCGAGAGGCTTTTCTCAGAATACAAAGCCGGTCAAGAACACGCCGGGATGCTCTTTTCCAGATCGTTCACAAGTTGGGTGAAAACGACCGTGAGCCGCCTGCCAGACGACAAAAAACACCTGTTTGACGACGATTTTCATTTCCCTTCGCTGCGAGCCTTTTTCTCGGCGGCGGCGATCCGTTCCGGAATGAGCGAGGACACCTGGCGGAGGCTGCACGGCAGCAGCGACGGATTGCCAGCGGCGCTTGATCAAGACCAGGAGCGCCGCGCTCTTGAACGCGCTGACGCCGAGATGCAGCGAGTGGACATCGAAGCGTGTTTTCCTGCGCTTTACCCCTACGAAGAATTGATGGCGTGAACCGCCCCGTTCCCTTATCCCCCATGATTTTACAAAAAGTTGAACTCCTGGCGCCTGCCAAAAACCTCGCCTGCGGCATCGCCGCCATTAACCACGGCGCCGACGCCGTCTATATCGGCGGTCCGCTGTTCAGCGCCAGGGCCGCCGCAGCCAACAGTCTTACCGATATCGAACAACTGGCGGCTTATGCGCATCAGTTTCACGCCAAAACGTATGTTGCATTGAACACCCTCTTGAACGACGATGAGCTTGATCAGGCGGTGGAACTCTGCCGTCAATTGTATGAGATGGGCGTTGACGCCCTCATTATCCAGGATGTGGGGTTGCTGGAGGCCGACCTGCCGCCCATTCCGCTCCACAGTTCAACCCAGATGAACAACCGAACCTTGGAGAAGGTCAGGTTTCTCGAGCACGCGGGCTTCTCGCAGGTCGTTCTCGCCCGGGAACTCAGTCTTGCCCAGATACAAACAATCCGTTCCGGCACAACGGTTCCTCTTGAATTTTTTGTTCATGGGGCGCTGTGTGTTTCCTATAGCGGCCAGTGCTACATCAGCGAGGTCATGGCCGGGCGAAGCGCCAACAGGGGGCAGTGCGCCCAATTTTGCCGGCATAAGTTTGATCTTCTCGACAACAATGGCGTGATGCTGGAGAAAGGCCGATACTTGCTCAGTCTGAAGGATTTGGATCTGTCGGCTCAGTTGGGTGCGTTGATCGATGCGGGAATCCGCTCGTTTAAAATTGAAGGCCGCCTGAAAGACGAGAACTATGTCAAAAACGTGACCGCAACCTACCGGCTGGCCCTGGATAAAATTATCGATGCGCGGGACGACTTGGCCCGCGCATCGTCCGGAACCTGCCAATTCGGATTTGTCCCGGACCCTTCGAGGTCGTTTAGTCGCGGCGCGACCGATTACTTTCTCAATAAACGAAGAAATGTCGCAGGAGAACCCCGCACTCCTAAATCAATCGGTAAAAAAATAGGTTGGGTTGTTGCCGTGGACGCCAAATGTATCACGCTTGAAGGGGACGAAGACGTCCATAACGGCGACGGGCTTTGTTTCTTTAATCAGCGTAACGAACTGGTCGGCATGCGGGTGAACCGGGTTGAAGGGCATAAAATATTTCCCAAAGACGGGGCCGCGCAGTTGCACGTGCCGATTGGCGCTGAAATTTTTCGCAATGCCGACATTGTCTTCAATAAAACTCTCGAGCAAAGTCAGCTCTGTCGAACCATCTTGGTGAAAATGGTCCTGCGGGAAACTGAGGATGGTTTGCAGTTGCATATTGTTGACGAGGATGGAATTGCATCCACTGCCTCGATCGTTGTCAACAAAGAAAAAGCCGTAAAAGTTGGCATGATCGAACCCTTGGCCTTGCGGCAACTGAAGAAAAGCGGCGGCACGATTTTTTCGGCGGCTGATGTTTCCCTGGAATTGTCTGCTGATTTGTTTTTTCCTTCCGCTGTGTTCAATAATCTGCGCAGAAAGGCTTTTGCCGGACATGTGGAGATGAGGCGGCAATCGTTGGTTCGGGACGTCAGGAATCCAAGTTCCAATGAGTATCCTTGGCCGTATGCTGAAATTGATCACACTCTTAACGTCACCAACGAAAAAACGGCAGCGTTTTATTTGCGCCACGGAGTTCAGCGCATAGAGAAAAATGCTCTCCGCGTCAGCACGCAAAAAAACTGTGCCTTGATGACAACCAGGCATTGCATCAAGGCGCAGTTGGGCATGTGTGCAAAAATGAAAATGAAGCGCAACGCCCCCGCCGAACCGCTGACCATTGCCGACAATACCGGGGCCTATGTATTGGGTTTTGACTGCGAAAAGTGCGAGATGACCGTGACGAAAAAGGGAGAGCTGTAAAAGACCAATCAGCTCCACCGGGATTGGTGGATCCGGTCAATGCGTTTTAAGAGGCGTCAATCAGCAATGGCGCTTCTCAAGAGAGAGGCGTCGCTGGTTATTTTGCGCGAGCTTCGTAAGGCACTCGGCCTATCTCGCACCAGACGTTATCGCGTGCGACCAATCCATTGGAGCTGTCGCCCGTGAGCGCGATCGCCTCTTGGTCGGTTTCGGCGTATGCAACGCACCACTCGGTTCCGCTGCTGTCGTATATATGCCAATTTTCGCTGTATCGCTCCGTTTCGTCAGCGTTGCCATGGTCTGAGATAAATGGATACGCATTCAATTCTTTGTGATCGATTGCCTTTGCCTCGCCGTTATGCACCAGATAAAAATTTTTCATCATCAACCCCTTTGGTAATGAGGATAGGGAGTCTGTTTAGCTGTAGCTAATATAATTTGATAAACCGTGCACACAAGGGGGGCAAAGAATTTGTGTGAACACAAAGCCGCTTGGCCAAGCTGCCGTGCGAGGAGGGAACTCACCTCATCGTCTGGTCAACAAGCAAGCGGCCGGCCGCTTGCGCCCGGCTGATGGCGCGCTGCGATGGCGCGGCGTTCTGCTGTCCGGCTAGGCCGACAAAGATGGTTTTCACCGGTTGAGCGCCCAAGGTTGTGGCGATAAGCCGCAGCGCCGTGGGCGCGCCAGTGAAAATCCAGCCCATGTATGCCGGCATGGCCGCCGCCGTAATCAACACTGCTTTTTTGTCCCTGCTTGTGGAGCGCATTTTGGGGCCGTATTGCCCCCACGGCCAGTAGGCGAAGCAGGCAAGCCGCTCCATAAACCGGCGCGTCACTGCGGTGATGTTGAAGAAATTTACCGGCGCTCCCAGCACCAGCCCATCGCACCCTTTCCATTCGTTCAAGATGTCTCCCAACTCGTCGGAATGGATGCATTTTCCTGGTTCAGTGCCAGGGTTTTGCATGCACTGGCGACAGTTGACGCAGAATTCGATGTGCGCGTCCGCAAGGTATATTTTGTGGGTCGAAGCGCCCAAAGCCGCTGCGCTCGCCAGCGTTTCCGACACCAGGCGGTCTATGGTCCCGTTTTTTCGGTAGCTTCCGACAATTCCCAATATTTTCATAAGTTTTCACCTGCGCGTGAATCTTAGCCGCCAAGAATAGGGAAGAGCTGTTTCAGGCCATGGGCAATGAATTCCACGCCCATCGCGGCCATGATAAGGCCCATGAGTCGAGTAACGATGTTGATGCCGGTTTTACCGAGTATTCGGGCAATGGTGGGCGCCAGGCGGAATAAAAGGGCGGTCAAGCCGGCCAAAAGCACGATGCCGCCGAGCAGATAGAGATAATGCGCCACGGACGTATAGCGCTGGGCGTAGAGGATAACGGTGCTGATGGCGCCAGGGCCGGCCAGCAGCGGGGTGGCCAGCGGCACGACCCCGACGCTGTCGCGCTCGGCGGAATCAATTTCTTCCTCTTTTGTTTGTTTGACGTTGCTCATCTTGGCGTTCAGCATCGAGATCGCCATCAGCAGGATTAAAATGCCGCCGCCAACCCGGAATGAACCCACCGAGATTCCGAAGAAACGCAGAATGGCCTCGCCGCTGAACAGGACGACAAGCAGGATGATCCCCATGGACATGGAGGCTAATGACCCGTTTTTATTGCGGGTTGTCGTGTCCTGATTCGCAGTCAGGTTGATGAAAATCGGGATGGTGCCCACTGGGTTGATGATCGCCAGCAAGGCGACAAAAAATTTGAGGTATTCGCTGACGCTTCCTGTTTCCATAGGCGGACTCTCTTTGAACGTGTCGTTGTAGATTGGTGTGGTGCGGTTTTGTGCCCCGTGCCTCGGGGCTGTTTGCTCGTGCTGGATTGCAGAGTGCGCCCTTTGCCGTTGACACGGTTGTATTCATTCGCATTGTAGTTGAAATAAAAGCTTGGTCTGCCGCTTTGTCGGCTCGAATAACCACCATCAACGAGGGTACTCATGGGAATGAAAGAAGAGTTTGGCAACCTGCTTGAAAAATTAAAAACACAACGGGATGAAATATCGCTCAAGGCGCACCTCGCCTCGATGGACGCCAGGAAGGAATTGGAAGGGGCAGAGAAAAAATGGGATCAACTGAAAGAAAACGCCTCCAAAATTACCGACGACGCCATTGACACCTCGGAGGAGTATATCGCCAAGGCTAAAATCGTGGGCGAAGAACTCAAGGAAACGTACCAGCGTCTTTCCAAGCGTCTGTCCGAGTAAGGAAGAGGGGGCTTGCTTCGCTGCCCCGCAGTGCCTGTGACGGGCATTCTTGAAGCATGCGTTCAGCTCTGAAAGGCTTGGATGGGCTGTTTCTTGTTGCTGTCCGTCTCTGTCGGGCGCCAAGGATTGAGCGTTGCGTTGGATTGCTGGGCAGGGGGAGATCCTGCTCCTGAAATTAAAAAAAGCACTGGCTCCGTGGGGCCAGTGCTTTTTTTCATTCTAAATCAGTGATGGTTAATCAACCGGCCGCCAGAAGTGGCTCAGATCGTTCGGACAACGGCAAATGGTTGCGTCCGAGTTGCCTGAATTTCTGCCTCAGACTTTTTTCTTTGGTTGTTTTTCGAGCTTTTCCTGCTCCTTGTGCTTGACTTTGTCGGTGTGTTGTTTCTGAGTTTTTTCTTTAGATTTTTTCCCGCCTTTGTCGCCCATGGTCTCGCTCCTGTAAATAGTTGCTTTTTTGATTCCGCACAAACGTCCTGCGGAAGTAACCTCACGGCATTAAAGTCCTTTCATACGATAGGGTAAGATTGACGAAAAGAAAGGGGGGAGAATGAAAAATATGGGCGCTCATCAGGGGCGCCTCGCAATCTTGTCTTGACGCAGAAGGCATTACACCAGCCCGGGCCGCGCGCTGATTTCGTCTTCAATCTGATCTGGGTCAGGGGCATTAAATCGAATGATATTCTTCAGATGAAAAAGGCTTTCGGGGCTGATGCGCGTAAATTTTACACTGATCGATTGTCCGCTGCACCGGACCACTTCACCATGCACTTCCACCCCTAAACCGGTTGTTGCTTCCAGAGGAAGCCAGAATCGACAGGGCGCGCCCGCTTCCACCTCGAGATGAGTCTCTAAAGAGCATCCGCCCACGCTGAGATTGTCAACCTGGGAAAAGGAGTGGACAGTGTCGTTTACCGTCAATTCGGCCGGCATGTTGAATCTGATGCGGGTGAATCTTCTTTGTTCCATAATTGCCTCGTTTACGTCGTGGAGGGAACCGCAGGCCCGCCGCGACTAGGCTTGCTGTGGATGCTTCTTGCCTTCTTCGGGGGATAATGCAGGGGGCTCGGTCGCCTTTTACTCATCAAGCCGTTGAGTTATCAAGAGGCAGGCTTCTTGTCTGCAGATTGAGAGGCGCTTGCGGGGCGGTCGGTTGGAAAAAAAACCGCCAATCCGGTCGCCTAAGAGTCCAAGGAGGCCTTCATTTTTCCAACCAACCGGCGTTGGTTATTTAAACTTTGGGGCCACTTTACTGCGATTCTACGCCAGGTTCTCGGCTTCTTCAATAGCTCGTTTGAATCTCTCGGTTGTAAACTGCCGGCCACAGCCGGGGCATGATTTGCCAGGCTTTTTAAAAAAACTGGCGGCTTCGCTCATTTGTGTGCCGCACTTCGGACAGGTCACTTTGATGATTTTGTCTTCAAGCATAGCGCCTCCTTTGAGAAAATGGTGATTAATTGTACGATCTAAGCACAATAGTCACGGCTAATCAAATGAAAACAACACGCTGGGCCTTTGCTGATCATCAACGCCCCCAAAGGTTTCTCGGGCACGGGAAGGCCGCCCTCGCCTGAAAGCGTACTGCGGCTTGCATCGGGTCGCATTGAAAGCGCGGCCTATTTGCAAGTGCCAGTGACGATGTCCAGATCTCTCATCGCTACAAAGGGTTTCGCTGATCCTTTTATGTATTCTTCAACTTTTATGACGCGATATGCGTGCGTCCCGCTCTTGGAGGGGCCGAAATCGGCGACCGCAATAAAAGAATTTTCATCCGACCCTTTGTGAATAACAAGCGTGGATTTGGCCAAGGCTGTGTCCAGATCGCTTGACTTCCCGGTGATGGCCCCGGTTTCCCGCGAAATCGTGAACGATTGGCGTGGTATGCTTTTTCCCTTTTCATATTCGGGAGACGTTGCCAGCGCTCCGATCTCTTTGAGTTGATAAACTTGCGTGATTGCACATGTGTAATCTGTTGTGCCCGCGGAAACGGCGCCGCTGTGAAGCCAAGAGAAGAAGAGGGCGGTGAGAATAAATGGAATGGTGCGAATTGAAATCATGGCGGCGTTTCTCTGGATGATAGGTGGCGGTTGTCGTGAGGGGGGAGCTGGCGGGTATTCGCAGAAATATTTTCAAGTAAATTGAGCGAAAAAGAGGGGCGTCAACACTACCACGCACAAACCTGGAGGTGTTGACGCCACCTGATACGCTTTGTTAAAACTTGACGACAAAGGTCGCTTTGACGCCCTGGTCGTTGAGGTCGGACGAGAACTGCCCGTTGTATGCAACATTTATTGATGCGTTCTCGGTCAGATCATGGGCAATGCCAAATTCCCCGACAATCGCATTGCGGGCAATCGAGACGCCTTCGACGGCAAAGGCGTTGCCGCTTTCAAAAGCAACATCCCCGGTCGGAACGTTGTCGCCAAACCCATGACGCCAACCTAACGAACCATTGGGTTTGAGAAGCATCCCACCGATAGCGACCTGCTTTTCCGCACGGAATCCGAAGGTGCTGTAGACCATGTCTTGACTTGACGAGGCGACCTGCAGAGACGCCTCTCCGCCTTGTTCAGTAAAACTGTCGGTGTTTAAATTAACATAGGCCAAATTGAGAAACGGTGAGATCCGGCCAGTTTGAGTTGTGAAATTATAGCTTGCCTCTCCAAAAAATTGGGAAGCGTCTGCATCGTAATCAGCTTCGAGGTCGTCTCGAAAGCCACTGAACTGTACTGTCCGGTCG
Organism: Desulfobulbus sp.; assembly: GCF_030824455.1. Taxonomy (GTDB): domain Bacteria; phylum Desulfobacterota; class Desulfobulbia; order Desulfobulbales; family Desulfobulbaceae; genus Desulfobulbus. Next base: position 9,958 of record NZ_JAVBXR010000040.1, read on the forward strand.
GTGTCGACTTGATGCCAACTGTACGCGGCGCCAGCCGTGAGATCCAGACCGCCAAGTTGTTTCAACGCATATGTTCCGAGATGATAGCCGTCTGCTGACCCAGAGGACAGGCGAGAGTCGACGTCAAAGTCAGTCTTGCTGTAACCAAAGGCAAAACCGGTCGTCCATGAAGAACCAAGCATGACGTCACATCCGGCAACGACGCCGCCAATGGAACGATCAAGCGAAACCGCATTGCCGTCTCCATCCCAATCTCCCCATGCCCCGAAAGGAGCGCCCCACACCGCATACTTTTCATTCTGCCCAGCCACCGCTTCTCGATTATTGCTTCTTGCTGTTGGGGTGACATGAGTGTGAGACAAAATAGCCTCCCGAACAAACCGGCTGTCATCCAAGAGCATGCTTTGGGTCGAGGCGTACACCTCGCCGGACAGTTGATCAAAAGCATCCCTAGCGTCATGCTCAGTCAACGGTAAAACGGCGCGGTACAAGGCCCCGGCAGTGCCTTGCGTCTCGACAACTCCAGCAACAGCAATCTGATTCTGGGTTTCCGCTATGCTTGTAAAATCCATATTGTTGCGCAACAAGGCCAAGTAGACGTTATTTGCGTCATAGCTCAAATTCACGTCAAGGAATGCGAAGGCGTCGCTGACGGCGCCAAATGTGCCGAAAACGCCATCGTCAGCGGTGATGAGGGTGTATGTAGTGTATGGATCATAGGTGGATCCGTCGTCTGTTCCATTTTCCGGCAGTATACTGATAGCTGATCCGCTATTTATGGTAACGGCCCCGTCGAAACGATCTTGTCGCTGTTGCCGTCTGCATCGACTTCCACTTCATAGGTTGAACCTGATGCGAAGGTCGCGTCTCCAGCCGTCATGACGCCAATTGAATTTCCCGGAGCCAAGACGCCTCCCGAACCAATTGAGATGGATCCGACCGTTCCAGATCCTTTCAACTCCCCTCCATAACTAACAAATACGTTTCCCCCGAGTGTTCCATTGATCGAAAGTACGCCGTTGAAAATGTTAGTGTTCCCCGTGAACTCTTCGCTTGCGCCCGTTAAGTACAGGTTGCCGGAATAGAGAGAGATTTCACCAGAACCATCGATCAAGGCACCAAGGGTATATGAGTCTGTAAAATTGAAAATCAGCTGACCATTGCCAGAACCAAAGTGAATTTGATCCGTGTCAAGTATTCCAGCGACTGTCGCAGTCTGATCCGCTGCAGCTCCAATAGTGAGAACACCCGACGAGCCTGCACTGTAGGCAATATCTATCTCGCCAGTGCTAATTTTGCCGCCGTTTGCCACTGTGAGCGTCCCACTGCCGTCTAGACCGACGACAAATTTTCCAACTGTATACCAGACGGACCCTGCGCCAGTTACCAGGGCGGAGCCAGATGATCCCACTTCGTTGCCAATGTATCCCCTGTTCCCTTCTGTCCGTCCGCCATCTGCGATGGTCAGCGTCCCGGTTCCAAACCGTCCGACATTGACGTCGCTGCTACTTGACCAGAGCGAGCCTGGTCCCGTGACGGTCAATGTCCCATTGGATCCGACGAGATCTCCCAAAAGGCCTTGAACATCACTCACCGTCGCCCCATCAGATATCGTAACCGTTCCAGTCGAACCGGTGTTGTGAGCCACCAAAAAATCGCCCGTGTTCACCCATGACGACCCCAAGCCTGTAATGGTTGCCGTCCCGTCAGCATTGGCTTCTGTGCCGACGTACCCATCGACATTCGTCAAGAAGCCTCCTGAAGAGATGGCCAAAACGCCGTCGCCTTCGTTCCCAACAAAAAAATGGCCGGTATTGATCCAACTGCTTCCCGCGCCGGTTATGCTCACCTCTCCACTGCCGGTTGCTAACCATCCGACAAGTCCGCCGGTGGATTGCACTTGTGCCCCGTTTGCAATGGTCAGAGTTCCGTTGCCATGTTTCCCAACCCCAATCCGGTCAGTTGATTGCCAAGTTGATCCCGTTCCCTGTATCGTAACAGCGCCCGTCGCCCCAACTGCATCGCCCAAACTCGCTCCGGCACTGTTGACCTGGCCCTGATTAAGAATATTCAAAGTTCCGTTGCCGCTCGTGCCTCCAGCGTCGGCCTGATCTCCACCGACAGCGAGGAATCCGCTTGACCAAATGGATCCAGCGCCAGTAACCGTTGCTGAACTTACCGAGTGCCGACCAATAACCGCGCCTACACTCGTTACCTCGCCTGCATCTTCAATGTGCAGTTCTGCCGTTCCATACGAACCGACGAATAACTGACCGGTGTTGGTCCAAAGACTGTCGGCTCCGGCGACAGTGACCGCACTTGTCAACCCATTGTAGGCGTTGCCGATCACGCCAATAGTATTAGAAACACGTCCGCCGTCGGTAATGTCTATAGTTCCCTGACCACCGCCGCCTATCGTCAAGGTTCCACTATTGATCCACGAAGAATCGCTTCCCGTTATCGTCGCCGTGCCGTCAGATCCCGTGCCGTCGCCCAATACGCCGATTTCGCTGGTTGCCTGACCGGAAGCAATAGTCAACGTCCCGGATCCGCCATAACCGACAAACAAATAATGCGTTGTAGAAAAATCTGAATTGCCGTTAAGAGTGACTGTTCCGTCGCCTCCCGCTGCCGTGCCTAAATAAGCCGTATCCGCGCTTGCAGAAGAATCGCCTGCAAGCGTCAATAGTCCTGTGCCGGCGTTGCCGATGTAAAGATATCCACTATTGCTCCAGTTACGGGAAGAAGAGATCGCGACATTCCCGGAAGAGCCGCTGTTGTTTCCCAACGTTGCAGTTGTTGACGTCAAATCATTTTCAATAGATAGTGCGCCAGCGTTAACCGTGCCAACGAACAGGTTGGCGACCGCGCCGGGCGAACTGGAAATTACCGCTGTGGGCCCGGCGTCAATTTGAGCGTTATCAGAGCCTGTCGGAGTATGGCCGTCCCACACCCAGTTTCCGTCCGTGTGCCAACTAGAATCCACCGAGCCCATCCAAGAGACGGAACCGGCAAAAGCGTTGTTGCAATAGGGGGATAAACACGAAGACGCAATAACGCCTATTGACAGAGCAAATTTATACAACCCTCTCACAGAGACAGCATTCCCTCTGCCGGCCAAGCATGACAGATGTTTCATTTGCAATAAATATAGCTGATATTGTTCTAGTATGTTCGGCAATTCCTGTTGATTGTCACCGCAAACCATTCCTCTCTTCATTGTCGACAAAATGACACCTCCCTCTTTCCATATATTCTTTCAGGGCGTTCCCCTGCCTCGACAGTTCATTATTAAGACAGGAACCCGAGGGGGTGAAAGCAAAATATGACAATAATTCAAAATTTATTCCCCGATCAACATTTATTGCCTGCTCGTCCCCAGTTCGTCGAGCGATCTAATCTTTCCGGTTCATATTCACAATCAGTTGCATCCAGGCCTCGGCAATGTCCTGAGGCGTTCATCATCGCCATCATTGCGTCGGCGAGGGGTTGCTTACCGACCGTGGCCACGATGTAATCCCAGCCCTTGCCGGCAGTTCCTGCCAGTTCTCCGGTTGTCCGCCACCGCAGGCGCAAAGAGGCAATTTGGATCTTTTTGAAATGCGGTTCATCAGGAGAGCTCCTTTTCATGGCGTGTATTTTGATCCACAAAATGCTTCCGTGCGCGGACTTTCGGCGGCTACCGAGCAATGACAAGATTTTCATGTCCAGCGTCTGGATTTCCCCGAGCAGTGTAAGGTCAAAATGAACGTTAAAAATTATACATTTTATAATGTTTATAGTATGGACATTTGTTTTATATTGGTATCAAGTTTAATTCAGAATTTGAGGTATTCATTTTGCACTGAAGAAAATTTGAGAAAATGAGGCTAGGGAATGGCAAGAACGATAGGCTATTTGAGAGTGTCAACGGCTGAACAGGATTTAGAGAAAAACAAGGCTGACATCGCATTGCTTGCCAATGAAAAGAACCTTGGCCGGGTGGAATGGGTAGAGGAAAAAATCAGTGGTGTTAAAGATTGGAAGAAAAGAAAGTTTGGTGAAGTATTTGGAACTTTGAAAAAAGGGGATGCGGTTATTGTCTCTGAGCTTTCGAGGCTGGGGCGATCCACCCTGCAGATTCTTGAAATCATGCAATTGGCGAAAGAGAAAGGCGTTGCCGTGCATGCCGTCAAGGGCGGGTGGTCTTTGAATGGATCAATGGAGAGTAAAATCGTGCTGACCATGCTTGCCATGATTGCCGAGATCGAAAGGGACTTGATATCAGAGAGGACGAAAGAGGGCTTGAGGGCAAGAAAAGCCGCCGGGGCAGTGCTTGGCAGACCCAAGGGGCCAGGGAAGAGTAAATTGGATCAGCACAAGGAGGAAATCCTCGCACTGCTGAAAAATGGATCAACCAAGACCTTTGTGGCTAAAAAATACGAAACATCATTGCCAAACCTATATAATTGGTTGAAAATGAAGGAAAAATAAAACAATCGAAACCATAGTAATTTAATGGATTGGACTGGGAACCTTTCTGCATATTAAATCCTGTTCGATGAACAGCAATAGTTAATACTTTAATGGAAGAGACGGGTCAGCTGTCTATCTCAAGGAGTTCAAAAGTGATTCCAGAATGGTGTCTGAATATATTACTAGCTGTTCTTGGTCTTTCAGGGGGAGGTGCGCTTTATTTTTTATCGAAAAATCAACACCATCAAGCCCTTTGGACCGCTTTTATTTCATTCGTCCTGCTTGGGCTTATCATTGTTTTTTACGTGAGGAACAATCTCATTCTCAAAGAGGATTCTGAATCCCTGAAACCCAAACTGACAGTCAGAATTAGTCTCCAAGATTTCCCGGACCTATCTAGAAGCGAATACAAATACCCTTTCCAGGAATACAGGCTGCAAATATTGAATAAAAATCGAAACTCTGCCCCCGTAGAAAACTTGAATTTGGAGATTCAATTTCCGTATGTCATCACTCAACTCCGTGGGAAAACTGGATTTTACAGCGGAGGTTCTGTACAGGCAGGAAGTGTAAAAAGTTGGATTTCAGAAAATGGTAAAGTTACAAGGACCGAAGGAGGAAATTTTAATTCTCTAACTGGCAAAGCCATCGACTTTTCGATTTTCCAATGGGAACAAAATGGTAAACCCGTCAATTCACACATAGCTTTGTTTTCCTGCGACAAACTTTCTCCCGATACATTTTTCGAGGGCAGTATTGTGGTGGACCTTTCTGAGAAGCCAAAGGGCGTTATAAAAACACCAGATGAACTTGGAATATACCTAGGAAAATACGAGTTCACAATTATGGGGAAAAAATTCCCTGTTGTCCCATTAGATGGCGAAATACCAAAGCCAAACATTGATTTAAAACTTGCTGAAAATTATTATCCTGGTTCAGTGAAAAAACATCTATAAAATCAACGTAAAATTAAAATCAACATATTGAAATTTCAGTAAAAATATTGCAATATCCGCCTGTCCTGAAAACTCACTTGGCAGGTGAAAAT
>NZ_JAVBXR010000110.1 GCF_030824455.1 Desulfobulbus sp.
ATCGCCTGACTGCAGGCGCAGTGCTCGGTGTTGCAATGGGTGGTGTTGAACAGGCTAAAACATTTCTTGCCGATCGCCTCGTCCACGCTTGCGCCCAAAGCCTTGGCCCCGGCCGGGTTGATGTAGGTGATGGTGTAATCGGTGTCGATGGAGAAAATCGGGGTGGGAATGACGTTGAGGTTTTCGATCTTCTCATTGGCCTCCTGTCGTTGCCGGGCCTCGTCGGTGATGTCGAGGACGAACTCGAGGGCGCCGGTGATGTTGCCCTTGGCGTCCTTGATCGGCGCGCCGGTGTATTTGATCGGCATGATCACCCCGTCGCGCGGACGGGCGATGGTTTCCTCGCTGATCACCGCATCGGTCTTCATCGCCCGGTTGCAGGCGCATTTTTCCGTCTGACAGTGCGGCGTTTTGAACAGATCGTAGCATTTGCGGCCAATGACGCTGTCCGGGGTCAGACCGACAACCTGGGCGCCGGCGGGATTGATGTAGGTGACCGAGAAATCAGTGTCGATCGACATGATCGGGGTCGGAATGGCGTTGAGGTTCTCGATCTTGGTGTTGGCGTCGTGGCGTTGCCGCGCCTCCTCGGTGACGTCGAGAATGAATTCCAGCGCGCCCTTGATGTTGCCCTTGGCATCCTTGATCGGCGCGCCAGTGTACTTGATCGGGATGATCACCCCGTCGCGCGGACGGGCGATGGTTTCCTCGGTGACAATTGCGTCGCGCTTCATGGCCTGTCCGCAGGCGCATTTCTCGGTGCGGCAGTGCGGGGTGCGAAAGAGATCGTAGCACTTTTTGCCCACCATTTCGTCCGGGGTCAGGCCGGCAATTGCGGCGCCGGCCGGATTCATGTAGGTGATGGTGAACTCGGTGTCAATCGACATGATCGGGGTGGGAATGGCGTTGAGATTTTCGATCTTCTCGTTGGCCATCTGCTGCTGTTTGCTTTCTTCGGTAACGTCGAGCACGTATTCCAGCGCGCCTTTGATGTTGCCTTTAGCGTCCTTGATCGGCGCCCCGGTGTACTTAATCGGGATGATCACCCCGTCGCGCGGACGGGCGATGGTCTGCTCGCTGACGATGCTGTCGGTTTTCATCGCCCGGGCGCAGGCGCATTTCTCGGTCTTGCAATGCGGCGTCTTGAACAGGTCGTAACACTTCCTGCCTATCGCCTCGTCCGGGGTCAGGCCGGCAATGGACGATCCCGCAGGATTCATGAAGGTGATGGTGAAGTCGGTGTCAATCGACATGATCGGCGTGGGGATGGTGTTGAGGTTTTCGATCTTCTCCTCCGCCATCTGCTGCTGTTTGCTTTCTTCGGTGACGTCGAGCACGTATTCCAGCGCGCCCTTGATGTTGCCCTTGGCGTCCTTGATCGGCGCGCCAGTGTACTTGATTGGGATGATCACCCCGTCGCGCGGACGGGCGATGGTCTGCTCGCTGACGATGCTGTCGGTTTTCATCGCCCGGAAACAGGCGCACTTCTCGGTCTTGCAGTGCGGCGTCTTGAACAGGTCGTAACACTTCCTGCCCACCGCCTCGTCCGGGGTCAGACCGGCAATGGACGACCCCGCAGGATTCATGAAGGTGATGGTGAAGTCGGTGTCGATCGACATGATAGGCGTGGGGATGGTGTTGAGGTTTTCAATCTTCTCCTCCGCCATCTGCTGCTGTTTGTTTTCCTCGGTGACGTCGAGCACGTATTCAACAGCGCCGACAATATTGCCCTTGGCGTCCTTGATCGGCGCCCCGGTGTACTTGATCGGCACGATCACCCCATCCTTCGGCCGGGCAATGGTCTGCTCGGTGACCACCGAATCGGTCTTCATCGCCCGGGCGCAGGCGCATTTCTCGGTCTTGCAGTGCGGCGTCTTGAACAGGTCGTAACACTTCCTGCCCACCGCCTCGTCCGGGGTCAGACCGGCAATCGCCGCGCCCGCCGGATTCATGAAGGTGACGGTGAATTTATCGTCAATTTCCAGAATAGGGGTGGGAATGACGTTGAGATCGGTCTCCATCTGCCGCAACCGGGCTTCCAGCTGTTTTTGGTCGCTGACGTCGGTCATGGTGACCAGGGTCTGGCCGGAGCCGTTTGGCAGCGGCCGGGCCAGGGAGCGGTAATAGCGAAGGCCGGAACCGTTGTTGCGGATGGCCTCGGCGGTGACCGGTTTGTGCACCCGGCCCGCTTTTTCCACCGGGCAATCCTTGGAGCCGCAGAGGTGAAGATTGCAGGTTTCCTCGCAGGTCATCTTGCCGATCACTGCAGCCGATTCCAGGCCAAAGGTCTCAAAAAATGCGGGGTTTGCCCAAATGACGGTTCGTTTGGCGTCGACCATGAAACCAGGTTCGTCCAAGGTTTCAAATAAAGACAGATCCATGCCGGTCATTGATTGTTCTGCGGTTGCCATTGTTTCCTCCATTGATTTTCCGTTCGATATTTCAACTTTGTGTGTGTCCACTGGAGTTACGGTGATCGACCAGGACGTGGTCTTCCGCCGCAGCCGCCTCCGGCGCAGTGGTCTCCTGATCAGGAATCTGGAGATGATTGCGCAGGACATTGGCGACATTGACAACCAGCACATGTTCCTTCAGCCCGTTATCGTTGACAAATTCTATCAGCCGATCAAGGGTGTCCTTCTTTGACTGCAGCTCCGGCCGCAACGAGGGCGTGGCGTGAAACCGCTCCTGCTTGTAAATGGTGACGATTTCGTCCACCAAGAGGGCCACCAGGTTGCCGTTGGCCTTGCCGATGATCAGCTTGTCCTCCCGGCCGAGCTCTTTGGTGGTCACGTTATGATCCGGGCAATTGTAAAAATTGCGCAAGCTCAACACCGGCACGATCCGCCCGCGCAGGTTGATGATGCCCTGCACCAAACCGCCGCCGCTGGCGATCTGCATGAAATCGCCGCAATCGATGATCTCCTGCACGTCTTTCAGTTCAATGGCGTAGTGCTTGCCGATGGCGAACACCAGGTAGCAATGCTCGGTGATGAGGTGGCGGGCCGCCGGCTCGATCTCTGAGGCGGAGTCGCCGCCGGTTTTGCGCAGCCGCGACATGGCGTTGATCTTGTCCGTTTGCGAGCTGATCAGCCCTTGGACGTCAAGCAGCATAATGTTGTTGTACTGCTTGTTGTTGCATACGCCCTGCAGGTGCGGCAGGTGGTTTCCGGGGATGGTCAGGATCTCGTCGTCGGCCACCACCAGGATCTGATGAACCTTGTCGACGATCAGACCAAACGACAAGTTGTCCGACTGCATCACCAGGATGCGGGTGTCTTCGGTGGGCTGGAGGGTTTCCTCGGTGCAGCCCAGCAGCGTGGCGCTGCAGAGCACGGGAATGGTCTGGCCCCGCAGTTGCAACGCCCCCTCCACTTTGCCGCTCTTGAAGGTCTGATCAATGTCGGCAAAAAAACAAATCTCCCTGGAGTCGGCGACCGGAATGCCGTAGACCTGCCGCCGGCAGGAATAGACAACGAATTGCGAATAGGTGCGCGCCGCCGCAGGCGGCTGTTCGTTGCGGTCAACGACGCTTTCAATCGCGGCCGCGCCGTCCGGGAAAAGCCGCTGCAGATCAAGCAATTCCAAGGTGCGCCTCCCCTGCTCCAACTTGATCAGGTCGGCAATGACCGTTTCTTCAGTAAGGAGAAAGGCGTCCAGATGTTCGATCAACTCGGGCGCAACCCGGAGGACGTCGCGGATGTCGTCAACCAGCAAACCGTAGCGTTTGCGGTTGAACTGAATCACCGCCACCTTGGCGTCCGCGCCGTATTCAGTCTCCGCCAAGGCCAACCGTTTTTTCAGATTGATCACCGGGATGACGTCGCCGCGCAGAGGCATGACGCCCTCCAGAAACACGGCGCCGGTGGGCAAAGGCTGAATCGGCGCGTTGAGCGGCATGGCTTCGATCACCTGCTCCGCCGGCAGGGCAATTTCAATCCCGGCCCGACGATCAAGGATAAAGGAGGCAAAAAGTTGTTCCTGGCTCATAATGATGTTCCCGTTTATGGGGCGCACGGCTTGTCGCCGCTGGAAAGGCCGTCGCGCCGCGCTTCCAACCTGTCAAGCACGGCGCAGACTTCACTGAAATCGCTGTCCTGATAGGCAATAAACCGTGGCCGCAACTGATGACCGCAGGCCACGGTTTCGGCGTCGGCGGCGGGCAGCACCAGGATGAAGAACACCTGCTCCAGACGAAAACGATACGCCTCGAAAATCTTCAAATCCTGCCGGTTCGCAGCCAGCAGGACAACGATCTTCGGCAGCGGATCAGGCGTCTGAAAATGACGAATCAATTCCGGCATGTTGCAGCAATGGACCAGAGCTTCCAAAGACGCAGACGCCTCTATGGAGCGCTTCAGCCGCTCACCGCTTTCGGTCTGTTTTGCCGCGTATAACAGCACGTTCATTACAAGTCCCTCACCTTTTTTACCCAGTCAACCGGAAAAGATTGCCGTTTGCCTGGGGTTTGGCAAGGAACATGCCTGTCGAGACTGAGCAGGCAAAAATGCCTGCAAAGCCTGCCCGGCAGCCCATTGCGGTCTCTGCGCCGCAAAAAGCTGTTCGGAAACGGGCCGGCAAAAGGTGTCAACAAAAGGGGACTGTGTCCAGGGAAGTGAACAGGAGTCGGCAAAAAAAGAGCCTGCAGCGTTCCGGAATATGATCGGGAGCAACAACTATGCTTCCGGATATTTTTTGATCAGCTGATAAAGACGGGTGCGGGAAAGGCCGGAGAGACGTCCGGCCTCCATGATGTTGCCTTCGCTCTGTTGGAGGAGATGACGGGTGTATTGGCGTTCAAAGGCGTCCTTGGCCTCCCGCCAAACGAGCACGGGCGGAACGGCAGACGGTGGAGCGAGAGGGGCGGCCTCCTGCCGGGTGACGTTGGCGCGGGCATGGGCGGTGCGGATGTGCACCGGCAGGTGCTGGGTGAACAGGACCGGCGAATAGACGGCCTGGGCAAAGGCGGATTCAATGGCTTGGGACAGTTCGCGGACATTGCCCGGCCAGCTGTAGGAGGTGAGGTAGTCGATGAAATCGGGCATGCATTCCTTCTGCTCTTGCCCGTACCGCTGAACCAGGCGGCTGAGGAAATGGGTCGTCAGCAGCGGGATGTCGCCCTCCCGCTCGCGCAGGGGCGGCAGCGTCAGAGACAGGCCGCGGAGGCGGTACAGCAGATCTTCGCGAAACAATCCCTGCTCGGTCATAGCCGCCAGATCGCGATTGGTGGCGCAGATCAGACGAAAATCACTCTTGCACTCCTCCTGACTGCCCACCGGACAAAAAGCGCGCTCCTGCAGGACCCGAAGAAAACTCTTTTGCGTCGCCAACGGCAGCTCGCCGATTTCGTCGAGAAAAAGCGTGCCTTGGTCCGCATGCCGGATCAGGCCGCGATTGGCCCGGTCCGCGCCGGTGAAGGCGCCTTTGACGTGGCCAAAGAGCACGCTTTCCACCAGCTGTTCGGGCAAGGCGGTGCAGTCGACCACCACAAAGTTGCCGTTCTTGCGACGGCTGTTGGCGTGGATGGCCCGGGCAAAAGCCTCTTTGCCGGTGCCCGATTCGCCGGCAATGAGGACGCTGGCGTCGGCTGCCGCAGCCTTCGCAAGCGTTTCCAGACAATGCAGGAAGCTCGGGCTCTCCCCCACCAGCTGGTCGCGCTCCACGGTTTTAAGCACGGCCTTCTGGCCGCGCAGGGCCTGCCGGTATTGCAGGGCGCGGGTCAGCGACAGGGCGATTTCTTTGACGATGGAACTTTTTTCCAGATAGCACCAAGCGCCGTGGCGAATGGCCAGTTCGGCCCCGTCTGGATCGCCTTGGCCGGTGATGATGATCACCTGCGGCGCCGAGGGGACGGCCCGCAAGGGGTCGATCATGTGCAAACCGTTGCCGTCCGGGAGCCAGACGTCGAGCAGAATCACGTCAAAGACGCCGGCCGCCGCCACTTCCAGGCCATCCGCCAGGGTGTGGACGCAATGGGCGGAATGGTGCAGACTGTCCAGTTTGTCGGCAACGGTTTCGGCAAACAGTTGGTCGTCGTCGATGATCAGGATTTCAGCCATGCATTCTGTGGGGGCTTTGGGGAACGGCAATAAAAACTTGTTGGAATCGCATCACAATCTCGCGCGGGTAAAACATGCAACCTCATCCATTACACCTGCTGGCCCGCGAAATGTCAAGCCGGCAAAAGACGGCGAACCATGTTCAGCAAATCATTTCTGTCGAGCGGTTTGAGCAACAACGCCCTGATCCCAACATCGGCAAACTGCTCGCCTGAGCCCCGGTGATCATGGCCGGTGACCATGATCACCGGCAGGTCGGGCCGCAAACCACGCGCACGTTGGCACAGCTCGATTCCAGAGAGAAGCGGCATGTCGAAATCGGAAATCACCAGATCAAACTGAAAGGGATTGCTCTGCAGCCACTCGAGCGCTTCCCTGCTGTCGGTGCTGCCCTGCACACGCATCCCTTCCTTCTCCAGATAGCGGCGGATAATCTCCACCACATCAGGCTCGTCGTCCACCACCAGCACCCGGCCGGGCGGCGCGGCGAGGCGAGAAGCCGGAGCGGCTGGCGAGGTCTCGTCGTGGGCTGGCGGCGTTGTCAGGTTGCAGATCTGTTGCACCAATTGCTCGCCGCGACGGCTGGCCGCAACGATCCGCTCAAGCCGCCGCCGCACCGGCTCGGCGGCGGGCAGGTCCTCGTCGATCATCTCCGCATTGGCAATGATGATGCTGAAGATATTTTTGAAGGCATGCCTCTGCTCGCGGCTGAGCCTGCTTTCCTCTGCGGCCTGCGCGCCAGGACTTGCACTTGGTTCGTCCATTGAAGTCTCCTCTGTCGATCTCCAGTAAAAAAATCGCCAAACCTCTCTGTCCCGGTTCATTGCACGACGGTCCGTCCACCCTGCGGTGCGGTCTTGCAAAATGACGCCCATCGGGGTGAGAAATCCTTTTGATTCCCATAGCCTGACCCCAAGGCGGCTCATTGCCGGGCACCCCCTGCGGCAAAGAACGCGCCGTGGAGCCTTGTTCTTGTTTACTTCCCCGGCGAGAATGGCTATGGTGCGTGCCTGTTGCACGCCAGCGGCTTGCACGCGGCTCACAGCAAGCGCATCAACCGACACGTCCTTTGCCCTCATGAGCGCGGACTTTTTCTCCCATGGTTCGCACAGGTTGCACGCCTTGTCAAGATATTCAGCCCACAGCGCCAGTTCCGTCCCGCCATCTCTCCCGTGGCCCCCTTCATTGAGGCGACCTTCCGGGTTTGCTCTCTACAGATTGTTCAGCCAACACGACTAGAATTCATGCTCCGCATCCGTCCGACCTCCAAGACAAAGAAGAAGCAACCCCTGCGGTTTACCGCCACCTGCGGCTCCGGCCTGGAAACCCTGGTCAGCGAAGAGATTGCCGTCTTTGGCGGTGAAGACATCGTTGAAGGCGCCGGGGCGGTCTCCTGGACCGGCAATCTGGAAACCGGCTACCGGGCCTGCCTGTGGTCGCGCTTTGCCTCGCGCATCCTCCTGGAGCTGGCCCGGTTCGACGCCCCGGATCCGGACGCCCTTTACCTGCACGCCGGCAACATCCTCTGGGACGAACATTTCACCGTCGAATCGACCTTTGCGGTCCACACCACCCTGGTCAACGCCGCCCTCAACCACAGCCAGTTCGCCTCGCTGCGGATTAAAGACGCCATTGTCGACCAGTTCCGCAAGCGCTTTGGCAAGCGTCCGGACGTCAACGCCTTTGCCCCCGACATCCGCATCAATCTCCATGTAATGGGCACAGGGGCCTCGTTGTCGCTGGACCTTTCGGGCGAAAGCCTGCACCGACGCGGGTATCGCACCGGGGGCGGCGAAGCGCCGCTCAAGGAGACTCTGGCGGCCGCCATCGTCCGCCTTTCCGGCTGGCTTGACCGTGTTGACCGCGAACCTATCCTGCTTGATCCAATGTGCGGCGGCGGCACCCTGCTGATTGAGGCGGCTCTGATGCTCAGCGACAGCGCCCCCGGCCTGTTGCGCAAGACCTTCGGCTTCATGACCTGGAACAAACACGATCCTCAGTTGTGGGAACGGCTGGTGCAAGAGGCCCTGGACCGCGAAGGCCGGGGCATGCCCGAGACCTGGCCGCAGTTCATCGGCTACGACGCCGACCCCAAGGTGGTGGCCGCCGCCCGGAAAAACGTGATCGCCGCCGGCCTGCGCGAGATGGTCGTCATCAAACAACGGCAACTGGCCCGGCTGCAGAGCCCCGGCCCCCAGGGGTGCCTGCTGACCAACCCGCCCTACGGCGAACGGCTGTCGGAAAAAGAGGCGGTGAAATATCTCTACCGGTCCTTGGGCCGCGTCTTTGCCGCCCATTTCAGCGGCTGGACCCTGGGCTTCTTCACCGCCAACCCCGATCTGGCCGAGATGACCGGCATGAACTGGGCAGAGCGGCATCGGCTCTTCAACGGACCAATCAAATGCCAACTCCTGGTGGGTTCCGACAATCAGCTGACGGAAAAAGCGACGCCCCGCTGGACCACAACGCCCTTGGAACCTGGCGCGCCTGGGGTTGATTTTGCCAACCGGCTGATCAAAAACTGCGCCTCGCTGCTTCCTTGGGCCGAACAGGAGGGAATTACCTGCTTCCGCATCTACGACGGCGACATGCCTGAGTATAATCTTGCCATTGATTTCTACGAAGAGTGGATTCACGTTCAGGAGTATGCGCCGCCCGCCACCATCGAGCCGGCCAAGGCTGAGGAACGGTTCAGTCTGGCCATGCAGGTGATTCGCTCGGTGTTCGACACGCCCCGCAGCCGGATTTTCATCAAAACCCGGCAGAAACAAAAAGGGGCGCAACAGTACCAGAAAAAGCCCGGCCCAGGGGCGCTCTACGAGGTGCGCGAGGGCGGCGGCCGTTTCCTGGTCAATTTCACCGATTATCTCGACACCGGCCTCTTTCTCGACCACCGCCTCACCAGGGCGCGGCTGGGGCGGCTGGCCCAGGGCAAGACCTTTCTTAACCTGTTCGCCTACACCGGCTCGGCCACCGTATACGCCGCCATCGGCGGGGCCACCGCCACCACCACCGTGGACGTCTCCGAAACCTACTTGACCCGCGCCCAGGCCAACTTGGCACTCAACGGTTTTGGCGGCCCGCTGCATCAGATGGTCGAGGCCGACTGCATCGACTGGCTCAAGCAGAACCGCGAACGCTTCGGGGTGATTTTTGTCGATCCGCCGACTTTTTCCAATGCCCGTCACCGCAAACAAACCTTTGACGTGCAAAACGACCACCCGGCCCTGTTGCGCATGACCATGCAGCATCTGGCCAAAGGCGGCGTGCTGATTTTCTCCACCAATTTCCGCAAATTCAAGCTGGACCCGGCACTGGAGCAGGAGTTCGATCTTCGCGAAATCAGCGACGAAACCGTGCCCTTTGATTTCTCCCGCAACCGCCGCATTCACCGCTGCTGGGAAATACGTCATCCGCTGACGCCGGCGGAGCGGCGGACCGAGGAGGCGTAATGCCCGCCAATTCCCTCAATCCCGCCGAAGAAATCGTCGAAATCGTTGACCGCGACAACAACTCCATTGGCGCGGTCAGCCGACGGATCATGCGCCAGCAAGGCCTTATCCACCGGGCCTCCTATATCCTGGTGTTCAACCGCAGCGGCGAACTGTTCCTCCAGAAACGGACCATGAGCAAGGACATCTATCCAGGCTTTTGGGATCTAGCCGCCGGCGGCGTGGTGCTGGCCGGAGAGAGCTACGAGGAGTCGGCAAAGCGCGAACTGCGTGAGGAACTGGGTGTGGCGGGGGTGCAACTGCGCCGGCTTTTTGATCAGTATTACGAGGACGAAAACAACAAAGTCTGGGGCCGCATCTTTGCCTGCACCAGCGAAGGTCCCTTTACCCTCCAGGCCGAAGAAATTGATTATGGCCGGTTTATGTCGCTGGCCGAGATCGAACAACTCCACCAAACCGAGCCGGTCACCCCGGACGGCATGGCGCTGCTCCGGTTGCTTCCGCGCTAGGCCGGTGTTATTTCTTGGTCAAAGTAAATATTTGGCCTATACTCCGCCTATGATCAATTTCGGAGTTCGCACCGAGGCCTCATGTATGTCCATATAGCGCGGCAGCCAGTCTTCGACGTCCACAAAAAACTGTTTGCCTATGAGCTGCTGTTCCGCCAGACTCTGGGGTTGAGTTTAGGCGAACTGAGCGGCGACCGGGCCACAACCAGCCTGCTCTCCACCGCCTTTCTCACCGAGGGCATTGAAAAAATCGCCGGCAACAAGCCCTGCTTCATCAATTTTACCGAGAATCTCCTCCTCAAGGAGATTGCCTACTCCTTTCCAAAAAATAAAATCGTCGTTGAGATTCTTGAAGACGTGGCGCCCACCCCGGAGGTGATCGAGGCCTGCCGCCATCTCTCTCAGCAGGGCTATATTCTTGCCCTTGATGATTTTGTCTACGCCAAGGAACTGCTGCCGCTGGTGGAACTGACGAACATCATCAAAATCGACTATCGCCTTTCGACTCCGCAGGAAATCGAACGGCTGCAGTACAAATTGTCCCGCTTTAGCATTAAATATCTTGCAGAAAAAATAGAGAGTTACGAAGAGTTTGAACACGCCCGCAAACTCGGTTTCCACTATTTTCAAGGCTATTTTTTTGCCAGGCCCGAATCTCTGCGCATCACTGAAATCGCCTCAAACAAAACCAGCCTGCTTCGTCTCCTGATGGAGGTCAACAAACGAGAAACATCGGTTGAGAGGCTTGAAAAGATCATCGAAGCCGACGTCGCCGTCTCCTACAAACTGCTGCGTTACATCAATTCAGCCTATTTTCATCTGCTCCATCAGGTCGATTCCATCCGCCAAGCCATCACCTACCTGGGCGAGCGGGAAATCCGCCGCTTTGTCACTCTGGTGATCGTCTCCGAACTGGCGGCGGACAAGCCGACCGAACTGGTGCGATTGTCCGTGCTCAGGGCCCGGTGGTGCGAACTGTTGGCCGAGAACAGCCAACGCGCTCAGGATGTCTCCGAGACGTTTCTCCTCGGCCTCTTTTCCTTGATTGACGCCATCCTGGACATGCCCATGGAACAGATGATGGAAAAGCTGCCCCTATCCAACGAGGTCAAAGAGGCGCTGACCGTCGGCAAAGGGCCGCTCGCCCCCTTCCTGCAGGCTGTTGTCGCCTACGAGCAGGGCAAATCCAAGGAATGCCTGCAGGCCCTGCGGATGATCAAGGTCGACCCGGCCAAGGTCTACGATCTCTATCTCGACGCGGTCAAATTCGCCTCGATTATCGACTGAACGCCTTCCTTTTTTCTTCGCTGCGCCGAGCAGGCTTCACCCCTTCGCCCCTGCCGCATCCCACAATTCGAACAACTGCCCGATGCCCTGCGTGGCCAGGGCCGCCATGGCGGTGAACAGCTCCGGGGCAAAGGGCGCGCCTTCGGCCGTGGTCTGCACTTCAATCCACCGTCCGTCGCGGCTCATGACAAAGTTGGCGTCGACATCGGCGGACGAGTCTTCGGCATAATCCAGATCAAGCGCCGGCTGGCCGCCAACCACCCCGGCGCTCACCGCCGCCACCGGCAAGAGCGGCGGCAAAACGGCAAGTTGCCCGCGCTCGACCATGCCGGCAAGGGCCATGCGCACAGCCAGAGCGCCGCCGGTGATCGAGGCGCAGCGGGTGCCGCCGTCGGCGTTGAGCACGTCGCAGTCCACCCGCAGGGTGTGCTCGCCCAACAGCCGCAGATCCACCATCATCCGTAGAGATCGGCCAATCAACCGCTGAATTTCATGGGTGCGGCCAGACAGGCCGGAAACCGCCTCCCGCCGTCCCCGACTGTGGGTGGCGCAGGGCAGCATCCCATATTCGGCGGTGATCCAGCCCTGCCCCTTGTCCTTGAGAAAAGGCGGCACCTTGTTTTCCACCGTCACCCCGCAGAGCACATGGGTGTGGCCCATTCGGATCAGCGCCGAACCGTGGGCGTGGGGCTGCAACCCATATTCGACGCTGACCGGACGCAGAGCGTCGGCCGGACGATCACCGTTTCGCATATAAACTCCCTTTGTAGATAGTGTTGACGTGTGTTTCCGACTGTTTGGCGGAGCGACGGAGTGTCGCCCGGTCACAGGATAATCAAGGTGACGCCAGGGTTGGCGCGGTTCAGATCGCGGTGTTCGGCGAGGAAGGGGAAACGGCGCAGCAGTTGACGGCCGCGACCGGAGCGGCCCTCAAACTCTTCGCCGGGAATGACGTCTTGGATCCGTCCCTGATGGTGGAGGAAGTGCAATTGGCGCAGCACCGCTGTTTTAATCGCCCCGCCCGCGCCGCTGGAACCGTAACCGTGGATCAGGGTCAGCGCCTTGCACCCCAGCCCCTTGCTGAGGTTGATTTCACCGTCCAACCGGTCGAGAGCCAGCTGGACCAGCGGCATGCCTCTTTTCAGATTGACCAGACGGTGGAAGGCCCCGGTCGGGGGCAGGACGTTGCCGTTGCATTCGGCTTGGCAATAGGGGCATTGCAGCCTTCCGCTCTCAACCTCATTGCCGCAGACCGCGCAGATCATCTGTTCCATGGCCGCCCTGCCAAACCAAAGGCCTGCAAACGGCCGCCTACCGTCTGCGGACCTCCATCACCTCCGGCATCTGCAGAAGGTGCTGCTGCACGACCTGCAGGTGCTTGAGATTGAACACTTCGAGCAGGATTTCCAGCTCGGCGATGTTTTCCACCGTGGTGCGGGCGTTCAGTTCCACGATGTCGGCGTCGTCGGCGCTGATGGCGCCGCTGATGTCGGCCAGCAGATTTTTACGGTTCTCGGCGCGAATCGTCAGCCCGGCCCGGTGGGTGCTCTGCGGCGATCCGGCCCAGGCCACCTCCAGCCAGCGGGCCGGATCGGTAGCCTGCAGGTTGTGACAATCGGCCTTGTGGACCGATACCCCGGAGCCGGTGGTGATAAAGCCAATGATCGGGTCGCCGGGCACCGGTCGACAGCACTGGCTGACCTTAATCAATATGCCGTCGACGCCGTCGATGTCGATCACATTGCGCCGCGTGGCGCCGGACCGGCTCTCTTCAGCGGTCCGCTGCGCCCGCTCGAGCATCTCCGCGGCCCGCCGTTTCTCTTCGGCCTCGCGAAATTCCTCCGGCTGCAGGGTCCTGAGCAGGTGGGGCACGGTAATGGAGCCGCTGCCGACCCGCACCAGCATGTCTTCCAGGGTGTTGCAGTTGAGTTGCTTGAGCAGCAAACGAAGATGCCCGCTCTTGAGCAGACCGCGCAGATTGACGTCGCACTTCTTCAATTCCCGCTCGCAGATCTCGCGGCCGAGCTTAAGGGAGCGTTCCTTTTCCTCGCGGCGCAGATAGTGACGAATACGGGTGCGGGCGCGGCTGGTCTTGACCAACTGCAGCCAGGCGCGGCGGGGGTGTTGATTTTTCTGGGTCAGAATCTCGACTATGTCGCCGCTCTGCAGCTCGTGCTTGAGCTGGACGATCTGCCCGTTGACCTTGGCCCCGACGCAGGTGTCGCCGACGCCGGTATGGATGGCGTAGGCAAAATCGATCGGCGTGCTGCCCCGGGGCAGTTCGCGCACCTCGCCAGTCGGCGTCAGGGCGAAGACGTCGGGCTCAAACAGCTCGCCGCGCAACGACTCCATGAACTCGCTGGGGTCTTCGACCTCTTGCAGGGATTGCACCAACCGCTTCAGGTCCTTGAACAATCGGGCGTCGCCGCTGGTGATCTTCTGTCCTTCCTTGTAAGCCCAGTGGGCGGCCACGCCCTCCTGCGCCACCCGGTCCATGTCCTCGGTGCGAATCTGAATCTCGATAAAGTGGCCGCGCGGCCCGGCCACGGTGGTGTGCAGCGATTGGTAGTTGTTGGACTTCGGGGCGCTGATCCAGTCCTTGATCCGACCCGGAACCGGCGTCCAGTCGGCGTGCACCGTGCCCAGGGTCTGGTAGCACTCCTTGACGGTGCGGACAATGATGCGGAAGGCCACCTTGTCGTAGACCCGCTCCAGAGGGATGCGTTGGGCCACCAGCTTCTTGTAGATGGAATAGATGTGCTTGGGCCGGCCAAGGAGCCGCACCGGCACAATCTTGCTGGCCTTGAGTTTTTCGCGCAGGATCTCCAGAACCTCGTCAACGTAGGCCTGGCGTTCGGCAAGGGTGCTTTCCAGATGGGCGGTCAGTTCGGCGTATTCCACCGGCAGCAGATACTTGAAGGCCAAATCCTCCAACTCGCGCTTGAGCCACTCGATGCCGATGCGGCTGGCCAGCGGCGCATAGAGGTCCATGGTTTCCCTGGCCTTGGCGCGCCGCTCCTCCTCGTCGACCACATCCAAATTGAGCATGTCCTGGAGGCGGTCGGCCAGCTTGACCAGCAAAACGCGGATGTCCGCCCCCATGGCCAGGAGCAGTTTGCGGATGTTTTCCGCCTCATGAGCAAGGTGCGAGTTGTAGCGGACATTGGTGATCCGGGTGGCGCCGTCGACAATGTTGGCGACGTCGGCGCCGAACTTCTTTTTTAGCTCCTCCGGGGTGGCGACCTGCTCCTTGAGCGTGCCGTGGAGCAGGCCGGCGACGATGGTGTCGAGGTCAAGCTTCATCGAAGCCAGACTGGAGGCCACGGCCAGCAGATGGTCGACATAGGCCTCACCGGTCACATACTGCTGGCCGGCGTGACGCTCGCAGATAAACTCGTAGGCCTTGCCGATCGGGGCCAGATCGATCCCGTTGAGATAGGCTGCGGCTAAAGAGAGAAGCGGTTTGATGTCCGACATGGTCGTGTGCTGTTTCCGGTCAATGGGGGGAACCCCCGAAATCAGGAAAGGGCCTGGCGAATGAGTCCGGCGAGCACGTCAACCGCCTCGTCCAGCGCGAGCACCTGCGTTTCCCCGGTTTTGCGCGAGCGCATTTCCACCTTGCCCTCTTTCTCAAAGGTCTTGCCCACGGTGAGCCGGTAGGGAATACCGAGCAGGTCGGCGTCGTTGAACTTGGAGCCCGGCCGCTCGTCGCGGTCGTCAAGCAGCACGTCCAACCCCTGCGCCCGCAGCCCGTTGTACAACGCTTCAGCCGTCGTGCAATAGGCCTCGTCCTTGGGGCCAAGGTTGAGAACAATCACCTGGAAGGGGGCCAGCGGCACCGGAAAAATGATGCCCTTGTCGTCGTGATTCTGTTCAATGGCCGCCGCCACCACCCGGCTGACGCCGATGCCGTAACAGCCCATGACAAAGGGTTTGGCCTGCCCGTCGCTGTCCTGAAAGGCGGCCTCCATGGCCTCGGAATACTTGGTGCCAAGCTTGAAGATATGGCCGACCTCGATGCCTTCCTTGAGCCGTAGGCCGCCGCCGCACAAGGGGCAGCGGTCGGCGGTGGTTATCTGGCGCAGGTCGCCGACCACGCTCGGCTGGAAGTCGCGGCCGGGATTGACGCCGGTGAGATGGCAGCCTTTTTCATTGGCTCCGGCCACCGCGTTGACCATCCGCATCACCTCCTGATCCGCGACCGTTTTCAGTTCCAGCCCCACCGGCCCGAGATAGCCGACCGGCAGCCGGGTCTGCTGCCAGATCTGGTCCTCGTCCAGGGGCTCGACATCGGTTGCGCCCAGCAGGTTCTTGAGCTTGACCGACTGCACCTCGCGGTCGCCGCGCACCAAGGCCGCCACCGGCGCGCCGTCGGCCAGGTAGAACATGGTCTTGATCACGTCGGCGGGCTGCACCTTGAGAAACGCCGCCACCTTGTCGACCTTCTTCATGCCCGGGGTTTCGACCTTGACCATATCCTGCAGAGGCGCGTCTGAGACTACCGCCTCAGGCAGAACAATCGCCGCCTTCTCGACGTTGGCGGCGTAGCTGCAGGAATCGCAGATCACCAGGGTGTCCTCGCCGGTCTCGGCCAGGACCATGAACTCGTGGGAAAAGGAGCCGCCAATGGCGCCGCTGTCGGCCTCCACGGCGCGGAACTCCAAGCCGCAGCGCTCAAATATGCGATAGTAGGCCTGACGCATGTTTTCGTAGCTGCGGCTGGCGCCTTCGTCGTCAACGTCAAAGGAATAGGCGTCCTTCATCACAAACTCGCGGCCGCGCATCAGGCCGAAGCGCGGCCGAATTTCATCGCGAAATTTGGTCTGGATCTGATACAGGTTGATCGGCATCTGTCGATAGGACTGCAGTTCGCGACGGGCGATGTCGGTCACCACCTCTTCGTGGGTCGGTCCCAGGCAGTAGTCGCGGTCGTGACGATCCCGGAACCGGAGCAGTTCCGGACCGTATTTCTTCCATCGGCCCGACTCCTCCCACAAATCACCGGGCTGCACCATGGGCATGAGGATCTCCTGGGCCCCGGCGCGGTTCATCTCCTGACGAACGATCTCCGCCACCTTCTGCAGGGCCATCAACCCGATGGGCAGATAGGTGTACATCCCGGAGGTCAGCTTGCGAATGAATCCGCCCCGCATCAGCAACTGGTGGCTGACGACCTCGGCCTCCGACGGGGTTTCCTTGGTGGTGGGCAACAACATCTGTGAATAACGCATATCGAATCTCCGTTCGAGAAATACAGGTAGAAGAGGGGCGGGGCCATCGGCAGCCTGGATTAGGCGCCGCTTTTTCGTTCTGCTTCCAGCTTGTCCAGTTCCTCAAGGAACACCGGCAGCAGGTCGGCTTCCGCCACCTTTTTATAAATTTCGCCTTTTTTAAACACAATCCCGATCCCGTTGCCGCCGGCAATGCCGATGTCGGCCTCGCGGGCCTCGCCCGGCCCGTTGACCACGCAGCCCATGACCGCCACCTTGAGGTTGCTTTGCATGGTCTGGAGCCGCCGCTCCACCTGTTCGGCGAGAGTGAACAGATCAATCCGGGTGCGGCCGCAGGTGGGACAGGAGATCAGTTCCGGGCCGCGTTCGCGGATGCGCAGGGAGCGCAGCAGTTCATAGGCCACCCGGATTTCCTCGACCGGATCGCGGGTGAGCGAGATCCGGAAGGTGTCACCGATGCCCTCGGAGAGCAAGATGCCCAGGGCCACGCTGGACTTGACCGTGCCGGCGATGAGCCCGCCCGCCTCGGTGACGCCGAGATGCAGGGGATAGTCGGTGGCACGCGCGAGCTGGCGGTAGCCGGCGATGGTGGTCAGGGTGTCCGAGGATTTGATCGAAATCTTGACGTCAAAAAAATGCAGCTTTTCCAACAGGCGGACATTGCCCAAGGCGCTTTCGATCAAGGCGTCCGGCCGTTCCGGGGTGGGATAGCCGTACTGCTTGAGCAGGTCCTTTTCAATGGAGCCGGAGTTGACGCCCACCCGAATCGGCACGCCGTGCATCTTGGCCGCGTCCACCACCCGCGCCAGTTTGTCGGGGCCGCCGAGATTGCCGGGATTGATGCGGATCCCCTGGGCGCCGTGTTCCACGGCCGCCACCGCCAAACGGGAATCGAAATGGATGTCCGCGATCAGGGGAATGGCGATCTGCGCCCGAATGGCGGCAATCGCCTCGGCCGCCTCCAAATCTGGAACCGCCACCCGAATGATCTCGCATCCGGCCTGCTCCAGGCTCCGGATCTGGGCAACCGTGGCTTCGACGTCGCCGGTCAGGGTGTTGGTCATCGACTGCACTGCAATGGGCGCGCCGCCGCCGATGGCCACCGGCCCGACATGAATTTGCCGCGTTGGCTTGCGTTGAATCATCTCTTCCTCTTTCCTTTCACTGATGCCGCAGATTCAATTCCGCCTCGGAGGCGCGGACATAGAGCGGGACCAGATCGTCGTTGCCCTGCCCCTGCGCCAGCATCACCGCGCCGACAAAGCCAATAAATGCGGCCCGAGGATGGAGCAAACCCACAGGCGCCAAGTGCGCCAACGGTTGCTCGGCAAGCGTGGCCTGGCAGGCATTGATTCCAGGTCCCACCACCAGGGTCGGAGCCTGGATGCGCTGCGCCAGTTGCTCTGCCGAGACAACCATAAAATCGCTGGTTCGCAGACAGCAGCCGGCCTGAAAACTGTAAAAGGCGGCATAGACCTGTTGTTTCCTAGCGTCGAGCAGGCAACACAAGGGCAATTCCGTGGGCGTTGCCTGCGCGGCCAGCCCGTCAAGGGTGGGCACGCCGAGCAAGGGCAGGCTGGCGCCCATGGCGATGCCCTTGGCCGCCGCCATGCCAATGCGCAATCCCGTGAAAGAACCTGGCCCCAGACTGACCGCCACAGCGTCAAGATCGCCCCAACCCACTCCTGCCGCCTCCATCATGGCGCCAACGGAGCCAAGCAAGCGCCGCGAATGGGTGATCTCGGGCTGCAAGGTGTATTCGGCCAACACCCTACCCTCGTCAACGCCCCCTTTGGTCAGCGAGACGCCGCCGCACCCGGTGGCCGTCTCAATCGCCAGAATCAGGACGTCAGCCATCGTTTGACCAGCCGGAGGATATCGTTGTAGAACACAAAAAGCATCAGGGTTCCGAGGATGGCGATGCCGATTTTCTGACTGATATCCATAGCGCGCTCGCCTAAAGGTTTGCGCCGCATCGCCTCCAGGGAAAGAAAGACCAGGTGGCCGCCGTCAAGCACCGGAATAGGCAGCAGATTGAGAATACCGAGGTTGACGCTCAACAGTCCCATGAAATAGAGCAGATTCATCCAACCCGCCTCCATCTGCTGCCCTGCCAGTTCGGCGATCCGGATCGGACCGCCCAACTCGCTGGCCGGAATGACCTGCTGGATCATCTTGACGATGCCCATTACCGTGAGATAGCCCAGATTCCAAGTATGGACCAAGGCGGCCTTGCCCGACTGCGCGATGGTGGCGTCCACATAGCGAATTTCGTCGCTGCGGACAATCCCGAGCATGTACCGCTCGCCGACCTCCTCGCCAAACAGATTCTTCACCTTTTGCATGGTGGGCTTGGCGGCAAAGGTTAAGAGCTGCCCTTGACGTTCAACCTCCAGGGTCATCTCCGCCCCCTTGCTCTCCTTGACGGCGTCGGAAACGTGATCCCAAGAGGTGGTCGGGGCGCCGTTGACGGCACGGACAACGTCGCCGCTTTTGAGCCCCACCTGTTCAGCCACAGAGCCCGCATTAACCTCGCCGATTTTGGTGGAATCGACCGGTTCCGGCATGCCGGCAAAAACGAACATGACAAAAAACAGCGCCACCGCAAAGACCAGATTAAACAACGGCCCGCCAAAGACAATGCCAAAACGCTGCCACACCGGCTTGTGGGAAAAGGAACGGTGTCGGTCTTCTGGACGGATCTCTTCCTCGGACTGCTCGCCGTACATTTTCACATAACCGCCCAAGGGGAAGGCGCTGATCAGATATTCGGTTTCCCCCCATTGGCGACCAATCACCTTATTGCCAAAACCAAGGGAAAATTTCAGCACCTTGACGCCAAAGGCCTTGGCCAATAAAAAATGCCCCAATTCATGGACAAAAATAAGGACGCCAAGGACGAGGATGAACGAGAGAACGGAATTCATGGAAATCCTAAGGAATAATGTCAACAATGAGGAATGCGGAGTACAAACGGAAGGCCAGGCTCGGCTGGTTCAAGCAGACTGAATCTCTCGCTCAACAACCACGCGGGCTTCCTGATCCGCCGCCAGAATGGCCTGCAGGTCGAGTTCATCACCCTGGGCGGTGCTGTCCAGCGCCGCGCCCACGACTTCGGCAATTTGGGTGAATCCGATCCGCCCGGCGAGAAAGGCCTCGACGGCCGCCTCGTTGGCGGCGTTAAGAACCGCAGGCTTCACCCCGCCGGCGGCGAGGGCCTCGTAGGCCATGCGCAGTGCCGGAAAACGCTGATGATCGGGCGGTTCGAAGGCAAGACCGCCGCACTGGGCCAGATCGAGACGCTGCAAACCCAATTCCAGGCGTTTGGGGTACGACAAGGCATAGGCAATGGGGATGCGCATGTCTGGGATGCCCAGTTGCGCCACCACCGAGCCGTCCTGATACTCCACCAGCGAATGGACGATGGACTGGGGATGGACCACGACCTCGATGCGCTCAGGTTCGACGTCAAACAGCCAGCGAGCCTCGATCACCTCGAGTCCTTTGTTCATCAGCGTGGCGGAATCGATGGAAATTTTTCGGCCCATGGTCCAGTTGGGATGCGCCAGGGCCTGTTCCGGGACGGCATTTTGCAGCGCCGCCTGAGTCCAGGTACGAAAGGGGCCGCCTGATGCGGTGAGGATAATGCGGGCCACGTCCTGTTTGCGGCCGGCCTCCAGGGCTTGAAAAATGGCGCTGTGCTCGGAATCGATAGGCAGCAGACGGACCTGATGGCGCCGAACCTCGTCCATGACTAGTCGCCCAGCCATGACCAGGGTCTCCTTGTTGGCCAACCCGACGTCCTTGCCGGCGCGAATGGCGGCAAGGGCCGGCAGCAGGCCCACCGCGCCGACTACAGCGGAGACCGTCATGTCGGCCTCCGACAGCGAGGCTACCGCACAGTTGCCCTCGACGCCGCACAGGATGCGGGATCGATAAGACGGCGGGAGTTTTTTCGCCAAGGCGGCGACCAACGACGAATCGCCGACCGAGACGCACTCGGGCTGGAATTCGCGCACCTGCTCAGCCAGGAGCTCAATACGGCGTCCAGCGGAAAGCCCGACGATTCGAAAATGTTCGGGAAACTGCCGCACCACCGCCAGCACGTTTGTGCCAATGGAACCGGTTGAGCCGAGCAACGAAAGGGCTTTCATCACAATACGCCGAACCGAAGCAGGCAGTAGAGGACAGGGGCGGTGAGCAGCAAACTGTCAATGCGGTCAAGCAACCCGCCGTGGCCAAAAAGAATCGTGCCCGAATCCTTGACTCCGACTGATCGTTTGATCATCGATTCGGTCAGGTCGCCGGCAATGCCGACAACAATCAGCAGGCCGGCGGCGAGCAGCAGGACACCAGGATGTGCCTTGACGGGAAACAATAGATTCACAATCTCAGCCGCAACCATGCCGGCCGCCAAACCGCCGACTCCCCCCGCCACGGTCTTCTTAGGGCTGATCTGCGGAAAGAGTTTGCGGCGCCCAAAGGCCCTGCCGGCATAATAGGCTCCAGTGTCGGAACCGGCGACAACGGCAACCAGGAGGGTCAACCACAACGGGCCTTGCGGCAAAAAGCGAATCAGCACCACATAGGCCAGACAAAGCGAAATATAGAGACTGGCAAAACCACTGCAGCTGACATACCGAAACACGTCGGGGATGGCGGCGTAACCATGCAACGCTATAGCGACTACAATCAGCAAACTGCCTATCACCCCAGCGAGCACTGCGTCGCTTGCACCGGCGAAGGCGCACAGCACAGGCAGCAGGCAACACGCGATGGTGGCCCAAAGACGCGCGCCGACAAGCGACGCGCAGGTCATGCGGAAATATTCATGGAGAGCAATTGCCGCCCCACCGGCGACGACGCCCCACAACAATTGAGGCGACCCCAGAAACAGCAGGAGAAACCAGCCGCCGGCCAATAGGACCCCGGGGATCACTCGATTCATAGCCGTTACTCCGCCTGCAGTTGCGCCCCGGTTTTGCCAAACCGGCGCTGTCGGCGTTGAAAGCTATTGACCGCTTCCAGAAACTGTTCCTTCCGAAAATCCGGCCATTTAATATCGGTGAAATACAATTCAGCGTAGGAAGCTTGCCAGAGGAGAAAATTGGACAACCGGTGCTCGCCGCCGGTGCGGATCAGGAGATCAGGATCCGGTTGACCGGAAGTGAACAAGTGTTCACTCACATCCGCCTCGGAAAGCGTCTGCCAATCAAGACCTCCTTCCTGACATTTACGCGCCAGAACGCGCATAGCCTCGACGATCTCGCCTCGACCGCCATAGCTCAAGGCCAGGTTCAAAGTCATGCCGCAACACGAACGGGTTTCCTCAATGGTTCGCAGCAAAACTGTTCGCACCTCTGTCGGCAGTCGGTCAGGCTGCCCCAAACAATGCAGCCGAATGTCGTTTTGGAGCATGGTCCGCAATTCCGACTGCAGATAGCTCTGCAACAGTCCCATTAAACCGCTCACTTCCGTGGACGGCCGATTCCAATTTTCAGTTGAAAAAGCGTACAGGGTAAGCACGTTAACGCCGATTTCGCAAGCCGTTTCAACGATCTCGCGGACGGAATCAACCCCGGCTTTATGTCCGAACAAGCGCGGTCGCCGACGCTCTTCGGCCCATCGACCGTTGCCGTCCATGATGATGGCGACGTGACGAGGCGCAGTCAGGCTGTGGGTTGATTCAATCACGGCTATACACGAAGCGATGCAAGGAGTTCACACCGCCATGACTTCTTTTTCTTTGCCGCCGGTGATTTCGTCAACTTGGCTGACGCATCCGTCGGTGATTTTTTGCAGATCTTCTTGGAGGCGGAACATCTCATCTTCGGAGATTGCCTTATCCTTTTTGAGCTTTTTAAGGGTTTCGTTGGCGTCCCGACGGATGTTGCGAAGAGCGACTTTATACTCTTCACCGATTTTTTTGACCTGCTTGACCAGTTCCTTACGGCGCTCGCCCGTCAATGGCGGAATGGTCAGGCGGACAACAATTCCGTCGCTTGCCGGCGTCAAGCCCAACCCCGAGGACAAGAGCGCCTTTTCAATGGCCGGCAGCATCTGGGGGTCCCAGGGTTTGATGGCAATCATATTGCTCTCGGGAATGGTCATGGTCCCGACCTGATCCATCGTCATTTGCGAACCATAGGCCTTGACCTTAACGCCGTCAAGCAGCGACAGCGTCGCCCTTCCGGTGCGGATTTTCACCAATTCCCGTTTGAGGGCGTCAATGCTTGACGCCATTTTATCTTTCAACTGGTCAATGATTGCGTTTGTCATAGTCTCCTCATGCAGCGGCCTGTCGGACGCCTCAAGCTCAAAAGGTGTTCTCCGCAACGACGACTCGGTCGCGCAGGCGCGACGGGTAGGCGTTAATTGGTAATCAGCGTTCCAACGTCTTCCCCCATGACCGCCTTGACAATATTGCCAGGTTTGGTCATGTCGAAGACAAATATCGGCAGATTATTGTCGCGTCCCAATGAGATTCCAGCCGCGTCCATAATCCGCAGATCATCACGCAACACCGTTGAATAGGTGAGCGTATGATATCGAACAGCGTTAGCGTCCTTCTCTGGATCACGGTCATATACGCCGTCCACTCTGGTGGCCTTCATGATGACGTCTGCCTTAATCTCCAGAGCCCGCAGCACGGCGGCAGTGTCGGTGGTAAAATAGGGGTTTCCAGTGCCGGCGGCAAAAATAACCACCTGCTTTTTTTCCAAATGTTCGAGCGCCTTGAGCCTCTCATAGGGTTCGCAGACATTCAACATGGTGATGGCCGACATGACTTTGGCGGGGATGCCCAGATTTTCCAACCCGTCCTGAACCGCTAAAGAATTCATGACCGTTCCCAACATGCCCATGTTATCAGCGGAACTTCTGTCCATGCCGCTGGCGGCGCCGGCCACTCCACGAAAGATATTGCCGGCGCCGACCACAAGGGCGAGTTCAATTTTGAGGTTGTGCAGCGCCTGGATTTCTTGCGATAAGAATTTAATCACCTCGGTGCTAATGCCGTAGGCTTTATCACCCATGAGCGCTTCACCGCTGATTTTCAACAATACTCGCTTAAATTTCATTCCGCCGCCCTCCGCGACTCATCCGCAACCTCATGTACACGGATCATACTAAGGAGCTTTCCCACTCACTCATACAGACAGCAAAAAAGATCAACCTATCTGGAATCGAGCGAATTTTTTGATGGAAATATTTTCGCCCATCTTGGCCACCAACTCGTTCAACAAGTCCTGAATGCTCAAATCTGGATTTTTAACGTATTTCTGCTCAAGAAGACAAATTTCCGCCAGATATTTTTCCACCTTGCCGCCGACAATCTTTTCGATAATCTGCTGGGGTTTGCCGGACTCCTGCGCCTGATTGACATAAATGTCCGTTTCGCGCTGCAACACGTCGGCGGGCACTTCTTCGCGGTTAATGGCTACGGGGTTGGCGGCTGCAATGTGCATGGCGATGTTTTTAGCAAAGGCTTTAAAATCATCGGTTTTCGCAACAAAATCCGTCTCGCACCCGACTTCGACCATAACACCGAGCTTGCCGCCGGCATGAATGTACGTTTCAACAACGCCTTCTTTGGTTTCACGGCCGGCACGTTTCGCGGCTACGGCAAGTCCTTTTTGTCGCAGCAAATCAACAGCCTTTTCCATGTCTCCTGACGTGTCTGTCAGGGCTTTCTTGCAATCCATCATGCCGGCGTTGGTTTTATCGCGCAGCTCTTTAACCATTTGGCTTGTGATATTCACAGTACGTTCTCCTTATTCACAGGTAGGTGCTTCCTGAAAATTAACTCTTTAACACAGCATAGAAAAACCGACATAGCAGCCTGAGGCTGCCATGTCGGTTTAGTTAGGACGGCAGCCGAACGGCAGCTGGTTCTCGACGTTACGCCTCATCCACTTTAGCGGCCAATTCTTCTTCGACTCCCGACGCCATGGCGGCTTCAATGTCGTCAATGTTCGCTTCGGTCTCATCCCCGCGACGAATTTTCCCCTGAAGCACCGCTTCAGCTATCGTGGACGTGATCAACTTAATAGCGCGAATAGCGTCGTCGTTGCCAGGAATCACAAAGTCAATGCCGTCGGGATCACAGTTCGTATCCGTTAAGGCAATGACGGGAATGCCGAGCTTAACCGCTTCGCCAACGGCAATATCTTCCTTTTTGGGGTCTACGACGAAAAGAACGTCAGGAAGGCTGCGCATATTCTTGATGCCGCCGATATTGCGATCCAGCTTTATCCGCTCTTTTTCCATCTGCAGCACTTCTTTTTTGGGGAAGCGGTTAATGGAACCGTCCGCCTGCATGGCTTCGATCTTTTTCAAACGATCAACAGAATGCTTAATTGTCTGGAAGTTGGTCAACATGCCGCCAAGCCAACGGTGATTGATAAAAAACATGCCACACCGTTCGGCCTCTTCCTTAACGATTACCTGCCCTTGACGCTTGGTGCAGACAAAAAGCACGGAACCGCCATTGCCAACCACCTCAGCCATCGCATTATATGCTTTTTTGAAAAGCTTCATGGTGACGTCAAGATTGACGATATAAATTCCGTTACGCGGCCCATAGATATAGGGCTTCATTTTCGGATTCCACCGTCGCGTTTGATGACCGAAATGAAGTCCGGCCTCAAGCATTTGCCGCATAGTTACTGCTGCCATACAAATCTCCTGTGTTTGGTTAAAACCTCCATCCCGCAAGCCAATCCCACTGAATAAGCAGGACACCAAAGAGCTGTCGAAGGGATGTGTGTGATTGAAGCCCGCACAAGTCGGCGGGCTTTCGATAAATTAGCTACAGTATCATACCATAAATTATTTTTCAAGCTTGCCTTACAGGCCATTGGGAATTGACGGCAAGAACTGCAAACTCAATTATTTTTTAAATAATTTTTTATGGCCGCCCAAGATGAATTCCAACCAACGAAAGCCGAATTGAAGCAAGGATCCATCGTCCCGAGCAATACGTTGCCGCTCATCCTTTCGCAGTTGAAATTGATTCAATATCCCGTGCGTTTCGACATAATCGCGAAAGGTGTCGACGTTGTAACACACCATAAAAGCCAATTGCTGATAAGGTCCGGCTTTACCTTCGCCGGCCCACGGATTGCTGGCAAAAAAGGCGTCGAGTTCTCCCCATAAATCATTATAATAGTTGCAATCATGCAATTTTTGATCGCGCTCCCATTGGCGAATAGAATACCGCCTCTGTTCGCCATGCCCCTTGCAGTAAGGGTGGTGAGTGAGGAAATAATGTACACGCAAGCCCCGCCCCGGACCGAGATGCTCAATGCCGCGTTCAAGTGGATAAGTGCGGCAGGCGGAAGGACGATTTACATACACCGTACATCCTTTGTCGCCGAGAAACGGACAGGGCTGACCTTCATCGGCGTTCATTTTTAACTTCAGACCCGGGAAAAAAGGGTGGCTGCCTTCGCAAATGGACACAAACTGCTGTAAAAATTGAGACGATGCAATGTTCAGTTGCTGCTTCAATAGGATAATGTCGTATGGAAAAAGCAACATATCAACATTACGGCAGCACGAAAGATAGCAACTCACCCCGGAGTGACAGTGAAAATTAAAAAGATCGTTTTCAACCCTGGTTCGCTCAGGCGGTAGGAATTCTTTGGTGTCCATTATGCTCAAAAAAATTAGAAAAAAAAGGCTGGTATGAATTCCATACCAGCCTCAAACAATACTTGCCAAAAAATTCTACTGCTCTTGAGCACCCTTGACTTCTTCAACCTGCTCTTGATAGTCAACAAGTTCTAAAATAGCCATAGGAGCGGCATCGCCCAATCGGGTTCCTGTACGAATGATCCGCGTGTATCCCCCGTGTCGTTCTGAATACTGGCCGCTCAATTGATCAAAGAGCTTTGCAACTATGCTTTTGGAACGAATATAGGCCATGGCTTGACGTCGAGCATGTAGATCGCCTCGCTTGCCTAATGTGATCATTTGCTCTGCAACTCGCCTCGCTTCCTTTGCCTTGGGGACAGTGGTAACGATCCGCTCTTGATCAAGAAGCGAGGTTACCATATTCCTGAACATGGCATCACGATGGGAAGCGTTACGGCCAAGCTTGCGACCTGCTTTTCTATGTCTCATGGTCCTATCCTTTCGTCTTTAAAGAGAATTATCCAATAAATGTCAATGGATTATTCTTCGTGTTTTTCTTCGCGTTTCTCGGGGGCCACCCAACCGTCATATTTCATGCCGAGGGTAAGATTATGTTCGGAAAGCAATGCTTTAATTTCGTTCAATGACTTGCGCCCAAAATTTTTGGTCTTAAGCATTTCTGCGTCAGTCTTGTTGACCAATTGGCCAATATATTGAATTTGAGCATTTTTCAAGCAATTTGCAGAACGAACAGAAAGCTCAAGATCTTCGACATTCTTGTCGAGAAAAGGCGGGTAAGCCTTTCCATCTTCATCATTGTCGGAGTTGTCGGGCGCTTTAGCGATTTCCTCATTAAAATTGATAAAAATCGTCATCTGCTCTTTCATGATCTTGGCCGCATACGCTAATGCGTTTTGCGGTTCAACGCTGCCGTCCGTTTCAATTTCGATCGTCAAGCGATCAAAATCCGTCTGCTGACCAACACGAGCTTGACTTACTACATATTGCACGCGGATGATGGGCGAAAAAGCGGAATCAATTGAAATTACACCAATTGGTTGTCCTTCCTTTTTGTTCTGATCAGCAGGGACGTATCCCTTTCCCCAATGAACTTCTAACTCAGCGCGAAAGGTAATGTCGCTTGTCACTGAACAAATGACAAGATCAGGGTTCATGACATCAACGTATGCGCCGCCGTTGATGTCGCCAGCGAAAACCTTGCCTGGCCCAACCTTCTCAATCAGCACTGTGCGAGATTCAGGTCCATTTAACTTCAAACGAACCTGCTTGAGATTAAGAATAATTTCCGCGACATCCTCGTGAACACCGTCAATGGTCGTAAATTCGTGCAGTGCGTTGCCCAATTTGACCGATGTAATCGCGGCGCCACGAATAGACGAGAGCATAATACGGCGCAGTGAATTGCCAATAGTAGTGGCAAACCCCCGTTCAAGCGGTTGGCAAACAAACTTACCGTAACGGCTAGTCAGCGATCCCTCATTTACCTCAAGCTTCTCAGGCGAAATAAGGGTGTGCCAGTTTCTATAAAAGGGATTTTCATCCCGTATTTCCTGTGCCATGCAATACCTAACGATAAAAGTTACTTGGAATACAACTCAACAATAAGCTGTTCCTGAATGGGCATCGTTATTTCTTCGCGGTTTGGCAACGCTTTGACAACACACTGAAATTTAGCCTGATCAAGCTCTAGCCAACTAGGCAGACCTCTGCGAACCGAACCTTCGAGATTATCGACAATTAACTCATTCTTCTGGTTCTTTTCCTTCAGGGCTATAACATCGCCTGGCCGGACTTGGTACGAAGGAATATTAACTTTTTTTCCATTAATATTAAAAAGATTGTGACGAACCATTTGCCGAGCTTGATCACGGGAGCTGGCAAATCCAATACGATAAAGAGTATTGTCAAAGCGACGCTCAAGCATCACCAATAAATTCTCACCGGTCACTCCTTTTGCTCGTTCAGCGCGTTCGAAGTAACGTCTAAATTGCGCTTCAAGCATGCCGTACATTTGTTTAACCTTCTGCTTTTCACGAAGCTGAACGGCATAATCGGAAACTTTGCGAAATTTATTCTGGCCATGCTGTCCTGGAGCAAATGAGCGTCTTTCAAAAGCACACTTGTCAGAATAGCAGCGATCCCCTTTAAGAAACATTTTGAGATTTTCGCGCCTGCAAAGCCTGCAGGATGCCCCTGTATATCTAGCCAAATTTTACCTCCATCCATTGCCTTGGCGTTCAAGACACAATGCGGTTTATTCTAGTTGGACTTAAACTCTTCTTCTTTTGGGCGGCTTGCACCCATTATGAGGAAGCGGAGTTACATCAACAATACGACTAACATCCAAATCAACAGTTGTTAATGCTCGCAGTGCGGCTTCCCTACCAGGCCCGGGCCCCTTGACTCGCACTTCAACCTTACGCAACCCATGTTCCTTCGCCTTAGCCACAGCATCACTCAGAGCGTTTTGGGCAGCGAAAGGGGTTGATTTTCTAGACCCTTTAAATCCCAACACTCCTGCACTCGACCAAGACAAGGTGTTTCCCTGGCGATCAGAGATGGTGACGACCGTATTGTTGAAGGTAGAATAGATAAAAACAATGCCCTCGGGGACATTCTTTTTATCCTTTTTCTTAACCTTTACGTTTACTTTTCCTGCTTTTGCCATATTAACTCCTAAATGCCCGGGCTCGGAACATTAGATCGATAAAGGGTTATTTTTTACGAACAGCTGCACCACGTCGAGGCCCCTTGCGAGTACGAGCGTTGGTTTTGGTTCGTTGACCATTAACAGGCAACCCTCTGCGGTGACGCCGTCCTCGGTAACAACCAAGATCCATCAGTCGCTTAATATCCATAGACACTTCTCGTCGACGGTCACCCTCCACGACATAATCATTTTCGATTATCGTTCGAATTCGATTAACGTCATCGCCACTTAAATCGTCACTATTCATTTGATAAGGAAGATCGGCCTTATCGAGAATTTGGCGCGAAGTAGTTAAGCCAATACCGTAAATATATGTAAGCGCTCGATCCATGTGTTTGTTGCGTGGCAAATCCACACCAGCTATTCGTGCCAAATTCTTACTCCTTTGTCAGAAACTTGCTTAATTTTAA
The DNA here is from genome assembly GCF_030824455.1 of Desulfobulbus sp. Taxonomy (GTDB): domain Bacteria; phylum Desulfobacterota; class Desulfobulbia; order Desulfobulbales; family Desulfobulbaceae; genus Desulfobulbus. The sequence continues at coordinate 29,316 of NZ_JAVBXR010000110.1, forward strand.
AAAGAGAGAGGGGGGGGTAAATATTACCCTTGCCGTTGCTTGTGCTTTCGATTGACACAATCCACCCTAACAACCCCTTTTCGCTTTAAAATCTTGCATTCACTGCATATTTTTTTAACCGACGAACGTACTTTCATGCCGTGCCCCAGACAGATTAAATTATTTTTTGCTCTTTCCGCCCTTAGCGCGGAAAGTAACCCTGCCCCTTGTCAAATCGTAAGGAGACAGCTCAACCGTCACCCGATCGCCAGGAAGTATTTTTATATAATGCATACGCATTTTTCCGGAGATATGCGCGAGAACCTTATGCCCATTATCCAATTCAACCTGGAACATAGCGTTGGGCAAAGGTTCAATGATAGTGCCTTCAACTTCAATGGCCTCTTCTTTCGCCATGGGTTATTCGCTCCCAAATGATCGAGCATAAATTTTAATCATATATCGAACAATCCACTTTTTATCAAGCCATTTCGTGCGCGTATGGCACGTTAAACACAAATCATATGCCGTGGTCACAACAACGATGCTCGCTCACTCAAAATTAGCGGGCCGGAACAGGTCACGGCAACGGAGTGCTCAAAGTGAGCGGATGGTTTTCGATCTGCGGTTACAACTGTCCATTGATCGTGCAAAATCTTAACTTTTGCGGCTCCCAGATTAATCATTGGTTCGATAGCCAAAACCATGCCTTCAATCATACGTGGTGAAGCTTGCCGCTGCACATAATTGGGAACTTCAGGGGGTTCATGCAATCTCGCACCAATTCCGTGCCCTACAAATTGGCGAACAACAGAAAAGCCCTTTCCCTCAGCATAGGACTGTATGGCCCGAGAAATATCCGATATCCTATTTCCAACCATAACCTGCTCAATCCCTTTTAAAAGAGAAGTGTGTGTCACCTGCAACAACAAGGAAGTTTTTGGATCAACATCGCCAACACCTACTGTAATAGCAGCGTCGCCATAAAATCCGTCAAGCAATGCACCAAAATCAAGCGAAATGATATCCCCATTTCGAAGAATTTTCTTATGGGATGGAATGCCATGCACGACTTCTTCATTGACAGAGGCACAAAGACTCGCGGGATACCCTTTGTATCCTTTAAAAGCAGGCAACGCATGATGATCGCGACAAAACGTTTCAGCGATTTTATCGAGCTCCAAAGTGGAGACGCCTTCACGAATTTCAGATTCAAGCAAGGCAAGCACACCAGAGACGATCTGGTTGGCCCGGTGCATAATAGCTATCTCATCGGCAGTTTTTATAGTGATCGATCTATCGTTATGCTCATTAACCACAGTGGCCTCAGTGTCGTCCACGAATCCGGCCGGCTTTCATGAATCCATCATAATTACGCATAATCAAGTGGGATTCGATCTGTGAAATAGTATCGATAGCCACTCCTACAACGATCAAAAGCGCCGTGCCTCCAAAATAAAAAGGCACATTGAGCTTGCTAATGAGAATTGTTGGCATCACGCAAACGGCACTGAGGTATAACGCACCTACAACAGTAAGCCTGACTAACGTGGTATCAAGAAATTCAGCGGTTTTCTTGCCTGGTCGAATACCTGGAACAAACCCCCCGTTCTTTTTCAAATTTTCCGCAACATCATTTGCCTTAAAAGAAACTGCGGCATAAAAAAAGCAAAAGAACACTATCATACCAATGTACATTGCGTAATAATAGATCGTTCCCGGTGAAAATGCGGCGGAAATTTGTTGAACCCAATCAATGTTAATGAATGACCCGATGGTAGCGGGAAACATCATGATTGATGAGGCAAATATTGGTGGGATAACTCCCGAAACATTAATTTTCAGCGGCAAATGAGAAGCTTGCCCACCATACACTCTGCGCCCCACTACCCTTTTTGCATACTGTATAGGAATTCTTCGCTGCGAAGTTTCAATAAAAATAATAAAAGCGACAATAAAAAACATCATTGTCATGATGACTGGAACGAAAATTAAAGACAATTCTCCAGACTTAATAAGTTCGATAGTATTACCAACCGCCGACGGCATTCGCGCAACAATTCCGGAAAAAATAATCAGCGAAATACCGTTGCCGATGCCGCGCTCCGTCATTTGCTCCCCGAGCCACATGATAAATGCAGTTCCCGAAGTAAGCGTCAGAACGGTCATCAGCTTAAATTGCAAGCTAGGATCAATGACAATGGCAATGCCGTTTGGACTAGTCATCCCTTCTAGGCCAGACGCGATGAAGAATCCCTGCACAACAGAGAGAACAACCGTGCCGTATCGTGTGTACTGGGTTATTTTTCTACGCCCAGTCTCTCCCTCTTTTGAAAGGGATTCAAGCTGCGGCACGACAACAGTCAACAACTGGATAATGATCGAAGCGGAGATGTACGGCATGATGCCGAGCGCAAAAATAGAGAAATTTTCAAGTGCGCCGCCGGAAAACATGTTGAACATGCCAAAGAGAGTACTGGCGTTTTTCTCAAAAAAAGCGGCTAATGCTTCCCCATTAATGCCTGGTGTAGGTATCTGTACCCCCATTCGGTAGACTAAAAGCATCAAGAGAGTGAAAATCACTCTCTTGCGTAACTCAGGGATACTGGCAGCACTCACTAAACCGCTCATGCATCACTCCTCAATTGTGCCGCCGGCGGTGACAATCCTTTCCTTCGCCCCCTGACTAATCTTGTCAACTTTAACCGTCAAAGGTTTCGTTATTTCGCCATTGGCTAAAATTTTCACAAAACCGTCGTTTTTCACAAGACCAGCATTCACCAATGCTTGCACATCGACTACAGAGCCAGCGTCAAAACGATTCAAATCGTCAAGAGAAATAAGAGTGTAAACCTTTTTAAAAATATTGGTAAACCCTCTTTTGGGCAATCGGCGATGCAACGGCATCTGCCCACCCTCAAAACCGGGACTTGCGCTATAGCCAGAGCGAGCGCGAGCGCCTTTATGTCCTCGAGCTGCAGTTTTGCCGCTACCGCTTCCTGGGCCACGCCCTACGCGTTTTTTTGCTTTGCGTGCACCTGCGCTCGGAGTAAGCGTATTTAATTTTAACACAGATTAATCCTCCATTTTGACAAGGTGTTGAACCTTATGCAACATGCCGCGTAATTCAGGAGTATTTTTCCTGGTAACAGTCTTATACATTTTCGTCAAACCCAAACCGACAAGAGTGGCCCTAATCGCCTCAGGACTGCCAATACCGCTTTTGACTTGGGTAAATGTAATTGTCTCGTTCATAATCGCATCCTATTGGTTAGCCGTTAAGCAACCATATCGTCAATTGTCATATTCCGCAGGCGAGCAATTTGTTCAGCTGTCCGTAATCTTCGCAGGCCATCCATAGTAGCTTTGACAAGATTATGCGGGTTATTCGAACCAAGACATTTCGTTAAAATATTCTGGACGCCTGCAGCTTCAAGCACCGCCCGAACGGCTCCGCCAGCAATAACGCCGGTGCCGTCGGAAGCAGGTTTAAGCATAACGCTACCGGATTTGAATTTGCCTGTAATGTCGTGAGGTATCGATACTGCTGTCAAAGAAACAAGCTGCATATCCTTACGAGCTTGTTCTACCCCTTTACGTATTGCTTCAGGAACTTGATTTGCCTTGCCAAGGCCATAACCGACCTTTCCATTTCCGTCTCCAACAACAACTATCGCGCTAAAACTGAATCGCCTACCACCTTTTACTACTTTAGCGACACGATTAATGAAGACAATTTTTTCGATGAGCTCTTCCTGAATCCCCTCTTTAGCTCTCTTAAATTCAGCCAAGAAACACCCCCGTTGATATAGTTGATCTATAGAATACGATCATCACTTTAAAATTGTAGGCCGCCTTCGCGGGCGCCGTCTGAAAGAGCTTTGATTCTACCGTGGTAAAGATAACCGCCACGGTCAAAAACGATTTTTTCTATGCCAGCCAACTTTGCCTTTTCCGCAATAAGAACGCCAACTTTCCGGGCTTGTGCACATTTGTTCGCATCGTCATCGACTGCAAAGGACTTATCATCAGTAGACATGGCCACCAAAGTTTTGCGCTGCACATCGTCAATTATCTGAGCATAAATATGCCGATTACTCCGATAAACGCTCATTCTTGGTCGCTCAGTCGTCCCAAAAATCGTTTTTCGAATACGTTGGACCCGTTTTTTTCTTGCTGTAACTTTCGGATTAGTTTTCGCCATAATAGGACACTTTAGTTGTTGGATTTTATTTCTTGCCGCCGGCTTTGCCGACTTTTCTGACAATATGCTCATCAAAATAGCGAATGCCTTTTCCCTTATAAGGTTCAGGTTTTCGGATATCTCTGATTTGAGCTGCGGTTAGCCCAACAAGCTCTTTATCAATGCCCTGGATGTTTATGGAATTATCCTTATCAACTGTAGCGGTTATCCCTTCTGGCAAGATGAATTCAACGCCATTGGAATAACCGACATTCAATGTCAATGTTTGAGCATTAATATTTGCTCTATATCCGACGCCTTCAACCATGAGTTTCTTTGCAAACCCTTGATGAACGCCAACAATCATATTATTAATGAGTGATCGGGTCATGCCCCATAGGGCCATAACCTTTTTGCTGGTGCCCTTAGGGGTGCAAATTAACATGTTGTCCTGCTCATTGACATCAATCTCAGGACGAATATCACGCTCAAGAGTGCCTTTTCCACCCAACACGGTAACATGAGTTCCCTGTATTTCAACTTTAATTCCGGTTGGAATTGGTATCGGTTGTTTACCTATTCTGGACATTAGCTTCTCCTTATAACAACAAAACTAAAGCAATTTACCATACTTCACAGAGTAATTCGCCGCCGATATTCCGCAACCTCGCTTCTTTATCGGTAACGACTCCCTTTGACGTCGTCAAAATTGCCACGCCAAGACCACTCATTACTTTGGGGATTTTATTACTCGTTTTGTACTGTCTATGACCCGGTTTGCTTACTCGTCTAATACCGGTAATGACACGTTCGTTCTGTCCCCCGTATTTCAGGTCAAGCTTCAGTGTCCCTTGAGGACCTTCCTCGTTGATTGAGTAGTCAGAGATATAACCTTCGTCTTTTAATACTTTTGCTACACTGACCTTAAGTTTTGACAATGGCATCTCAACTGAACTAAAACGCGACTTCGTTGCATTTCTAATTCTTGTCAGCATATCAGCCAACGGGTCACTCATGGACATTGAATAATTCCTCTTAATGAAATTAAAATACTAGATTGAAAAACGTGCTAGCAATTACCAACTGGACTTGGTTACGCCAGTGATTTGGCCCTGAGAAGCGAGCTTGCGAAAGCATAATCTACATAACCCAAATTTTCGGTAATAAGCCCTTGATCTCCCGCAAAGTGGGCAACGATTGTAAGCACGGACAGAAAACTTTGGCGTGCGTTTAGCCTTGGCAATGAGTGATTTTTTTGCCACAGAATCCTCCTCAGAAACGACGTGAGCGTTAGTTAGTCAGTTAAACAGTTTGTTTTTTTCTAAAAGGCATGCCAATTGCCTCAAGCAAGGCGCGAGCACCGTCGTCGGTTTTCGAAGTCGTTACAATGGTGACATTAAAACCACGGATCTGATCGATTTTATCGTAATCGATCTCGGGAAAAATAATGTGTTCAGTCACACCCATCGAAAAATTTCCCCGCCCGTCAAAGCCTTTAGGGGATACGCCGCGAAAATCCCGAACCCGAGGCAAGGCTATGTTGATGAGTTTGGCAAGAAAATTATACATACGATCTCTTCTTAAAGTAACGCGGGTCCCAATGGGCATTCCTTCGCGCAGTTTAAACGTCGCAATCGATTTTTTTGCACGTGTGACAACGGCCTTTTGACCCGATATTAAGGTTAATTCTTGTGCAGCCTTTTCAACTATCTTAGGGTTTTGAACTGCTTCGCCAAGGCCCATGTTAAGGACGATCTTGTCGATACGCGGAATATCCATGACATTGGCTATTCCCAACTGTTGTTGAAGTGCAGCTTTCAGTTCGTTCTCGTATTGTTCTTTCAGGGTACCCATTATTTACTCCGTAAGCAGACAGTATCTACTATTTAGCTGACTCGATCGTTGCTTTACAATTTTTACAAATTCGCACTTTAGTGCCGTCGTCCAGCAAATGCTTGCCCATCCTTACGGTTTCAGCGCATTCAGGGCAAACGAGCATAACATTGGAAATATGTATTGCTGCCTCTCGTTCAATAATTTGCCCCGGCTGGGAGGCGTCAGTCGCTTTCTGATGTTTTTTTATCAAATTGATACGCTCTACAATGATGCGATCATTTTCGCGTTCAATCCTTAGAACCTTACCAACGCGACCTTTGTCTTTGCCGGCTATCACTTCAACTTTATCATTAACGCGTATTTTTGAATTTCCCTGGCGCATGTCTATATTCCTCGATATCTCTTAATAATAAAAATTTTATAAAACTTCAGGCGCGAGAGATATGATTTTCATAAATCCCAAGGATCTGAGTTCTCGAGCTATCGGGCCAAAAATACGAGTCCCTATGGGTTCGCCATTATTGGCTAGGAGAACTGCCGCGTTTTCATCAAACTTAACAGTAGTGTCTTCGGGGCGTCTGATAGCCTTAACAGTTCGTACAACCACAGCATTAAGCACATCCCCCTTTTTAACCTTTGCATGGGGAATAGCTTCTTTGACTGTCACTACAATAATGTCGCCAATACGTGCATAACGCTTTCTTGTGCCACCCAAGACTCTAATGCAGAGAACTTTTTTGGCGCCAGAGTTATCGGCAACATTCAACACGGTTTCAGTTTGGATCATGACCTCACCCGATTATCTTCTCAATTCTTATCGTTAAGCTTTGATAGGTGGCATAAAAATTTATGCGGCACGCTCAATTATATTTCGAACAAGCCATCTTTTACTTTTAGAAAGCGGGCGACATTCTTCAATTAAGACGAGATCGCCAATTTGGCATTGATTCGAGGCATCGTGAGCCATATACTTTACCTGCTGACGAATATATTTCCCATAGAGTTTATGAGGAATTTTTCGCTCGACGATGATGACAACGCTTTTATCCATTTTGTTGCTTACAACAAAGCCTTGTCGCGTTTTCTTTACTTGAGTACTCATATTGTCTTCCAAGTCGGTTGTTAATCAGTTACGCAGATTGGTTTTGTTTTTTTTCAGCAATTACCGTCCGGACTCTTGCTATGTCTTTTTTCAATTGACTCAGTTTCGCTGGATTTTCAAGACGTCTAATTCCATGCTTAAAGCGGAGTTTAAAAAGGTCTTCGCGCATTTCATTATCTTTCATTTGCAAATCTTCAACAGCTAAGCTTCTCAAGTCTTTTGCTTTCATATCGTTTTACTCTTACTGATAACCGTTGTAGGAAACGGTAATTTAAAACTAGCGAGTCGCAACGCTTCCAAGGCCAATTCTTCAGGCACACCCTTCAATTCATAGAGAATGCGACCTGGACGAATAGTAGCCACCCAATACTCTGGGACACCCTTGCCTTTACCCATTCGAGTTTCAGCGGGTTTTTTGGTAATGGGTTTATCAGGAAAAACACGAATCCAAAGTTTTCCGCCACGTTTAACTTTGCGATTAATTGCGATACGAGCAGCTTCAATTTGTTGCGCAGTCATCCGCCCGCACCCTACAGCTTTGAGCGCATAATCTCCGAACGCCAGTTCAGCGCCACGGTAGGCCTCTCCATGCATCCTGCCTTTATGCTGTTTCCTATGTTTTACTTTACGAGGACTTAACATGTGTACAAACTCCTAGGGAAAGTCGATCAAATCGGCGGATAGAGTTAATCGTAAATCAATTAGCCGGCGAGGCATGCTCACCTGCACTCTCTGTGTCCGCGAGAATCTCACCTTTGAATATCCAAACCTTAACACCGATTATGCCGTAAGTCGTTTTGGCTTCAGCTGTTCCATAATCAATATCAGCGCGTAACGTATGCAATGGCACTCGGCCTTCTTTAAACCACTCCGTGCGCGACATTTCTGCGCCGCCAAGCCGACCTGAACAGGAAATTTTGATTCCTTGAACACCAAATCTCAGGGCCGAGTTGATTGACTTTTTCATGGCCCGACGAAATGCGATGCGGCGTTCAAGCTGAGTGGCTATATTTTCAGCCACAAGTTGAGCGTCAGCTTCAGGGCGCCGCACTTCTTGGATATCGATAAAGCAATTCCGCTTGAACTTCTGTTCGAGATCCTTTTTGAGCCCTTCAATCTCCGTCCCTTTTTTTCCGATAACAATCCCAGGACGCGCGGTGAACAATTTCACTTTAACCTTTTCACCGGTTCGTTCGATAACGATCCTTGAAACACCAGCATGAAAGAGTCGTTGCTTCAGATACTTTCGTATAAGTTGATCCTGATGCAAATTGCTGGCGTAATCTTTATCAGCATACCAAATAGATTCCCAAGAGCGTGTAATATTAATACGCAGTCCAATGGGATTGACTTTTTGTCCCAAGATAATCCTCCGTTCCCTTCTAGTAGTGTCAAAAAGTGTCGATTATTGGTTACGCTTCATCGACGATCACGGTGATGTGGCTCGTGCGTTTAAGAATTCGGGTAGCTCTTCCCTGTGCCCTAGGGCTAAAACGTTTTAACATTGGGCCACCGTCAACGGAAATTTCCTTCACATACAAGGTATCCACGTCAACAGAATCCGTCTGATCAGCGTTGGCGACAGCCGACTCTAATACCTTGCGAATAATTCGCGCGGCCTTTTTAGGCATGAAACGCAAGGTGGTGACAGCTTTCTCGGCATTCATGCCACGTATAACGTCTGCCACAAGGCGCGCTTTTTGTGGTGAAATCCGTATATATTTTGCGACGGCTTTTGTTTCCATCGTTTTCACTCCTAAGGATCTTGCTGCAAGATCAGTTATTGCTTATCTGCCTTTTTTGTCTGACGCATGCCCATAATATGTCCGGGTAGGAGAAAACTCACCGAGTTTGTGCCCTACCATATTTTCGCTGACATAAACGGGAATAAACTTGTTCCCATTATGAACTGCGAAAGTCAAACCAACCATTTCCGGCAATATATCAGAGCGTCTGGACCAAGTTTTAATGACCTTGCGCGAGCCAGCCTCTTGAGCCTGCTCAACTTTCTTCATCAGATGGCCATCTACAAAAGGACCTTTTTTAATGGATCGAGCCATAATCTATCTCTCCCTTCACTATTTCCGCTTATTGACGATGTCACGATCAGATGTTTTTCGCTTCCGAGTTTTGTATCCTTTTGTCGGCATGCCCCACGGTGAACAAGGATGGCGTCCGCCGGAGCTTTTTCCTTCACCACCGCCCATGGGGTGATCAACCGGATTCATTGCGACACCACGAACAGAAGGACGAATCCCTTTCCACCGAGAGCGCCCAGCCTTACCCAGTTTCTGACTGCCGTACTCTGAATTGCCAACTTGTCCAATGCACGCCCTACAATCTTTATTAAATCTTCGTACTTCCCCAGAGGGCAACTTAACGAGCACTTGATTTCCGTCTTTAGCCATCAATTGAGCAGAAACGCCAGCTGACCTGACGAGTTGAGCTCCTTTGCCAATTTTCATCTCAATATTGTGGATAACGGTACCCAATGGAATATTGATCATAGGCAAACAATTGCCTACCTTGATGTCAGCCCCTCCGCCGGCGACAACAGTGTCGCCAACCGCGATCCCATTTGGCGCCAGAATATAGGCGCGCTCACCGTCTGCATAGGTTAAAAGAGCCAAGTTGGCAGAACGATTGGGATCGTACTCAATCGCCGTCACTTTTGCAGGGATTTCAACTTTATTCCGTTTCCAATCAATAATTCTATATTTCCTTTTATGCCCGCCACCTTTGTGACGAGCCGTAACCCGCCCATAAGTGTTACGCCCCCCTGTCTTTCGCAGTGCTGACGTGAGGCTTTTTTCAGGCTCTTTTTCAGAGAGATATGCCTGATGGATAGAGACGTGGTGTCGATTTCCAGGTGATGTCGGTTTATGGATTTTTATAGACATTGCAATTCCTATAATCTCTGCTGACCTTAATCAATAAATTTGGATCAAAGCTCGTCGAGAAAATTAATTTTCCCTTCGGACAAGGTGATATATGCTTTTTTCCAATCACTCGTCTTCCCAGCGGATCGAGCACCTACCCGTTTTTGCTTCCCCGTCATATTTGTTGTCGCAACTTTTGCCACCGTTACGCCAAACAAGCTCTCAACCGCATTTTTTATTTCAATTTTATTTGCGCGTCGGTCGACTTTAAAAATGACTTTTGACTGAGTTTCCTGAAGCGCGTTGCTTTTTTCAGTCAAGCATGGGCTTTTGATTACATCATAAATAGCCTTCATACCATCAACCTCTCTTCAATTAGGGGAAGACTAGATTGAAGCAGCATTAATTTTGAATACTTCAAAATATCATATACATTCAATCCAGCTACCGGCAAGACTTTGTAAGCAACAGCATTTCTCGACGACAAGTTGATGTTGTCATCCAGTTCGCCTGTAACAATGAGACAATTTTCAAATTGAAAATTATTCATAACATTGACGAACTCTTTTGTTTTGGCCTCAGGCAATTCAAATTTGTCAACAACAACCAAATTGCCTTCCAGCTTGCGAGCAGTCATGGCCATCTTGAGGGCAAGTCGCTTGACCTTTTTAGGCATTGTATAGCTATAATCTCTGGGCTTGGGTCCAAACACCGTTCCGCCACCTCGCCAAACAGGAGAGGTTCGACTGCCGGCGCGAGCGCGTCCAGTCCCTTTTTGGCGCCATGGTTTAGCGCCTCCCCCACTCACTTCACCTCGAGTTTTGGTGCAAGCATTGCCGCTTCGCCGATTGGCTCTTTGCATACAAACGACTTCGTGCAAAATGCCCGTGTTGATTTCGACATTAAACAACAGATCGTTTAAGTCAATTTCACCAACTTTTTCAGCTCGAATATTTAAAATATCACAAACTGCCATGAGAATCTCCTTAAAAGCTGTCCAGGGGATTACGCTTTTGTATAAATATTGAGTAATCCATTTTTTGCTCCTGGCACAGTACCACGAACAAGCAACACATTCTCTTCGTTTCGAATGTCGATAATCTTCAAATTTTTCTGAGTCATCGCCTCGTTGCCCATTTGGCCCGGCATTTTCTTCCCTTTCAATACTCGTGACGGCCAAGCACTGCAACCAATCGAACCTGGAGCTCTATGGAATCCGGAACCATGACTAGCGCCACCGCCCGAAAAACCATGCCTTTTCATGACGCCTTGAAAGCCTCTCCCTTTGCTCTTGCCAGAGATATCAACGATGTCGCCAATCGCCACTACTTCTGAAAGTGTAATCTGCTGGCCGACTTCATACGCTTCGGGATTAGAGATTCTAAATTCCTTGATGTGATAGAATCCTTTCCCTCCGGATCGTTTACAATGTCCAAGCTCTGGTTGATTCATACGGGATTCTTTCTTCTCGAGAAAACCGACTTGGATTGCGTCGTAGCCTTCCTTTTGAACAGTTTTCTTTTGTAGAATTGTACATGGCCCGGCTTCAATAACAGTCACCGGAATGGATCGGCCATTTTCATCATAGACCCGAGTCATTCCTAATTTCCGTCCTAGTATTCCTTTTGTATTCGGCATCTGTCTACCTGAATTCAATTCTTAATCACTTGAAGTGATTATAATTTAATCAATCAGTTTATTGCTTGCGCCAACAAATCAGGGGAGTTTTATTTCCACATCAACACCAGCAGACAACTCTAGCTTCATCAACGAATCAATGGTTTGTTGCGTTGGTTCAAGTATGTCAAGCAACCTACGATGAGTTCTCATCTCAAACTGCTCGCGTGATTTTTTGTCTACGTGGGGTGATCTTAGCACTGTATATTTATTAATGCTTGTTGGCAACGGTATCGGACCAACAACAGTTGCTCCAGTGCGCCGTGCAGTGTCAACTATTTCGCGAGTGGACAGATCAAGCAATTTGTGATCGTAACCCTTCAATCTAATCCGGATTTTATCTGTCGGAATCATAACTCTCCTTTTATTCGATGATTTCGCTGACGACGCCGGCACCGACAGTGCGACCGCCTTCGCGGATAGCGAAGCGAAGTCCCGCTTCCATCGCAATCGGTGTAATCAATTCACCAGTGATGTGAATATTGTCGCCGGGCATTACCATTTCCACCCCCTCTTCGAGGGTGCAAACGCCGGTAACGTCAGTGGTCCGGAAGTAAAACTGCGGGCGATAACCGTTGAAGAAAGGGGTGTGCCGACCGCCCTCCTCCTTGTTGAGTATATACGCCTCGGCTTTGAATTTTTTGTGCGGCTTTATCGAGCCTGGCTTAGCCAGAACTTGACCCCGAACAATGTCCTCACGTTTGACGCCGCGCAACAAGGCACCAATGTTGTCGCCAGCCTGCCCTTCGTCTAGCAACTTACGGAACATTTCAACGCCAGTACAAGTGGTCTTCGCGGTAGGACGGATGCCCACAATTTCAACCTCGTCGCCGACATGGACGACGCCGCGTTCAATGCGGCCGGTGGCGACGGTGCCCCGGCCAGAAATCGAAAAAACGTCCTCGACCGGCATTAAAAACGGCTTGTCAATGGCGCGTTCAGGTTGAGGAATGTAGCTATCGACCGCTTCCATCAGCGTCCAGATGCATTTGGCCTTTTCCTCGTCCTCCGGAAATTCCAGCGCGTTCAAAGCTGACCCCTGGATGATAGGAATGTCGTCACCTGGAAAATCATACTTGTCGAGCAGCTCTCGCAACTCCATCTCAACCAGCTCAATCAACTCTGGATCGTCGACCATGTCGCATTTGTTGAGGAACACCACCATAGCCGGAACGCCAACCTGACGAGCCAACAGGATATGCTCCCGTGTTTGCGGCATAGGGCCGTCTGTGGCGGCAACGACCAGAATAGCGCCGTCCATCTGGGCGGCGCCCGTGATCATATTCTTTATATAGTCGGCATGACCTGGGCAATCCACATGGGCATAATGGCGCAAAGTGGTCTCGTATTCAACGTGAGCAGTCGCAATGGTAATGCCGCGCTCCTTCTCTTCTGGCGCTTTGTCGATTTCACTGAAGTCAGTGAACTTGGCCATGTTTTTGGTCGACAGAACCCGGGTGATTGCCGCCGTCAGAGTTGTTTTGCCATGGTCAATGTGACCGATTGTTCCTACATTGACATGCGGCTTTGTCCGCTCAAATTTTTCCTTCGCCATTAATGCACCTCAATCGGGTATAAGAGTTATACGCCTTTAATCTTATGTATGATTATTTCAGCTCGTTTTGCCGGAACCACAGCAAATTCACAAAAAAACATCGAAAAAGTGGCGCGGCCCTGTGTAGCCGAGCGAAGATCAGTTGAAAACCCAAACAACTCCGCTAGAGGCGCTTTGCCATGGACAACTTGCCGCCCTTTTTCAACATCAACTCCATTCACTTGCGCGCGTTTCCTGTTGAGGTCGTTGATTACCTCGCCCAAGTATTCGTCAGGAGTCACTATCTCAAGATTCATCACCGGTTCCATAAGAACCGGCTCGGCCAGAGACGCCGCTTTTCGACAAGCCATTGTCGCTGCGACGCCAAACGCCATATCTGTCGATTTTTCCTCATCATAGGAGCCGCCCACTAACCTTGCGACGACATCCATCATCGGATATCCGATAAGCGGCCCTGAATCAAGACTGTCAAGCACGCCTTTTTTTATAGATTCGATATACTGTGGGGGTACTTGACTCTCATCAACCATGCATTCAAACTGGTTGCCGCTGCCTTTCGCCCCTGGCGCTATTTCTATTTCGACATGCCCATACTGCTCTTTGCCGCTGCCCATGGTTTCGAAACGTCCTTCAGATTTGGCCGTCTGAGTGACCGTTTCCCGGTAGGCTACTTGCGGCCTCCCGACGTTTGCCGAAACCTTAAAATCACGAATGAGCCTATCAACAATAATTTCGAGGTGTAGTTCACCCATACCGGAAATAATCGTCTGTCCGGTTTCTTCGCTCAAGGCGATTTTGAAACTAGGGTCCTCGCGGGCAATCTTTTCCAAGCTCTCCGCAAGAAGCGCTTCATCTGCCTTTGTTTTCGGCTCTATGGCAACGCCTATCACCGGCTCAGGAAACACTATGCTTTCCAAAACGATAAAGTCGCCATTATCGCACAACGTATCGCCAGTGCGAGTAAATTTGAGCCCCACAATCGCACCGATATCCCCAGCGCCTATGGACGAAATCTCTTCGCGCTTGTTGGCGTGCAGTTTGAGTAGTTTCGAGATTTTTTCCGTTTTATCTTTACGCGGATTTGCCACTTTGTCGCCTGTCTTCAGTTCACCTGAGTACACACGAATAAATGCCAAATTCCCAACGTACGGATCCGTCTGCAGCTTAAACACCAAACCACAGAACTTCTCACTCCTCTCGGGCTTGCGGACAAGCGGCGCACCGTCCTTATCCGTCCCCTCTACTGGGGGAACATCAACGGGTGACGGCAGATACCATGCAATTGCATCTAACAAGGGTTGAATTCCCTTGTTTTTAAATGCAGAACCGCAAAGCACCGGCACGACATTCATTGCCAGCGTGGCATTACGCAACGCAGCACGAATTTCACCGGGAGTAATCTCTTGATCGTTTAAATATTTTTCCATGACGCTCTCATCGAAGTCGGCCAACTTCTCGATGAGCGCCATTCTTGCGGCCGTTGATTCTTGGAGCAGTGCATCAGGCACCGCTTCTTCATTGATGATTTGCCCCATAGAGCTTTCATCAAATCTAAGCAGCTTTTGCGCGATGAGATCAATTATACCTGCGAATTGATCTTCACTGCCTACGGGTAGCGATATCGCAACAGGATTCGCTCCCAAACGTTGTTCGATCTGCTGAACGCACCGGTCAAAAGAGGCCCCGATACGATCCATTTTATTAACAAAAGCAACACGCGGAATTCGATAATGATCAGCTTGGCGCCAGACTGTTTCCGACTGGGGCTCAACTCCGCCAACGGCGCAAAAAACCGCAACCGCCCCATCCAAAACCCGCAGACACCTCTCAACCTCGACAGTAAAGTCAACGTGTCCCGGGGTGTCAATTATGTTAATTTGACACTCTTTCCATCTGCAGGTTGTGGCGGCTGAGGTAATGGTTATCCCCCGCTCCTGCTCCTGCTCCATCCAATCCATAACAGCCGTGCCGTTATGGACCTCACCGAGTTTATGCGAGCGCCCTGTGTAATAAAGAATCCGCTCTGTTGTCGTGGTCTTTCCGGCATCGATATGAGCCATTATGCCGATATTGCGAACGCTCGACAACTGATCTGTCACGGCCACAATCAATACCCATCGCTTCTATTGCACTGCTTAGCCAAAAGATAAAAGCGCGCCATCCAAGCAACCGCTTCGCGAGCAAACAGCGCCCCCCCAGACAGCAAGCAGCGAGACGCCCCTACCATCTGTAATGGGCAAAAGCCTTGTTGGCTTCAGCCATTTTATGCGTATCATCCTTCTTTTTGACGGAAGCGCCTCGATTGCTAAAGGCATCCAAAAGTTCGGCGGCAAGCTTTTCAGACATTGTTTGCCCAGAACGACTTTTCGAGAAGTTTATAATCCAGCGAATGGCCAAGGCGTTGCGACGCTCTGGGCGCACCTCAACAGGCACCTGATAAGTTGCACCGCCGACGCGTCGACTTTTCACCTCAACACGAGGACGAACATTCTCCATCGCCCCCTCGAAAATAGCCATCGGCTCCTGATCAGAAACCTTGCCGCCGATAATCTCCATCGCATCATAAAACAGACGCCGAGCAACAGTTTTTTTCCCGTCGCCCATCAATCCATTGGTAAACTTGGAAACCAACACGGAATTGAATCTTGGATCCGGAGCAACGGGCCGCTTATCTAGTAATTTTTTTCGTGGCATACTATAACTCGTCTTGAATCGTGTCAGGAATTATTTAGGACGCTTCGCGCCATACTTCGACCGGCCTTGGCGACGATCATTCACACCGAGCGTATCCAAGGTGCCGCGAATAATATGATAGCGCACACCAGGCAGATCCTTCACGCGACCGCCACGGATCAGCACCACCGAGTGCTCCTGGAGATTGTGACCTATGCCGGGTATGTACGACGTCACCTCGATCCCGTTGGTCAACCTAACCCTCGCAACCTTACGCAACGCAGAGTTTGGTTTCTTAGGGGTCGTAGTGTACACCCGCACGCACACGCCTCTTTTTTGCGGACAGCTTTGCAAAGCAGGCGTATTGGTGCGATTGGTCATCTTTTTTCGTCTCTTCCTGACGAGTTGATTAATAGTGGGCATGCAGGCAGCTCCTTTAAAAAATGCGATCAAGCTCCCCTCGCAGCTGGAGGAGAACATGAAAGGACAAATATTTAATCGAATGAAGCAAAAAGGTCAAGCTTTATCTTTGTCAATTATCACGGTTAAGGCGGTACTGCGGTAATCCGGTTCCAGCCGAAATCAACCGGCCCATAATAACGTTTTCTTTTAATCCAGAAAGATTGTCTATTTTTCCAGCCATGGCGGCGTTCGTCAGCACCTTTGTGGTTTCCTGAAATGAGGCTGCAGAAATAAAAGAATCGGTAGAGAGAGACGCCTTGGTAACGCCGAGAAGCAAGGGTTCGGCCGCAGCCGGATGTCCGCCTTCTTGAAGTAAACGCTCATTCTCCTCCTGAAATTTCCACCACTCAACCTGTTGATCCAGCATAAAGCGAGAATCGCCGGCATCAGTTATACGGACTCGCTTTAACATCTGACGCACAATGGTCTCTATGTGCTTGTCGTTGATCTTAACACCCTGCAATCGATACACTTCCTGAATCTCGTTAACAAGGAAACGAGCTAACGCCTCAGCGCCTTTGACGCGAAGAATATCGTTGGGCAGACGTATGCCTTCCATCAAAGGATCGCCGGCTTCAACCCGGTCGTTCTCATGGACAGTAATGTGTTTTGATTTGGGAATCAGGTATTCCTTGGGCTCGCCAATCTCAGGAGTGACGACAACACGCCTCTTGCCTTTAAGATCCTTCCCAAACGTTACACGTCCTTCGATTTCAGAGATGATGGCCTGTTCCTTGGGCTTGCGCACCTCGAACAACTCGGCGACTCGCGGCAGACCGCCAGTAATATCCTTCGTTTTCGTGGTTTCCCGAGGAATTTTTGCGATAACGGTGCCAGCTGTAATCACATCGTGTTCGCTGACGGTAATAATCGAGCCTACAGGCAATGGATAGCGCGCTGCTAATTCGCCGTCGGGAAGTTTCATTGTCCGTCCCCGGTCGTCTTTGATGGATACACGAGGATTCATTTGCTTAGTCGAACTCCCAGGCGTGATGACCTTGCTGGCCTTGCCGGTGATCTGGTCAACCCGCTCCTGCATGGTGTCGCCTTCAACAACATCGCCGTATTTGACTTTACCGCTAACTTCAGCCACGATGGGGATGGAAAATGCGTCCCAGTCGGCAATAACGGTTCCGGGATCGACTCCTTTGCCGTCAGTGATTCGCAGCGTGGCCCCATAAGGAACAGGAAAACGTTCCCGGTCAACGCCCTGATCGTCGAGAACAGTAATCTCGGCGTTTCGGTTCATGACCACTTCGTAGCCTTCGCTATTGGTAACCGAGTGCAAATTCTTATATTTAATTTGCCCACCGCGTTGCGTCCGAACCTCCGCCTGTTCGACGGCGCCGCGAGCGGTGCCGCCGATGTGGAAGGTTCGCATGGTCAACTGCGTGCCAGGTTCGCCGATGGATTGTGCCGCAATGATGCCAACCGATTCGCCGATATTGACCATATGCCCGCGCCCTAAATCGCGGCCGTAACACATGGCGCACACACCGCGTTTCGCTTCGCAGGTCAGCACTGATCTAATGTGAACCCGATCAATGCCGGCAGCTTCAATAGCTTCAACCTTGTCTTCGGTGATCTCCTCGTCCATGCCGGCCAAGACCTGCCCAGTGTGCGGATCGACCACATCCTCAAGGGCGACTCGGCCAAGAATGCGCTCGCCGATGCGTACAATCACTTCGCCGCCCTCTATCAGCGGTTCGGCCAATGTGCCGCGCATCGTACCGCAATCTTTCATGATGATGGTGGAATCCTGCGCAACGTCAACAAGCCGTCTGGTCAGATAACCAGAGTTGGCAGTTTTGAGTGCCGTATCCGCCAGACCTTTACGCGCGCCGTGGGTAGAAATGAAATACTCAAGGACGCTTAGGCCTTCGCGAAAGTTGGCCTTAATCGGCGTTTCAATAATCTCGCCGGAAGGCTTGGCCATTAGGCCGCGCATCCCCGCCAACTGTCGAATTTGATCCTTGGAGCCACGCGCGCCTGAATCAGCCATGATGTACACGGAGTTGAAACTTTTAATCTCCTGCACCTTGCCGGAAATGTCGGGCATAAACTCTACCGCCATCTCGTCCATCATTTCTTTGGTGATCTTGTCGGTGGCCTTTGACCAAATATCTATGATTTTATTGTACTTTTCACCATCAGTGATCAAACCGTCGGAATACTGCTGATCAACATCGGCAGCTTCTCTTTCCGCATCTTCGACAAACTCTTCCTTTCGAACCGGAATTTTCATGTCGTTGATGCAGATGGAAATTCCAGCACGGGTGGCATACTCGTAGCCGAGATCCTTCAGGCGATCAGCAAGGATGACAGTTTCCTTGGTTCCGCCATGGCGGTAGGTATAGTCAATTAAAAACGCCAGTTCCTTTTTGGACAGCTCCTTGTTCACCAGGGAATAAGGAATCATCGACGGCAGCAGATCGCCTACAAGCATCCGGCCGATGGTGGTGTCCACCAACACGCCTTTGATGCGCACTTTTACCCGCGCCTGCATATGGGCGGCGCCATGGTCATAGGCAATCCGAGCCTCCGCGGCAGAACCGAAAACAGCCCCCTCGCCCACCACGCCCAGTCGTTCACGGGTCATATAGTACAGCCCAAGAACAATGTCCTGGCTGGGGATAATAATGGGGCCGCCGTTGGCAGGCGACAGGATGTTGTTGGTGGACATCATCAACACTCGCGCCTCCACCTGAGCTTCAACAGACAAGGGCACATGCACCGCCATCTGATCGCCGTCGAAGTCGGCGTTGAACGCAGCACAGACTAAGGGATGCAATTGAATGGCCTTGCCCTCAATCAGCACCACCTCAAAGGCCTGCATGCCTAATCTATGCAGGGTAGGCGCGCGGTTAAGAATGACAGGATACTCCTGGACGATGTCGTCAAGAACGTCCCACACCTCTTTTGTGCCTTTTTCCACCATTTTGCGGGCGCTTTTAATCGTGGTGACGTACCCCTTGCGCTCCAGTTTGTTGTAGATAAAAGGCTTAAAAAGTTCGAGCGCCATTTTCTTAGGCAAACCGCACTGATGCAGCCGGAGATGCGGCCCAACGACAATAACGGAACGTCCGGAATAATCAACCCGCTTACCCAACAGATTCTGCCGGAAACGTCCCTGCTTGCCCTTCAGCATGTCGGACAGCGACTTAAGCGGTCTTTTGTTAGGCCCTGTGATGGTGCGACCTCGCCGACCATTGTCGAACAGGACGTCTACCGCTTCCTGCAACATCCGTTTCTCGTTGCGGATAATAATGTCGGGCGCATCCAACTCGAGAAGTCGTTTCAGGCGATTATTGCGGTTAATGACCCGGCGATACAGATCATTCAAGTCCGAGGTGGCAAACCGTCCGCCTTCCAAGGGAACCAACGGACGCAAGTCAGGGGGCAAGACCGGAATGACTTCGAGAATCATCCATTCGGGACGATTGCCGGAATCACGAAAGGCCTCGACCACGTTCAATCGCTTGCCGTACTTGGTGCGTTTGGTGACGGAGCCAGTTTCTTTCATTTCTTTACGCAATGTTTCGGAAAGCTCCTTTAAGTCGAGCCCCATCAACATCTCGCGAATAGCCTCCGCGCCAATGCCCACCCGAAATTTTCCGGGATGTTCTTCAAGCGCCGTGCGATACTGATCCTCATTGAGCAACGAACCAACCGGCAAATCTTCCACCCCTGAAGCGACCACCGCATAGGACTCGAAGTACAGGATGCGTTCCAGTTGCTTCAACGTCATGTCAAGGATCGCCCCTATTTTTGATGGGAGGCTTTTCAGAAACCAAATGTGGGCGACTGGAGCGGCCAGCTCAATATGACCCAGGCGCTCGCGCCGCACCTTGGATTGAATAACTTCAACTCCGCATTTTTCGCACACGACGCCGCGGTGTTTCATGCGTTTATACTTGCCGCAATTGCACTCGTAATCTTTGACTGGTCCAAAAATTTTGGCGCAAAACAGACCGTCGCGTTCTGGCTTAAACGTCCGATAGTTGATGGTTTCCGGTTTTTTTACTTCTCCATGCGACCACTCCCTAATTTTGTCCGGCGAGGCGAGTGAAATCTTCACCTGATTAAAAATGACGGGACCTTTTGGTTTTGCAAAGAAGCTAAACAGTTCTTCCACGAATTCACCTATTTTATATTCAAATCAACCCGTTTATACGGCGAAATCCAGATGATCTTGTTGACCATTCCCAAAGAAAGCAGGCACATTACTCCTGCAATTCAATATCGAGACATAGTCCTTTCAATTCTTTGACAAGAACATTAAACGATTCCGGCAATCCGGTTTCCAGGAAGTTGTTGCCTTTCACGATCTTTTCATACATTGTCGTTCGGCCTTCAACGTCATCTGATTTGACGGTCAAAAATTCTTTGAGCGTGTAGGCGGCGCCGTAAGCTTCCATCGCCCACACCTCCATCTCTCCAAGCCGCTGCCCGCCAAATTGGGCCTTTCCGCCAAGTGGCTGTTGGGTTACTAGCGAGTAAGGTCCGGTTGATCGCGCATGTATTTTGTTGTCAACCAAATGGTGCAACTTCAGCATATACATGATGCCAACCGTTACTTGATTGTCAAACGCCTCACCGGTCAAACCGTCATACAGGGTCGATTGGCCGACCTCGTCTACGCCGGAATCAACCAAGGCCTGCCGTATTTCCGACTCCGATGCACCGTCAAAAACCGGAGTGGCCACATGAATGCCCCGCCCGTACTTGCGCATTAGGTCGAGCAATTCGTCGTCATTTAATCCTTCGGTCAAGCGATTATATTCATCCGCAGAGTAGATCTGTTGCAGTCGCTGCCGGAGCCCAGCAATTTCATTCTGCTTTGCCAGCGCCGAAAGCTGTTCACCCATTTTCTTTGCTGCAAAGCCCAAATGGCACTCAAGCACCTGGCCCACATTCATACGGGAAGGCACACCCAGCGGATTGAGCACGATGTCGACGGTGCCGCCGTCGGCAAAAAACGGCATATCCTCTTCCGGCAACAGCCGAGAGACGACGCCTTTATTGCCGTGACGACCGGCCATCTTATCGCCGACCGCAAGTTTACGCTTGGTGGCGACATAGATTTTTACCATTTTGACAACACCTGGCGGCAGATCGTCACCTTTTTCCATCCGCTCGACAATGCCCTGGTATCGTCCACGAACAATGGAAGCCTGACTGTTGTAGCGTTTAAAAACCGCGTCAATCTCTTCCTCATATTTTGCCTTCTCGGAAAAATCCATATCCCGCAAATCGGCAAAACTGATTTGGCTGACTATTTTTGGCGTTAACTGCTTGCCCAATTTAAGAATAACCTTGCCCTTCTTGTCGGTAACGTCGCTCTTGGCGGTACGCCCCTCGAGCAACACCCCAAGAGCGTTGCGAACGCCGTTTTTCAGGCTCTTCAACTCGTCTTCCATGTCTCGATTGAGGCGCTCAATTTCCATCTCCTCAATCATCAGGGTGCGCTCATCCTTGTCGACCCCTTTTCTGGAAAACACCTTGGCGTCGATCACAACACCTTCAACACCCGGCGGAACCCTGAGCGAGGAATCTTTAACATCGCCGGCTTTTTCACCAAAAATGGCCCGGAGCAATTTCTCTTCAGGGGAAAGCATGCTCTCGCCCTTGGGGGTCACTTTGCCAACCAGCATATCGCCGGCGCGCACCTCAGCGCCGATGCGAACGATGCCGGAATCGTCGAGGTTTCGCAGGCCTTCCTCGCCAACATTGGGTATGTCGCGGGTGATCTCTTCTTTTCCGAGTTTGGTGTCCCGCGCCATGGTCTCGAAAATTTCGATGTGAATGGAGGTAAAGGTGTCCTCCTTCAACAAACGCTCATTGATCAGAATCGAATCTTCAAAGTTGTACCCGCGCCACGGCATGAAAGCGATGGTCACATTCTTGCCAAGGGCCAATTCGCCAGCCTCGGTCGATGGTCCGTCGGCTAGCACGGATCCTTTAACAACCCTCTCGCCAGGGAAAACAAGCGCTTTTTGGTTGAAGCAGGTGTTTTGGTTTGATTTCTTGTATTTAGACAGGTGATAAACCCCGATTCCAGTGTCAAAGCCGTCAATGCCTGGCTGATCGTAACGCACAACAATTCGGTTCGCGTCGGATTCCTCGATAACCCCTTCGCCTGCAGCAAGCAAACAGGCTCCTGAATCTCGGGCAACGAATTTCTCTACGCCTGTTCCCACCAGCGGTGAACTAGTTTTCAGCAACGGCACAGCCTGACGCTGCATGTTGGAGCCCATGAGCGCGCGGTTAGCGTCGTCGTTCTCCAAAAATGGAATCAAAGAAGCGGCCACCGACACCATCTGGTTGGGAGCGATGTCCATCATGGTGATGTCGTCTGCCGCAACCATGGCCACCTCACCCTCTTGACGCGCGATCAGGTAATCATCGCTGAGTCGATGATCATCCAACGCCACTTTGGCTGGGGCGATCACGTGGTCTTTTTCCTGCAGCGCCGACAAGTATTTATATTCGTCGGACACTATACGATCACGAACATACCTATAAGGCGTTTCGATAAATCCATAAGGATTGACGGTTGCATAGGTTGCGAGACTGACAATGAGTCCGATATTCGGACCCTCAGGGGTTTCAACCGGGCAAATCCGACCATAATGGGTGGGGTGGACGTCGCGCACTTCAAAGCCGGCGCGTTCACGGGAAAGACCGCCAGGTCCCAATGCGGAAAGTCGTCGCTTATGGGTAACCTCGGACAGGGGATTCGTTTGGTCCATAAACTGAGACAACTGACTGGTGCCAAAGAACTCCTTAATTGCCGATGTCACTGGTTTAGGGTTGACGAGATCATGCGGCATTAAGGTTTCAATTTCCTGCAGGGTCATGCGTTCTTTGATGGCGCGCTCCATCCGAACCAGCCCCATGCGGAACTGATTCTCGCAAAGTTCGCCCACAGTTCGCACCCGGCGATTGCCCAAGTGATCGATGTCGTCGCCGTCTTTTAGTTCATCCTTGATTCGCACCAAATATTTGACGCTTTTGACGATGTCTTCCTGGGTTAAAGTACGCACCTCAATGGGTGTGTCGACTTCAAGCTTGGTGTTGATTTTATAGCGCCCGACCTCGGATAAATCATAGGTGGCGGCATTGAAAAACAAATTGTCAAAAAAGGATTTGGCGACCTCTTGAGTTGGCGGGCTGGAGGGGCGCAAACGACGATAAATTTCGATCAAGGCCTCGTCGGTATCCTTAATTTTATCCAACAGCAGGGTCTTGCGAAACGATTCACTGAAATTGACGCCGTCAATGAAGAGCAGTGAGAAGGTATTAATCCCGACATCAACAAGTGTTTGTAGAGCTGCCTGGGTGACGGTGTCGTTGCACTTGAAAATGATCTCGCCGTTTTGTGCATTGACAATGTCATTGGCGAAAAACCGCCCATGGAGATCTTCCGCATTGACGGGCAATGAAGAGACGCCTAAATTCTCAATTTTTTTGGCAAGTGTTTTGGTGACCTTTTTACCTTTTTTGGCGACAACCGATCCATCATTGGGATTAATAATGTCTGTGGTGAGACGCTGGTTGGCAAAGGTGACCGAGTTAAAGGCAATAGCGTATTTTTCACCGTCAAAGAGCACCACATCCGAATGATAAAACTCATTCAGCAGCCCTTCTTCGTCATACCCCAACGCTTTAAGCAAGACGCTTACAGGGAGTTTCCGTCGGCGGTCAATGCGGACATATAGCACGTCTTTTATGTCGAATTCAAAATCAAGCCAGGAACCGCGCACAGGAATAATGCGGGCAGAGTAAAGCCGTTTCCCGGAGGCATGCGATTTGCCGTGATCGTGTGTGTAAAAAAGACCAGGCGAACGCTGCAGCTGGTTGACAATTACCCGCTCGGTGCCGTTCACTACGAAAACGCCGTCTTGCGTCATCAGCGGCAAAGCGCCCAGAAACACCTCCTGTTCTTTAATGTCTCGAACCGATTGAACGCCCGATTCTTCGTCAACATCAAAGGTTATAAGCCTGACGGTGATTTTGAGCGGGGCCTCGTAGGTCATGCCGCGTTCTATACACTCGGCCACCGTATACTTTGGCTCTCCGAATGAGTATCGAACGAATTCCAGGGAGCACAATCCATTAAAATCTGATATAGGAAAAATGCTTCGAAATATGGCTTGAAGTCCGTGCTCCCTGCGTAACTCTGGCGCAATATCCCGTTGCAGAAAGTGCTCGTAAGATTCCCGCTGCATTGCAATAAGATGAGGCGGCTCTATAATCTGGCTGGTTTTAGCAAAGCTCTTACGTACTCTTTTCATGGCTCCCTCGAAACATTCCGCGTGACGCAGATCACGATTTAATATTAATCTGAAATTACAGCTTAAATTTAAAAAGCAATCCGACCTGAAAAAATAGAAAAACCTACAAACACAGGAACGCTACGGGGCTAAAAGCCCTATAGCGTTGCCTGATGGGGGGGTGATTTGCCTTCGGGCCAACAAGTGCCCGAGAATGCAAAGGATAGAAATAATTATTTGATCTCGACGGTACCGCCGGCACCTTCGATTTGGGTTTTGATTGCAGCAGCTTCGTCCTTGCTGACGCCTTCTTTTACCGCTGCAGGAACGCCTTCAACCAAGTCTTTGGCTTCTTTAAGCCCTAAAGAGGTGATGGCGCGAACTTCCTTGATTACCTTAATCTTCTGGTCGCCTGCACTGGTCAGGATAACGTCGAATTCAGTTTTCTCTTCAGCGGCGGCTCCACCGTCAGCTGGGCCTGCAGCAACGGCAACTGCCATAGGGGCAGCAGCAGATACTCCGAACTTTTCTTCCAGCTCTTTGATGAGTTCGGAAAGCTCAAGTACGGTCATGTTAGCAATAAAATCGATTACTTCCTCTTTCGTTACAGCCATTTCATTCCTCCGGGCTAATGGTATACTCGTTTACCCCTCACGTATCGCGAGGGGTGTTTTGATTTAACTTTCTTTCTGATCTTTGATCGCAGAAAACGCATACAGCAATTTCTGCGGCACCGCGCTCAGAACGCGTACAAATCCAGTTGGAACAGCCGCCATGGTACCCAACAACTTGCCCAGCAACTCTTCCCTGCTGGGTAGTTTGGACAAAGCAACCACATCTTCCGCGCGCAGCATTTTGCCTTCAAGCGCAGCTGAACGAATGGAGAATGCAGTAAACTCTGTGGCAAAAGCAGCTAGAGCCTTGGAAGGACCAACCGGTTCGGTAAAACCGATGGCCACTGCCGTGGTGCCGCTAAAAGAATCGCTAAGACCTTCATATGCGGTTCCCTTGACTGCCAATTTGAGCAAAGTGTTCTTTGCAATTTGGATTTGAGCATCGCTCTGACGAAGATTCTTGCGTAGTTTTTCCAGTTCCGTTACTTTAAGTCCGCGGTAATCAGCGACAACGGCGAACTTTGCTTTGGAAAAGGTCTCGTTGAGTCCACTGATGACATCGGTCTTTTGATCGCGATTCAACGTTAGTACCTCCTTGAGTTGTAAACGGGAACTGTCAAAAAGAGCAGAAAGAGGAATGAAGACTATAACCCGGCATTAAATATAACGTGCCGGCATGGCCTCGGCAGGTAGCTTTCATCGTTGATTCAAGCTATTAAACTTCCGTACCTGCTGTCTTTGACCTTCCCTAAGGTTAATCTTAAAATAGGTTGCACTCAGATGCAGCAGCCAGCAAAGAAATTGCTGACCATTGTATTACGCTGTTTTGATCAGCGATCGAACTTGCAAAGGATCGACTTTGAACCCAGGTCCCATAGTGCACGACAATGAAATAGCACGCAAGTAGACGCCTTTACTGGTGGCAGGCTTCAGTTGAATCAATTTATCAATGAAGGCCAACACGTTCTCAGTCAACTTCTCCACGCCAAACGAGCTTTTGCCCATGACTGCGTGAACAACGCCGGCCTTGTCGACGCGAAAATCGACCTTGCCTTTCTTGATTTCATTAACAACACGATCAACATCAAAGGTAACGGTACCCAGCTTGGCGTTGGGCATTAAATTACGCGGGCCGAGAATACGTCCAATTTTACCGACCTCGCCCATCATATCCGGGGTCGCAATGGTTTTGTCAAAGTCAAGCCAACCATCTTTAATTTTTGCAATCAATTCATCGGATCCGGCGTAATCGGCTCCGGCGGCCAACGCCTCTTTTTCCTTTTCACCTTTGGCGAAAACAAGCACTCGTGCAGTTTTGCCTGTGCCGTTAGGCAGAATAACGCTGGAACGCACCATCTGATCAGCATGACGAGGATCAACGCCTAAACGAACAGCCACATCGACAGATTCGTCGAACTTGGCAAATTTCGCTTTAAGAAGGTTTTCAAGAGCGTCAGAGAGATCGTGCATTGCACGACGATCCAAGCCAGCGACAGCGTTCTTGTAATTTTTTCCACGAATGGGCATAATAGCCTCCCTATTCTCCCTGATGCGCCTTGTGGATACGCATAGGTTAGCGAATATCTAAAAATTATTTAATGACAGTGATGCCGCAACTTCTAGCCGTGCCCTCAATAATCCGCACCGCATGCTCAATGTCGTAGGCATTGAGATCAGGCATTTTAGTTTCTGCGATTTCTCGAATTTTGGCCTGGTCAAGTTCTGCAACACGATCCTTTTTGGGATTGCTTGAGCCACTTTTCAATCCAGCGGCTTTTTTCAGCAACACAGAAGCAGGTGGCGTTTTAGTAATAAAACTATAGGACCGATCCGAGTAGACGGTAATGACGACCGGGATGATCGTGTCGCCGACTGATTGGGTTTGAGCGTTAAACGCTTTACAGAAATCCATGATGTTAACGCCGTGCTGGCCAAGCGCTGGCCCGACAGGCGGGGATGGATTAGCCTTGCCGGCCGGGATCTGTAATTTAATAAATGCTTGTATTTTTTTTGCCATGGTTCAAACCTCCCCGATAAACCGGGAGCTCAATTTTTACTCACCTGGATATATTCTAGTTCAACCGGCGTGGAACGTCCGAATATCGAAACCAAAACCTTCACCCGCCCTTTGTCCGGAAAAACCTCTTCGATAACGCCTTGGAAATTGGCAAACGGACCATCGACCACACGAACCGCGTCACCCTCGACAAAAACAACCTTGGGTTTCGGCTTATTAGCCCCGTCAGCTATTCGGCCTAAAATTTTATGCGCTTCCTTTTCGGTCAATGATGGGATTTTTTTATAAATATCTCGATCAGTTCCCGCTTGGCTCATATTGATTCCGACAAAACCTGTAACTCGCGGCGTTTCTTGAACCGTGTGCCAGGAGTGTTCGTTCATCTCCATGTTGACAAGAATGTACCCAGGAAAAAATTTCCGTTCAGAAGTTTTCCTTGCCCCCTTGACCATTTCAACAACCTGTTCAGTGGGCACAAGAATATCTCCGAACATCTCGTCCTGTCCGGCTAATTTAATGCGTTCTTCAAGAGTCGCTTTAACCTTATTTTCAAAACCAGTGTGCGTATGGACAATATACCAACATTTAGCCATGTATTTTTCCCAGCGTGCCAATCATTTGAGAACAGTCGACACCAATTTTCCTAAAAGAAGATCGACAGAACCCAGGTAAAGAGAAATTACAACCACCAGCAAAATGACAAAACCCGTCAAACCCGCTGTAGGTTTCTTTCCAGGCCAAACGATTTTGCGAAACTCGGATTGCACTTCCAGAAAAAACTGGCGGATACCAGAAGGGGAAAAAGGAGACTTACCTCCCTGTTCACCCGTCGCTTTATTCTCTTCCATGCCAATTTTGCTGACGCGAGCTGCTTTTTTTGTCGACATTATAATGCTGAGAAAATTATGATTCACATTGCTGTGAAGTCTCAGTGGCAGGCCAGGAGGGACTCGAACCCCCAACCCCCGGATTTGGAGTCCGGTGCTCTACCATTAGAGCTACTGGCCTGTTTATTTGGTTTCTTTGTGCGGTGTATGTGTTTTACAAAAAGGGCAATATTTTTTCAGCTCCAGTTTGTGAGGCACAGTTTTTTTATTCTTCGTGGTGGTATAATTGCGCTGCTTACAATCTTGGCAAGCCAACGTTATGTTATCTCTCATATTTAGCCCTACAGAGTGACAGCAGCCGGGACATGCCCGGCTGCTTTTTTCACTTCAATATCGCCCTCGCAAGGAGAAGGCAATCATTATTCGATAATTTCACTAACGACGCCCGCACCAACAGTGCGGCCACCCTCACGGATAGCGAAGCGAAGCCCAGCTTCCATCGCAATCGGGGTAATCAATTCACCCGTGATGTGAATGTTGTCGCCGGGCATTACCATCTCGACACCCTCTTCGAGTGTGCAGACACCGGTAACGTCAGTGGTCCGAAAGTAAAACTGCGGACGATAACCGTTGAAGAATGGGGTATGACGACCACCCTCTTCTTTGTTCAGAATATAGGCCTCAGCCTTGAATTTTTTGTGCGGCTTGATTGAGCCGGGCTTAGCAAGAACCTGCCCGCGAACAATCTCCTCACGCTTGACGCCGCGCAGCAAGGCACCAATATTATCGCCAGCTTGTCCTTCATCAAGCAACTTGCGGAACATTTCAACGCCGGTGCAGGTGGTTTTTGCAGTCGGCCGAATACCAACTATCTCAACCTCGTCGCCAACATGAACCACGCCGCGCTCAATACGCCCGGTAGCCACGGTGCCACGCCCAGAAATTGAAAAAACATCCTCAACCGGCATCAAGAATGGCTTGTCAATAGCGCGCTCTGGCTGCGGGATATAGCTGTCAACCGCCGCCATCAGATCCCAGATGCATTTGGATTTGTCAGCATCCTCCGGGAACTCGAGAGCGTTGAGCGCTGAGCCCTGGATAATTGGAATATCGTCGCCAGGGAAGTCATACTTATCGAGCAACTCACGCAGCTCCATCTCCACCAGCTCAATAAGCTCAGGGTCATCGACCATGTCGCATTTATTCAGAAAGACAACCATCGCAGGGACGCCAACCTGACGGGCAAGCAAAATATGCTCGCGCGTTTGCGGCATAGGGCCGTCAGTTGCAGCCACAACCAAAATTGCGCCGTCCATCTGAGCAGCGCCAGTAATCATGTTCTTGATATAATCAGCATGACCCGGGCAATCCACATGGGCGTAATGGCGAGCAACGGTTTCATATTCAACGTGAGCCGTTGCAATGGTAATACCACGCTCTTTCTCCTCAGGCGCCTTGTCAATTTCACTAAAATCGGTGAACTTGGCCATCCCTTTAGTTGAAAGAACCCGCGTAATAGCCGCTGTCAGAGTTGTTTTGCCATGGTCAATATGACCGATTGTTCCTACATTGACATGCGGCTTTGTCCGCGCAAATTTTTCCTTCGCCATCTCATGTCTCCTTGGGCAAAAGTTCAATCAGGCTCAATCGACCCCTTTTACCGATCGACTGATACTTTGGAGCCCGCGATCGGACTTGAACCGATGGCTTCCTCCTTACCAAGGAGGTACTCTACCACTGAGTTACGCGGGCAATGAACATACAGAATGCGGTGCGGCCACCACCAAATAAAACTGGAGCGGGAAACGAGACTCGAACCCGCAACCCTCAGCTTGGAAGGCTGATGCTCTACCATTGAGCTATTCCCGCTTGCCAATTACACCAAAGCAGCAAACGCACTTACCATGTGGTGGTGGAGGGGGGAGGATTCGAACCTCCGAAGGCTCCGCCGACAGATTTACAGTCTGTTCCCTTTGGCCGCTCGGGAACCCCTCCACATATAACCAGAAAACAAAAGACAGAAAGCAGACAACACATTCTTGCCAGCTGCTTTCTGGCTTTTGTTTTCTAACTCAACCTGGAGCTGGCGATGGGACTTGAACCCGCAACCCCCTGATTACAAATCAGGTGCTCTGCCAATTGAGCTACGCCAGCACGAACTCGACAATTATACCCTTTTTTTTAAAAAAATCAATGTTTATTTTGTTTAATAAACGCTTCAAAAAAAAGACCGAAGGCCAAGGCCTTCGGTCTGCAAGCGCCAACCGATAAAAAACCGGTATTTACTGATTCAAGGGATTTTTGATGTACGACGACTCCCGATAACGCTCAAACGCCATGGCAAAGGTCCGGTACACAATGTGGGCAAATTTGGTGTACGGCATGTACAAAAAGAGCATAACAACAGAAATCAGGTGCAGGTAGTACACAACGTAGCCCAGAGAAGGGATGCCTACTAGTCGCAACAACTCGGCAGAAAGGCCAGTCACCCCAACTCCCATGATGATCCAGATAAGGAACCAATCATAAAAGGTGTTGGATGCTTTTCCAGCGGTTTCCATTTTCGTTCTGTTCATCCACAAAATGCCGATGCCGGCAATCATCGCCACGGCAGAGACGTTCGCCAGCAATTTAACCGGATTCCACATCGAAATGGGGCCATGCATCGACGGAATAAAAATGCCAATGACATCCTGGGTAAACAGGGAATAACAGGTGACGATAAAAAGGCCGATAAAGCCAAACATTAAGGGTTGATGTCCTTTGACCCGATCCGCGTTCACGGTGCATTCTTTAAAACGGGCGTGCTGCAGTATCTCAATAACGGACGGCCACAAAAACAATTTGACGAATTGAGTCACGGAAGGGCGATAGGGCACATCTTTCAGTCCAATGGAAGATTCCATGCCTTTCCACAGGGTTGAAACGCCTTTGTACACCGAGGTCACGGCTATGCCGGCGGCAGTCAGCATAATGATGTCAATAAACAAAACATTTTTTGCAAGCAGACGGAAATCCCAATGTCCAAAGAACTGGGTGTAACCGGCTTTGGCAAAATGCTCGCCTGTCGGGATGTGCATGCCGCCAGAAATCAACCATAAAATAAAAATGGCGACAGCCGGAATGCCAATCAGCATGGGCAGGTTTTTGGCGGATGCGCACAGTGACGCCAATGCTGTGGGCCACCCCAAGGAGCGGTAGGCGTAGGAGCGAATAGCGCCGAGCACATCGCCGGGCCGCGCTCCGCGGGGGCACATCTCTGTGCAGTCGCCGCATTGGTGGCAAAGGAAAATGTTTGCATCGCTGACAAGTTTGTCCTTTAAACCCCACTGAGCAAGAATCATCTGCTTTCTGGGAAAAGGATTGGTGTCAGAGGAAAGCGGGCAGGCGACCGAACAGGTCGCACACTGATAACACTTTTTCAAAGTGTCGCCACCCGCCTCCTTCATGGCTTTGATAAAATCAAGATCGGGTTGCACGTTCATAGACATTATTTCCTCCTGTCATGAAAGGTGATGATCTGCGCGTCAGTAGGTTTGGGTCACAGAGCAATAAGTTGCCGCCATCTTCAACGAGAAGATGGCGGCAGAAAAAGGCTTGATAAAAATTAGAAGCCCTTGAACGGATTGGGTCCCATTGCCACGATTTCCTCGACAAATTCATCGATGATGGCAGGAATTTTATCGTAATCGGAGATGGCGATTTCCCGCACGCCGCAACGTTCAGGTTCAAGGCCGAGCGAACCTAAGGTTTCGCCGATGTTCTCCATACGCCTGGTGGCGATCTCGGATCCCTTGACAAAGTGGCATTGATAATCGTCGCCGTACTTGCAGCCAAGCAACAAAGCGCCGTCCATACCTGAAGACATGGCGTCCTTAATCCACACCATGTTCACCGATCCCAAACAACGAACCGGAATGAAGCGAACAAGGCGGTTGATTTTGTTACGGTGCATACCTGACATATCGATCGCGGGATAAGCGTCGTTTTCGCATACAAACACGGCGACGCGCAATTTTTCCTCATCGTCGTCGGGAACTTCAATGGATTTGACCATTGATCCGATCATGTCGATGCTGTAGTCGGCAAAATTAATAATGCGCTCAGGACAAGCGCCCATGCATGTGCCGCAGCGCCGACAACGGGTCGGATTAGGCAACGGCGTTCCCTTCTCATCGTCATCCAGCGCGCCAAACGGACATTCCTCTGTACAGCGTTTGCACTGGGTGCAACGCGAGAAGAAGAAGTCAGGATAGGTTTGATCGCCGGACCTGGGATGCACGGCAACGCCACGATTGGCCGACTCAATGCATTGAATGGCTTTCAATGCCGCGCCGGTGGCGTCGTCAATGGTTTCCTCCATGGTCTCGGCTTTGCGCACGCCGCCACATGTATAAATGCCGGTTCTTCTGGTCTCATACGGAAAGCAGATGAAATGCGAATCAGCATAGCCGTCGAAGAGATCAAGATCTAAAAAGGCAGGCCCCTGACGGTACGCCAAATTGATCACATTCTCTGCGGCGGTGGTCGGAACCATGCCGGCGGCAAGAACCACCATGTCAACTTCCAGTTGCAGATTCTCGCCCAACAGGTTGTCTTCAACATCGACGGTCAAACCGTTGCCGGCTGCAGCGACCTTGGTGACTGCAGCCTTGGTCATAAACACGCCGTCCTGCGACTGCATTCCCTTGTAAAACAACTCAGTGTTGCCGGGGGTGCGCATATGCTGATAGAGAATATAGGCCTTGCCGTCCACCGGGTTGTCTTCGACAACATAGTTGGCCTGCTTTAAAGCCACCATGGAAGTGACCGAGTTGCAGTACGGGAAGTCTTTGTCGTTCTCTTTGCCGCCAGGGCTCTGCACAAAAGCGACGCGGGCCGGGACCTTGCCGTTTTTAGCCAACTTTTCAAA
Source organism: Desulfobulbus sp. (assembly GCF_030824455.1). GTDB lineage: Bacteria > Desulfobacterota > Desulfobulbia > Desulfobulbales > Desulfobulbaceae > Desulfobulbus. The sequence goes on from NZ_JAVBXR010000110.1 coordinate 62,308, forward strand.
CTCGGCGTTGGTGACCACATTGGTCAGCTTGCCGTAACCCAGATGTTCGTATTGGGATACATCGGCAGGCTTCCAGCCGGTGGCCAGGACAACGGCACCGAAGATCTCGCCTTCTGGATTCAACAGCGTGTACTTTTGCAGCCCCTTGTTGGGATCGTCCACCTCACCCTTGTTGATGAGATCCTGCTGATCAGCGGTAACCTTGGCGGGAGCGTCCCACTCGGTAACGGCGCCGGCAGCCTTGAGGGTCACATTGAACTGGCCTGGAGCGCCGCCGATCCGCGCAACTTCACAGGCCGTCTTTACAGTGATTTTGCTGTCGCCCTGAACTTCGGCAATCAGCTGCTGAATATTAGGACTTTCCAGTTCGGAATACGGGTACGCAGTCGGAAACATCTTCCGCCAGCCCAGCGCTTTGCCGCCCAACTGCGCGTCTTTTTCAACCAGGGTCACTGCATAACCGGCTTTTGCAGCCTCTTTCGCCGCAGTTAAACCCGCAATGCCGCCGCCCATGACCAGAATTTTTTTGCTGATGCTCTCCATGGTGTAGGGAACCGGCAACTCGGTTTTCTGAGCTCTGGTCACAGCCATGCGCACATAGTCCGTGCCCATTTCCTGGAGAAAATCATCGACGCTGCCGTCTTCCTTCGGTTCGCCCGCAGTCCACGCCACATGCTCACGCAGGTTGCCGCGCACGGTAATGGTCTGCTCGCCGAAATTAAATTCCTGCTGCATGACGCGTGGTGAACAAGCGCACACGACAATGGTGTTCACGCCCTTCTCGGCAATGTCTTTCTCAATAAACGCGCGACCATCGGCTCCGCACAGGCAACCGTGGTCCTGCATGGCGATGCCGGCGTCGGCCGCCGCGTCTTTCAATCCGTCAACATCGAGGACATTGCCAATGCCACAACCAGTACAGAGATATGCACCATATACTTTTTTCATTGACTCTCCTCCTACCGTCCGATCTGAATAGCTTTGAGAGCAGCTGCAGTGGAGGATTGTCCACTGGAGTAAACATCAACGGCTGATTTAGCGCAGCCAGCTGACATCATGCCCTTTTCCGGACTGGAAACGACAAATCCGTTGCCGTCCATAGTTACGCCCAAAGCCTTGCCCTGCTCGCCAAGAGCCGGTTCCATGCCAGTCGCCAGGACACAGAGGTCGACCTTTTGATGCACTTTCGCACCGGTGATCGCGTTTTCAGCAACCACGGTGACGCCACCATCGCGTTCGGCAACAATGTCGGCCACCTTGCCTTTGATAAAGGTGGTGTTTGCATCGGCCATGAACTTCTCGCGGAAATGCTCGTATTTCCCAGGGGTGCGCAGATCGATGTAAAATACATAGATCTTGGCGTCCGGATACTGGCTCCGGATATAGGAAATATGCTTGAAGGTGGCCATGCAGCAGATATAGGAGCAGTGCTGCAAATGGTTCTCATCGCGGGATCCGGCGCATTGCACAAAGGCAAAGGAAGCCGGTTCTTTGTTGTCGCCGGGTCGGACGATTTTGCCTCTTGTCGGACCGTTGTCGGCAGCCAAACGCTCCATCATCATATTGGTGATGATCGCCTGAGAGGAATTGTAATTCAAATTGGTGATCTTGTTGGCGTCGTAAGGATTCCAACCGGTCGACCAGATAATGGAGCTGACCTTCAGCGTAAAGGTTTTGGGCTGCATGTCCAACTCAACGGCGTTGTACTTGCAGGCGGCCTTGACGGCGTCCAGACAGGCGGCGGAACACGCTTCTTTGGCCAGCACATAACGGCGAGGAAACGCCATCTCGTGGGGCAGATAAGCGGCCTTGGTCTTGCCCATGCCAAAGTTGAAGGCGTCTTCAATCTCGTCGGTGCAGACCTGGGCGCAATCGCCGCAAGCGGTGCAGTTGGAGTTGATGTAGCGGGGCGCTGTTTCCAGCTGAACCTCAAAGTTGCCAGGCCCGCCGGAGATCGACTTCACGGTGGTCAGGGTGTAGGTTCTAATTTTTCGGTTGTCCTTGATGCGTTTGAAATTGATCTCAAGTCCACATGTTGGGGGACAAAGTTTGGGGAAATACTGATTGAGCTGGGCTACGCGGCCACCAAAATAAGAGTTTTTCTCGATCAGAAAAACGTCGTTGCCGACTTCAGCAGCTTCAAGCGCGGCGGTCAAACCACTTATACCGCCACCCACAACCAGTACCGCACCATTGCCTGCAGTGTCACTCATGCCAAACCTCCATAACTGCTGGTATTGATGAAAGGTGATTTCTGGTTCAATTGATCCGAAATGTGAAAAATTACTTCATCTTTCGCATCAACTCAAACAAAATCAGAGCCGTATACAAAAAATCTCCAGACCCCACAAGGGAGTCTGGAGATTTTATTGGAGACAATTAGTGTCGTCTCGAGATCAGATCCAAGGAGTGGTCTCGATGATGTTCACGCAATTGACCTTCTCGCACTTCCACTCATTGGTCTTAGGATCAAAGGTGGAGTTAACGAATACCTTCCAGTTCTCATCATCAACGGTCGGATAATCGGAGCGATAGTAGAATCCGGGGTAACGGGACTCTTTACGGAACTCGATGTGACGAATGTGGGTTTCTACACACCAGATGCGGTGATAGTTCTCCCAAGCGCGCATCAACTCGTGCAGGTCGCCGGCTGCCATCTTCGCTGCATCTTCACGCATCAAGCGGAGCAGATCCAGACAGATGTTCAGCAGCTTGCCGGAGGTCATGTAGTAGGTTGCAACACCACCGCCGTACTCGTCGGTGGCTTTCATCAGACGCATCATCATTCCGGACGGTTTTACATAGTTCGGATTGACGTCGGCTGCGGTGGATGCATCCTTGAACTGGTTGTACAGCTTGACCGGTGCGTAGATCTCGTCAGCCAGTTCTTGGGGGGTCTGTGCTAATTCAGGGGCGAATGCAGCGTTGTCGCGGCAATATTTCACCATCATTTTTGCACAGATACGACCCTCGGCATGAGAGCCGGAGGAGAACTTGTGACCGGATGCGCCAACGCCGTCACCTGCGGTGAACAGACCGTTAACGGTGGTCATACGGTTGTAGCCCCACTTGTACTGATGCGAACGAGGACCGTCGATTGCCGGTACCCAGCTCTCTTCCGGACCTGAGGTCCAGATGCCGCAACAACCGGAGTGAGAACCCAGCATGTAGGGTTCGGTCGGCATGATCTCGGAACCAACTTTCTCCGGCTCGATATCAGCGCCAGCCCACAGACCAGCCTGACCAACGGACATATCCAAGAAATCTTCCCAAGCCTCAGACTCAAGGTGCTTCCAGAACTTCTTCACTTCTTTTTCGTCTTTGCCGGCTGCACGTTGTGCATCCAGGAAGGCGTTCAGAGCAACGTCGGTAGCCATGTAGATCGGACCGCGGCCAGCCTTCAGCTCGTTGAGCATCAGGTGGTTGCGCAGACAGGTCGGGGTAACCGCAGAGGCGCCGTACGGCATGAATTGGGCCAACTCTTCCTTAACTGCAGGGCTGTTGGCGTAGAACTCGCCAAGACCGTTCTGCACTTTGGCCTTGAACAGCAGGAACCATGCGCCAACCGGGCCGTAACCGTCTTTGAAGCGCGCCGGTGTGAAACGGTTTTCCATCATGGTCAGGGTTGCGCCAACCTGTGCACACATGGTGTAGGTGGAACCTGCGTTCCATACCGGGTACCATGCACGGCCTTTACCTTCACCGGTGGACCGGGGACGGAAGATGTTAACAGCGCCGCCGCAGGCTACGAGAGCTGCTTTGCATTTGTAAACATGAACTTTGTTCTCGCGGGTGGAGAAACCAACAGCACCGGCGATGGTGTTGTCTTTGTTTTTGTCAAGCAGCATCTTAACGATGAAAATACGCTCATGAATGTTCTCTTCGCCTAACGCCTTCTTGGCCGGCTCAGCGACGATGCATTTGTAGGATTCGCCGTTGATCATGATCTGCCACTTGCCGGTACGTACCGGAGCTCCGCCCTCACGAAGGGTTTTAGCAGGCTTGGAACCGTCAAGGTTGGATCCGTCTTCAGCTCTCTTCCAAACGGGCAGACCCCACTCTTCGAACAGCTTTACGGACTCGTCAACGTGACGACCAAGGTCGTAGATAAGGTCTTCGCGAACAACGCCCATCAGGTCGTTGCGAACCATCTTGACATAGTCTTCGATGGCGTTCTCGCCGATGTAGGTGTTAATAGCGGAAAGACCCTGTGCAACAGCGCCGGAGCGCTCCATGGACGCCTTGTCCACCAGGATGATTTTCATGCCTTCCGGAGCCCATTTCTTGATCTCAAAAGCGGCGCCGCAAGCAGCCATACCACCGCCGACGATCAGCACGTCACAGCTATGCTCAACGATTTCCGGATCGACAACGGCGGCAAGCTCGCCTTTCGGCTTATTTGGTAATGCCATATTTCTATCTCCTCAGTAGTATTTTCAGAATAGAATTTTGAGTGAACCCTTGTTTCCCGTTGACGCTTAGGCCAGCTTAGTGGGGGTCGGCAGATTGGCCTCAAGCAACAAACACTCGTCGTCAAGGTTTGCACCCTTCTGACCGGCGTACTCGTTGGCAGCGCCTTCAGCGGTGGTCCGAATCGGGAATTTAAAACGCTTTACGTTGCCATTGCGGAACTTAACGGTCCACATGATGGAATCGGAAGAACGCATCGGATGAACCTGGCCGCCCATGGGCACGAAGTCGTCATAGCCACGAACAAAGATAGCGCCTTGCGGGCAAATCTTAACACAGGAGTAGCACTCCCAGCATGCATCCGGCTCCTGATTGTACGCTCTCATGGCCTCAACATTGAGAACCATCAGATCGTTGGGGCAGATGTACATGCAAGCGGTCTTATCGCCGCCCTTGCAACCATCACATTTTGAAGGATCTACGTAACTTGGCATTAAACTACCTCCTCACTTGGATTTTCCTTTATGGCGTCCGAACTGGACAGCCAATAACCTCTAGCTTCTTGCTTCAAGAAAAACAAATACTCACGTCATGCAGCCATCCGTTTTCCACCGCAACCATTTTTTAGAACATGCTCATTTAACACGTCTTTTCAGACATTTTATTATTTTTCAAAAAATGAACAGCCACTCATTCTGGTTGTGTGAGTCTTTTAATTTGTTGCCCCACCTATGTCAAGAAAAATCGTCAAAACAAGGCTGAACAGCAAAATTTAACCAAAGCATCAGAATTATGGATACATACTGATAAACATGCCGTCTGGCAACTCTTTCCCACACGCTGAACACGGCGCCAGCGAATCAAACGGCGGCTTGCGCGGCTCTCATCGCACACCGGTCAATCATCCTCGCTATAGCTTGATCGGGCAAAAACCTCACGCGGCCGCGAGCCGTCGGCAGGGCCGACAATGCCTTCCTTCTCCATAATTTCGATCATCCTTGCGGCGCGATTGTAGCCGACGCGCAGCCGACGCTGCACCATGGAAATCGAGGCCTGCCCTGTTTCCGTCACCACGGCGACTGCTTCGTCATACTTCTCATCATATTCCTCATCAGTGGCAACCCCGCCGTCCGCCTCTTCTTCAACCACCTGCAACACCGATTCGTCGTATTCGGCGCTCCCCTGCAGCTTCAGACACTCGACAAGTCGCTCGGTTTCGTGCTCAGAAATAAAGGCGCCGTGGATGCGCTGCAGCTTGGCGGCGCCGGGCGGGAGGAAAAGCATGTCCCCCATGCCCAGGAGGTGCTCGGCGCCCGAACCGTCAAGGATGGTGCGCGAATCGACCTTGGACGAAACCTTAAACGATATTCGCGTAGGAAAATTGGCCTTGATCAACCCGGTGAGCACGTCCACTGAAGGGCGCTGCGTCGCCAGAATAATGTGCATTCCGGCGGCGCGCGCCATCTGCGCTAAGCGGGCGATGGACGTTTCCACATCTTTTGAGGCGACCATCATCAAATCGGCGAGTTCATCGACAATAATAACAATATAGGGCAGCTTTTCTTCCGCGACGTTGTTGTACGAGGCAAAGGATTTCACCCGTCGCTCTTCAAGCAGACGATAGCGGCGTTCCATTTCGCGCACGGCCCACAACAGCGCCCGCGACGCCATTTTCGCCTCGACCACCACCGGGTGGAGCAGATGAGGTATGTCGTCGTACATCGACAATTCGATCCGCTTGGGATCGATCATCAGCAAGCGCACGTCGTCAGGCGTGGCCTTGAACAGGATGGAGGCGATAAAGGCGTTGATCGCCACCGATTTGCCCGCCCCGGTCGCGCCAGCAATCAGCAGATGGGGCATCCGCGCCAGGTTGGCCACCACCGGCCGGCCGATGACGTCAAAGCCAAGCGCCAGGGTGAGCATGGAAGCGGCGTCCTGATACTCGTCGGTCAAGAGGATATCGCGCAGGAATACGGTTTTACGGATCGGATTGGGAATCTCAATGCCGATGGCCGCCTTGCCGGGAATGGAGCCGACAATCCGCACCCGATCCACCTTGAGCACCATGGCCAAGTCGTCCGCCAAGGTGACGATCTTGTTGATCTTGACCCCCGGCGCCGGAGCAAATTCGTAGGTGGTGACCACCGGCCCCGGCGAAATGCCAGCCACTGTTCCCTGCACCCCGAAATCCTGAAGTTTGGCCAGCAAGGTGGCGCTCACCTCATAGTAGTGTTCGCGGCTCAGCTCAATATCGCCCTCGTCGTTCTGATCAAGCAAGGTCAGCGGCGGCAGTTGGAAATCGCTCAATCGCGGCGTTTTAGGACCGCGATCCTCGGCGAGAGCCTCCTGCTTCTGTTTTGGCGCGTTTTTCAACGGCTCATGCACCGCAGGGGGGGCAACGGTTTCAGGCGCAGGCTGGGATTTTTTTGCCGCCGTTTTCGGAGCGGCAGGGGCTTTCACGCGCCGTTCCGAGTTTGCCGCCTCTGATTCCAATGGCTTCGCGAGCGGTTGGGCGACGCCAACTTCCGCTGACCTGCGCCGCACCAGGGCCAAAGGAGAAAATCGCACCGAAGCCATCAGGGAAAAAATCAGCAGCAACAGCAACACCAGCATCGAACCGACACCGCCGATAGCGCTGTGCAGCAGGGTCCAGACCAGAGAGCCCAAATAGCCGCCGGGCGCCACAAAGGCCGCCGGCAAAAGCATCTGCTCAAAGGCGCCGAACAGCCCTGAAGAGCTGATCATGGCTCCGGAGAGGCCTGCGACTATGGCGGGCAGGCGATTGGTTGCAGGACGCGACAGCAGCACCGTGGTCATGGCGTAGCCAAGGATGCCCACGGGAAAAACGGCAATCAGGCCGAAAATCGACAACAGGTAGTGAGCAAAATAGAAACCAATGGCGCCGCACCAATTGGCGGCCGGTTGCTGCAGGGCGGGCTCCGGGCCAAGCAACGGCAGGCTGTAGCTGCCAAGGGCCAGCAAAAGAAAGAGTACAAAAAACAGGAGGATGAGAGAAACAACCTCTTGCCGGCTTCTGGGCTGCGGTCGCGAGACGGATGTGGACATACCAAGGTGCTCAAATAAGGCCCGACATGGTCACGCCGTGCAAGCTTCAAAGACAAGTCGCGTCCTCGGCGCCGTTGCGGCGGCCGCTTAGGCGCCCTGAAACACGCACGGGCGAGATGGGCAATGGCGGGAAGGATTGTATCCCGAAAAAATACCAATCACTCTCCTCGCCCTGATGGGGGAGACTGCACGGCGGCAATCACCAACGCGGCGGCAGAGCGAAAGAGTGGAACCAGATTGGCGAAGTCTGAAAGAAAGACAAGCGGCCTCCCGGCGACAGGCGGGATTTATCGAGGCAACGAGGCCTGCACGGCGTCAAGAATGCCGTTGATAAACGCTACAGATTCGCCGATGGAATAGCGCTTGGCAATCTCCAGGGCCTCGTTGATCGCCACCTGAGCGGGCGCCTGGTCGCAGTCGCGCATTTCATACACGGCAATGCGCAGAATGTTCCGATCCACATGGGACATGCGCTCCACCCGCCAATTGTGCGAATGTTCCGCCAGGAGGGCATCAATTGCGTCGCAGTCTCGGCAGATGCCCTGGATCAGTTCACGACCGTAGGGCAAGGATTGTTCACTGACGTCAAAGGCCTGACAAAAGACGTCAAAATCTCTGCCCACCTCTTCAGGAGCGCCGGAGCGCTCCTGAAAATCGTGGCTGAATAAAAACTGCAAGGCCAACTCTCGCGATTTGCGACGTAATCCCATGAAATTCTATGACAATCGATAAAGGTAAAGAAAACGCGCTGCAAGCAGGCGCGCACAGGCGATCAGCCGATCGCTTCCAGCAGATTGATCATCTCAAGCGCGGCAACCGCCACGTCCGAGCCCTTGTTGCCGGCCTTGGTTCCGGCGCGCTCAATGGCCTGCTCGATGGTTTCGGTGGTCAAGACGCCGAAGAGCACTGGAATGGAGGCGTCGAGCATCACCTGTGCCGTGCCCTTGGCCACTTCGCCAGCCACGTAATCAAAATGAGGCGTGGCGCCGCGAATCACCGCGCCGAGACAGATAACCGCCTCATACTTGCCCGACCTCGCCATTTTTTGCGCTGCCAGAGGAATTTCAAAGGCTCCGGGCACCCGGGCAACCACGATGTCGTCGGTGTTGACCCCGGAACGCACCAAGGTGTCGATCGCCCCTTCCAGCAGTTTTTCAGAGATAAACGAATTAAACCGGGCCACGACAATGCCGATTTTACGTCCCGCGCCCTGTAAATGTCCTTCAAGATACTGTGCCATGCTGTGTTCCTGTAGTTAAAATATCACGGATCCCTGGTGATGCATCCCATCGGCTGATCGCCGTACAATTCAAGGATATGTCCCATTTTATCGCGTTTGGTTCGCAGATAGTCCTTGTTTTCCTCGTCGCCGGGAATCTCGATGGGCAGGCGATCCGTCACTTCGAGCCCGTAGCCCTCCAGGCCAATAATCTTTTTGGGATTATTGGTCAAAAGGCGCATTTTGCGCACGCCCAAATCGCGGAGAATCTGGGCGCCGATGCCGTAATCGCGCAGATCGGGTTTGAACCCGAGGCGAATATTGGCCTCGACCGTGTCCAGGCCGTCGTTGTCCTGCAATTTGTAGGCCTTGAGCTTGTTGATTAGGCCGATGCCGCGACCCTCCTGGCGCATATACAGCACCACGCCCCGACCCTCTTGCTCAACCATGCGCATCGCTGCGTGCAGCTGCGAGCCGCAGTCGCAACGGGCGGAGCCAAAGACGTCGCCGGTCAGGCATTCGGAATGGACGCGCACCATCACCGGCTCTTCCGGATTGATCTCGCCTTTGACCAGGGCCACATGCTCCTGACCGTCAACATCGTTTTGATAGGCGATCAAACGGAACTCGCCGGCGTGGAAGGTGGGCAGCCGGGCCTCTGCGGCGCGGCGCACCAGCACGTCCTTGCGCAAACGGTAGGCGACTAGATCGGCGATGGTGGCGATCTTCAGGCCATGTTGCTGAGCAAAGACCTCCAGATCGGGCATGCGCGCCATGGTGCCGTCGTCCTTCATAATTTCGCAGATGATGCCGGCGGTGCGCAGACCTGCGATGCGAGCCAAATCAACCGAACCTTCGGTCTGACCGGTGCGGACCAGAACGCCGCCGCCTCGGGCGCGCAGGGGAAAGATGTGCCCGGGGCTGATGATGTCGCGAGGCGTGGCCTTGGGGTCCACTGCCGCCTCGATGGTCCGGGCGCGATCCGCCGCTGAGATGCCGGTGCTGACGCCGGTGCGGGCTTCAATGCTGATGGTGAACCCGGTGCCGTACGGCGACTGATTGTTGGACACCATCATCGGCAAGCCCAACTGATCAATAATGTCCGGGCTCATGGCCAGGCAAATCAGACCGCGGCCGTGGGTGGCCATGAAATTGATGGCCTCCGGCGTCACCATCTCCGCCGCCATGCAGAGGTCGCCCTCGTTTTCACGATCCTCGTCGTCCACCAGAATAACCATCTTTCCGGCTTTGATGTCCTGCACTACCTCTTCTATCGAACTGACTGCCATATCATGCCTCGTTGCGGAAAGGCCGCTTTGCCGCGGTCTTCCCTCTTGCTCAACCCCTCCAGGCGCGTGCCCGGAGAGCGATCCTCAACCAATCTTACAGAAATCCGTGCTGAGCGAGAAAGGCCGGATTGATCCGGTTTTCCGCAGCAGTGCCGGACGATTGTTCCGCCAGTAGTTTTTCCACATATTTGCCGATCATGTCGACTTCAAGGTTCACCCGGTCGCCCTCCTTCAGGCCGCCCAAGGTGGTGACCGACAAGGTGTGGGGGATGATGGACACTGAAAAACGACCGCGCTCGCAGGCGTTCACCGTCAGGCTGACTCCGTTGATGGTGATCGAGCCTTTTTCCACCACATACTTGGTCAGCGCCGGGTCCAGGGAAAAGGTGAACAGGGTGAAATCGCCGGTTGCGCGGCGCTGTTCCACCCGCCCCTGGGCGTCGACGTGACCGCTGACCAGATGGCCGCCCAAACGGTCGCTCAGGCGCAGCGCCCGCTCCAGATTGACCCGATGACCGGTCTGCAGTTGGCCCAGCCCGGTTCGGGTCAAACTTTCCGGCGACACGTCGACGTAAAACCTGGCCCCCTTGATGTTGCGCGCCGTCAGACAGGCACCGTTCACCGCGATCGATTCGCCCTCTTGGGGATCGGTCAGGGCAAAATCCGCGTCCAGGCCAAAGATCATGCCCCCGCCGGCCGGCCGCTTTTCAACCAGCGTGCCCAGCCCTTGGATGATCCCGGTGAACATTTACTCGCCCTGCTCCAACGCGTTGGCCAACTGAGCAAACTCCTCGGCCAGGCGGGAATGCTTGAACCGGCTGTGAATGCTTGACACCGAGCGGTAGGCGTCGGCCGCCCTGCTCTTGTCGCCCTGCTCGTTGTAGACCTCGGCCACGACAATTAATATCTCGACCGCGCCCTTGGGGTTCTGGGTCAGGCGGTAATGCTCCAGCATGTCGTAGAGCAGTTCGAGGGCCTTTTCGTGGTCCCCGAGTTTGCGGTAGGCGGCCGCCATTTTTTTGTTCAGGGCCAACTGGGAAAAGCTGTCGTCCTCTTTTTCGCAGACCGTGTAAGCACGCTGATAGTTGGCGATGGCCATGGCGTATTCGTCGCGGGCCAGACAGGCGTCGCCCAACCGATCCGAGGCGTTGGCGATTCCCTGCTCGTCGCCCTGCTCCTCAAAACCTCTGAGAGCGTTGTGAAAAGCGATGGCCGCCTGAGCATATTCGCCGTTGCCGTAGAATTTGCGGCCCTCAATATAATCGTTCTTGGCCGGATTGTCGGATTGTTCGGCCTTGGTTTCCTGGGACATAGGCCCCAGAGAACTCAAAGGTTGAAAGGTTTCACTCGCCATTGACTGCTTCCTTGTGAATGTTGCTGGTGGCTTGCGCGGAAAGTTCGGCCACGGTGATGGTCACGGGTGCGCCCTGTTCGTAAATGGTGACGGAGGTGTCGTCGCGCTGCAATCCCATGATCTGCAACCCGGCTTCCTTGGCCGCAATCCGGCCAAGCAGCCGCAGGGTCAGACCGCGCAGCACCGGGTCGCTGTGGTTGAGCACCGGGAACAGGGAATAAAACGGAGTTTTGCGGATCAACTCCGGCCGGGTCGCGGCGATTTCACCCAACCCCCAGAGCACGGCCTCACGGGTGCCGGGATCGCCCATAAAATTGAACAGATGCCGGGTAAATGCGCCGTAGATGTCGGGCCGGGCGGCGATAATCGAGCCAATGGTCTCGACCATGCCCCAGGAACTGGCGGCCGAGTCGGAGCAGGCTTCAAACAATCGGTGCAACAGATCGGCCACAGGTCCGGGTTCGCGGGTGGCCACCCGACCGCAGACCTGCCCCAGCACCCAGGCGATTTGGTAGCGCGCGCCCTGCTGGGGTTCATAGAGCAGCCGTTGCAGATAGCGCAGCACCTTGCGGTCGTCAAAGTACAGATCCACCAAGGCGTCAATGTCAAGCCGCTGGGCCAGTTCTTTGACCACCTGCTTGTCGGCCCGACGTTTTTTCCGTTTCGGATCACGGGCGGGCTCGATGGCCGGCGCAACCTCCGGGACCGCGCCTGCGGGACCGCCCTGTTCAGCGACTCCAGCGGCCAGTTTGTGTTCGTAGCGCTTGACCAGTTCGGCCATTTCCCGGTGCAGGCGGACGAAATAGAGCACCCCGCGCACGGCGCGACCGTCGAGATTGCGCTTGGGCACGATCTGATGCGTGACCTCGTCGTAATTTTCCAGCGTGCCGGTCAGGTAATCGTCCTCTGGAATCAGCTCCCAGGCCAGGTCCCACTGATCGTTGCAGGCGCTGACCAGGCACTCGACCATGGCCGCGCCGATGTTGTGCCCTGTGGCCTCGGCCACATACACCGCGCCGCATTCGCACACGCCCAGGGGGAACTCCCGCAATTTGCGCTGCTGGCCTTCAGTTGGCTTGCCTACGTCCATGCCGCAGAACGGACACCAGGGTTTGAGAAACGCCTCCGCCTTACTGCCCATGGCTCTTACGCCAGCTTCGCCTTGAGGGCGTCGACAAAACGGGGATCAACGCTGTACCCCAGTTCGCTTGCTTTTTCCATGTTGCGCTGGGACTCGGCAAAGTCGCCCTTGAAATAGAGGGCCACGGCCAGATTGTTGCGGGCCATGGGCGAATCCGGCTCCAGGGTGACGGCCTGACGGGCCGCGTCCACCGCCTTGACGTCGTCTTCGAGCATGGTGTAGGCCGAGGTCAGGTTGATCCAGGCGGTGATCAGCTTGGGATCGATCTGCAGGGCCTTGGAATAGCACTTGACCGCCTGATCAACCTCGTTGCGGTGCTGGCGGATCAACCCGATGTTGACGTGGGCCTCGGCCATGTCCGGCGAGATGCTCAACGCCCGCTCGTTCAGCTCCATGGCGCGCTCAGTGTCGCCGCGATCAAAAAAGATGGCGCCGAGATTGATCATGCTCTCCATGGACTGGTTGTCCAGTTCGATGGCTTTTTCCAGCTGAACGATGGCCTCGTCGACCCGTCCCACCTGCCGATACACAAGGCCAAGATGGTGCCGGGCCATGACGTTGTTCGGTTTATCCTGCACCACCTTTTCAAGCTCGCTGATCACAGCCGAGATATCGGCCGGCTTCTGTGCTTCCGTCATAAAAAAACCTTCTTATATTCTTAAGTGACAAGCCTTTGCCGGCGTGTTCCGGCAAACCCATGAAAAAAAGTTTCTATAGTATAGCCACAAACGTTTCGGACGCAAGCCGCCGCGTTCGGGAAAAATTTGTGCGGCAAGCAGTTCAGGCGTCGCCGGACCGGTGATAGGCGATCAGCTTTTTCTGCCGTTCTTTGGCCAGAACCTTCTGCGCGACTTCGATGTCCTTGCGAATCTGCCGGGCCAGCGCTTCCGGGCCGTTGAAGGTGATCTCGCCGCGCAAATGCCGCAGCAGATTGATCTTCAGCGGTCGCCCGTAGATGTCGGCGTTAAAATCAAAGATATGCGTTTCCGCCACCAGGCTGGCGCCGCCGAAGGTCGGATTGTAGCCAATGTTGGACACCCCGCCGTACTGCCGGCCATCATAGATGACCTGGGTGACGTACACCCCCCGTTTGGGACAGAGATCTTCTTCGGAGAGGTTGAGGTTGGCGGTGGGAAAGCCGAGCAATTTGCCGCCGCGCTGCCGCCCCCACTGCACGTCACCGCGTATCTGATAGTAGCGGCCAAGCAGGCGGTGCACGTCGCGCATCTTGCCGGCGGCCACCAACTCCCTGATGCGGGTGCTGGAGACCAGCATGCCCTGCTCGTAATGGGCCGGCATGACCATCACGGAAAACCCTTTTTCCTCACCCTGAAGCTGGAGGAAGGCGGTGTCGCCCTGCCGTCCCTTGCCCATGGCGTAATCATAGCCGACCACCAGATCGACCATGCCGACCCGCTTGAGCAACACATCGTCGACAAAATCAACCGCCGTGGTCACCGCCACTTCGCGGCTAAAAGGGATGATTACCAATATTTCGATCCCGGCCCGTTCGATCAGCTCGATCTTCTGCGGCGTGGTCGAGATCAGCCGGATGCCCTGGGGGCTCAACACCTTGAGCGGATGCGGATCAAAGGTGACGGCGACGCTGACGCCCTTGTTCTGCCGAGCCCTGGCCACCACCTGGTCAAACAGCCGCTGGTGCCCCAAGTGGACGCCGTCGAAGTTGCCGATGGTGACATGCGCACGGGTGAAGGGACGTCGAATCTCTGTAAGGTCGGTGTATATTTCCATGGAAGCCGCCGCCGCTGATCGGCGGGTTCGTAGCACAACAAAAAAGTGAATTCCCGGTTGGCAAGACGTTCCTCGCGACCATGGAATCGGGATATGTACCCCAAATCGAAAAAACAAGCAAACAGTTCATGTCCTCCGCCGTAACCGGCGACGCGCATCCTGCAGCCGCCCGCCGCCGAGGCGCCCTGCCCTTCAGCCCTCCCAATCGACGCTCTATCCTTTCGAAATTGCGCCGCAACTGTTCGCCGCCGGCCTACCAATTTTCAGCGCAGCGCTTGTTTCGCCGCCCACCAGGCTAAGCCCCCGCGCCTTGGACGGAGCAACATTCCGCACCGGCTGCAAAGAAAATCTTGACAAAGGAGCGCCAAACGAGCATAATCGCCGACGCAGTGCCGAAGTGGCGGAATTGGTAGACGCGCTAGGTTCAGGGTCTAGTTGGGGTTCCCCAGTGGAAGTTCGAGTCTTCTCTTCGGCACCATTTTATAAGTCACGAAGTTCTCGGGTTATATATCCCCCTAATTTCGTTACCGGTTTTGCTTGAAATAGAGCGAAATTTACAGCCAGGACAACGCAGTTGTCCTGGCTGTTCTTGTTTTGCGCACAGCGAATTCCACTTATACTCTCAATTTAACGAGAAAATTGCAAACACCACTTGCTTTTTCAAAAGCCTCGAGTCCGTCTGTCCCTTCCCATTGAGGGCTCCAACTCCCTTCAGTCGATTTGCAACCGCGCCGCACCGAACAAATTCCTCCAGACCAACAAATTCACTCTTTCCACGCTTCAGAAGCCAGCCCCAGCTCGTTGAGCTCGGCACGGACTTCTTTGCCCTGTTGAGCTTTGCTGTTCAAAGGGGCCGCCTCTACCTGGGCATGCCGCTGGTCAATCAGTCCACTCACTGAGTCACTTGCCGTATGGCCCGCAACCCATACCGCTTCATCCGATTCCACACCGTCACCCGGGAAATTCCCAAAATCTCCGCAGCCCGACTCTGATACCCCTCGGCCCCCCGCAAGGCCTCGATCAACTCCTGCTTCCGTCGTGGCTCCCGATCCCCTGAATATTGACGGGATGCGCCGGCCACCGGCCCTTTCGCCACTGTTTGCGCTTGAAGCATGGCGGCAGGCAAGTCCTCGGGCTCGATCGAAGTGGTCTGGCAGGTGACAAAGGCATACTCAAGGGTGCTGCGCAGTTCGCGCACGTTTTCCGGCCAGGAGTAGGCCATGAGCAGGTCCATGGCCCGGCGGGAGACGCTGCGGATATCTTTGCCGCTTTTGAGCTGCAGGGTGCGGAAAAAGGATTCCGCCAACAAGGGCAGATCAAGGGGCCGCTCCCGCATCGGCGGGATGGTCACCGGGATGACATTGATGCGACAGGAGAGGTCCTGGCGGAAGGCGCCCTCGAGCTACCTCTGTTTTACGGCCTTTTGTTTTAGAAATGAAATATCATCTTCATCGACGAGGTTTTGTGGTGTGCATCCCGCTCAGAAGAGCAAATAGCCACCTCAACCAACACTAAAAACTTTTCCGCCCCGCCGAACCTCACCATCCTTTCGTGCTCCTTAACATGGAACAGCAGCAGGCCTTCCGCTTCATCAGGGCCAAACTTGTAGCCCCCTCCGGCTCGTCGCAATCCAGGGAGTAACTTCTCTGGTAGCCCGAGGGTGTTCACGCGCCAGCGCCATGGGTCGACAATCCAACGCCGGCAGCCGAGAAAATTCATTTGACTTGCCGTCTGCTGTTTTGTAGCACATCTTTATGCGACAACGACTGCGGGCCAGCAAGATGAAGTGCCGGCTGATTGCTGCAGCGGGACAACAAAGGTTTTTGGCAGTCGCCAATGCGCCGCCCGCCTTGGCACAACCCGAACCCAACCGGGACGCCTTTCCCAACACACTCCACTTTCGCCTTCCGCAACCGACGGGGAGCGTATCTTCCCCCTCCGGCACCGCGTGAAGACGTAAAGCCGCTTCAGCGTCTGACCCGCAGCAGCGGCCTCTTTGGGGCCGACCTTGCCTGCGACGATTTCCCCCTGCCCATAGACCCCCATTGTACGGAGTCGCCCCATGCCCAGCAGACCTTACGCCCGTCTCACCGCCTGTCTTCTGTTCGTGCAGTTTTTCATCCTGGTTGCGGTCGCCTTCGTCCACGCCGCCGCCCCGCAGAACGGGGGACAGGATTTTATCCGCCAGGCAGTCGCCGACTGGGCGGCCGGCGGAGGGGGCGACCAGCGCACCGAGATACTACGGCAATTGAACATCGACTCGGCTAAGGACACCATGGACTTTGCCAAAACCGTGGACCAGTCCCTGGCAACCTCGCACCCGGACAAGCAGGCGCGGGACGCTGCCGCCCGGCGGTTCTTTGCCGAACTCGACGATGTCCGGGTGGGGCAAGTCAACGAATTGCTGGCCGAGATCGTGGCCAAACATCCGAACATGGAGGCCGTCATTCGCACCGGGTCGTCCGGCCTGCGACACATCGCCGACCGGCCGGAGTCGGGTTACAAATTCATCCTTTCCGACGACGACATCACCTTTGTCGGCCCGGACTCCATGGCCGCCAAGAACGAATTTAACCGGCTGGCCGAGAGTCGCGGCCTGGCCAAGCTCAAGGTCAAGGGGTTCACCGTCCAGGACCCGGGCCGGTTCAGCCGCCAGGACCTGGCGGTGCTCAACCTGCTGGAGCCGGAGAAATTCGAGGGGCAGGCGGCGATGAGCGGCATCCGCTCCGAAATGCTGAACAAGGGCGCGGTGGTCTACGGGCGGACCGGGGACGGCGCCTTGAGCGCCCTGAAGACGCCGCTGGCCGACTATCTCAAGAATATGCCGGAGACCTCCTCCTGGCTCAATTCCCTGCTCGACGACGCGGCCAAGCGGTACGGACCGCTGACCATGTTTGCCAGCGTCGAACGCCAGATCCATCACCACGGCGGCTGGGCAAAGCTGACCGACGCGGAAAAAGCCAAGTACCTCAAACGCACCCGGTCCAAGATCAACGAGGCTGGCATCGGCGCCGCCAGCGCGAACAGCGAAATGGCCGCCCTGGACGACATCATCGCCAAGGCCGGCAAAGTTCCGCCGGTCGACCTCAGCCAGGCCGAAAAAACGATGATGAACGATCTGCGCGTCCGCAGCGCCAGGGACTCCTTCCAAGGCGTCCACTCCCGGCTGATGGATCTGGTGGACCGCAACGCCGGCGGCAAACTGGCGGAAAACGCCAACATCCGCGCCGCCGTCGACGAACTGGCCAACGGCCTCGCCACCCTCAAGGATCTGGAGGCCAATGGGGCGGAAATCTGCCATTGGATCAAGGCCGACGCCATGGTGGACGAACTTATCAAATCCTCGAACGGCAATCCTGGCCTAAAAAAACTGCTCTACACCGCCCGCTGGCAGTCCGAAGACATGCTCGACGTCCTGCGTCAGTGGTCGGGAAAGGAGGAGGAATTTGCCAGCCTGCTCGAACGGCTCCGTCCCCTGCGGGCGGCAGATAAGCTCAAGGCGGCCGACGAGGCCGTTGCCGCCAGGAAAGCGACCGTTGCCAAGGGCGGCCCCGAGGCGGCCCAGGCCGCCGCCGAGCTGGAATTCCTGGAAAACGGCCTCAAACCGAGCCTGCAGACCCAGGAGGGAGACGCCTTTTTCAGCAAATGCGTTGGTTCGCCCAGCTGCAAGAAACTGATGATCGGCATGTCGGTGGCCGGGGTAGGAACCGCCGTCCTTGCCGGTCCCAGGATCTACAACGCCATGGCGGACCGGTGGAAGGACGGCGGCTGGACCGAGGATCTCTCCTCGGCAGCCTTTGCGCTGTTTGACTTCGCCCCCGGCGCCATGACCTTCCAGAAAATCGCCCAGGAGGGATTGAGCGCGGGAGCGGCCTACCAATTCGTCACCGATGCGCTCTATCTCTATCCGGGGATGTGGCCGGCGGCGCTGAGCATGGACGCGGCCAAGATGACCGTCGAGTTCGGCCGCGCCTGGCAGCTGCAGTCCTACCAGGACCAGTTGGTCGACGTGCTGGCGACCAGCGGCGTGTTCGAGGGGCATAGCTTCAAGGCGTTGGCCGTGGGCCGCGAACAGCAGATTCCCCGCGACAAGCTGGCCCAGTTTCTCCCCAGGGCCGGCGAATCGGCGGTCCGCAACCCGAACAAGCCGCAGGAATGGATCACCGTTGATCTCACCAAGCTGGCCGCCGAACTTTACGCCCGACGCTACGCCGAAAGCGATCCGGTGCTGGGCGAACTCCAGAACGCCTATCAGCAGACCTGGCGCAAGATTGCCGTTCGCGAGGGCGTCTCGGAGATGCAGGACTGGCAATGGTTCCAGGCCGGATTCACCTTGTACGACTACCTTGCCGGCTGGGACACCGTCTGCTCGGACGGCTCCAAATGGAAAGACAACTGGTGTCAGTTGCTTGATCAGTACCGCAACGCCATGCGCAAACGGGCCAGAGCGGTCTATCCCTCGGTGATGGTTCCACACCTCATTACCCTGGCCGAAGAGGCCCACAAGGCGGTCGAGGGCCCGCAGGAGATGGTCAAGGAGCTGATGGAACTCCAGCGCTCCCTGGAGGAGCTGCGCGGCGGGCCGCTGGGCGTCGACCTGGCCCAGGAGGCTGCGCAACGGGCCGCAGCCGCGGCTGATCCCCGGCTTCTGCCGGCGCTGCCGGACATCTCCACCGAACGCCAGAAACAACTCGCCGAGGGCAAGTATCTGATCCAGGCCACGGCCGCCTACGAGGACATGCGCAAAACCGCGGCCGAGCTGCGCGCCAGCGTTGCCGATAAAACCGGCCTGACCATGGCCCCGGTGCTGCGGTTTGGCTTCTCCGGCGATTTCCGGCAGGACAGCGTCCGCCACAAGCAGTCCCGGCGGGGCTTTGCCGCAGACACCGCCCGGGTGATGACCGACGTTTCCGCAATCAAGCGCGGCCCTCCCCTGATGGACGACGCCACCGACCGCCAAGCCCTCGGGATCCTGGCCGAGGTGATATATCCCGAACGCGCTTCCCTGGACGCCGGCAACCAGGCGACCGCGGCCGAGGACTCGGGGCGGCCCGAAGACGACCTCAAGGCCCCGCAGAGTCCCAAGGGCTCGCTCTTTCACGAACAGTACGCCAAGGCCCTGGAAAAGGTCCGGGCCCTCTATTTGAAAACAGCGGATCTCAAAAAACTGGTCGAGGCCGGCGCCGAGATCGTTCCCGGCCAGAGCGTGCTCAAGGCCGGCGAACCCGTCAACCTGGAGCTGCGCTTCAAGGACGAAAAACTGCGCAAGATGGTTAACGACCGGGCAGTAACCTTCCGCTGGAGCGCCGACAATCTGCGCGCATCGTTCACTGAACCCTTGACCACCAAAACCGGTTTCACCACCCCTGAAGAGGGCAAGGTGACGGTTGGCGTGGTCTTTGTGCTGGCCGGAACCGATCCGCCGGTTGAAGCGGAAATCCGAAAAAAACTGGCCGTGGCCGAGGGCCGGCCCGACGTGGTGCTCGCTATCGCCCCGCGCAAGGTCAAGCCCGGCGCCAAGGCGACGGCTGGAGTGCGGCCGCGCGGCAAACTGGCTTCGGAAAATCTGACCTATGCCTGGCGCTGTCAAAACTGCGCCCTGGACGCCTTCGAAGGCTCGGTGGTCAAACTGACCGCGCCCAAGGAGGGCACGGCAACGGTGGTCTGCACGGTCAGTCAGTCCGCCGCCGACGGAACCAAGAAGCCGCTGATCGAGCTGACCAGCGAGATTACGGTCTCGTCTCCCCCGGATGCGACCAAACAACCGGTCGAAAACCAACCTGCACCCGATCCGGACAAAACCACCTCATCCAAGGGCCAGGGCGACAAGCAAACAGGACCAGGGCTGAAGACCGACCCCAGCAACCCAGCCACCGCCGGCCTCGGCGGGACGCCGACCGGAAAACTCGGCCCGATTGACCCCATCCCGTCGCCGCAGCAGCCGTTCAACACCGGAGCCATTCCCCCGGAAAGTGGGACGACGACTGCCGGGCAACCCTTCGCCTCATCGGCCACAACCACGCCGTCCGCCTTCCCCGGCTTCACCGTTTCCGCCTCCGGCCCCTGGGAAGGAACAGCGGACGCCAACGGTTTCTCCGCCAAACGCAAAGAGGCCGTTCTGATGTCGGCGGGGTGCAAGGGCAACGACTGCAAGGCATCGGTCAACGCCAGCATTGAGGTCCGCCGCTGCGATTCGTTCTGCGCCAAGAGTCCGCAGGAGCTGGAGGCCTCGCTGCGCAACGGCATGGATCAGCGCGGCGAAATCCGCGCCGTCTCGGCCAGTGGATTCCAGGGCTACGTCATTTTCCACAAGGCCCGCATCGATTACCGTTGCCCTTATCTGGATTTCTGCTGGGTGGACGCGGGCGGCGCTTATAGCGGTTTTGTGCGCGGCGCGATCATGCGCGACGGTCATGTCTTCTCCATCAGCGGCGGCGCCGGCGGAACCGGCGTCATCTGGGGCCACGTCAACACCACCTGGAGCCGCAACGACACGCAGTTCCTTGACAGCGAAGCCAACGCCGCGATGAACGAGATGATGGGCATCATCGGTTCGTTGCGCATCGGCGCGCCCGCCTTCAAGTCGGACGGCACGCCGGCCACCAACAAGACCTTCAGCGCCGAAGAGGCCAAACCTCTGGCGGTGAAGATCGTCTCCGACAAACCAAGCCTCGGGCCGAACGCAATCGCCACCGTCAAAGCAATGGTTGAAGGCGGCAAACCGCCCTACGCCTACGCATGGACCGGACCGGTCCCGCCGACCCAGGCCAAGGCGGAATCAATCCAGGCGCAGGCGCCGGCCAAATCCCCGGCCGCCCCGCTGGCCTTTGGCCTCGTGGTCACCGACGGTGAGGGCAAGACCGCCTCAGCCGCCTTCAGTTTGCCGGTGTCCGACCTGCGGCTGAGCCTCAGCAAAACCTCACCCGCCGAGGCCAAGATTCCGGTGGGCGGCGCGGTTGGCTTGAAGGCGACCCTCACCGAAGGCGGCAAACCGGCCGACGCCGCAAAATATGTGATCCGCTGGGAGCCCGCCACCGAGGTTCGCTATGCCAAGGCCGAAGGACCGGGGGTGCTGGACAACAGCGCCGTGCTGCTCAGACCGGGCCGAGCCAAGCTGTGGGCCATTGCCCTGGCCAAGGAAGGGGCGACGCTGTCCACGGCGGCGGAGTCGGCCCAGATCGAGGTTGAGGCGGTTGGCCCGTCACTGGCGCTGGCGGCAAGCCCCACTGATCCGCTGCCCGGCCAGGAAGTCGTAATCCGCGCAACGGAAACCCCGAAAATGACCGACCAGGATTGTTCCTACTTCTGGGAGGACAGCCAGGGCGGCGCCTTCAGCGGAGCCGCCTCCGATCCCCGTCGCTACGCCCTGACGCTCAAGGGCGAGGAGCCGGTGCGGATCACCGCCCGGCTCAAGGGCAAGGCCGGCGGCGAGGAGCTGGCCGCGCAGACCTTGACGGTGACGCCCAGGAAGGTGCAGGTCAAAATCACCAATCTCGGCCATGCCTGGGGCGGCGAAACCACCAAGCCCTTGGCCTGGAAACCGGGAGTCGGCGCGGTCCGGCTGGACAAGGAGATTGTCGCCGGCATGGATGTGGGATTCCGGGCCGAGGTCGCGCCGGTCCCCGAAGGACGCGCCCTGCGTTACGCTTGGAGTGTTGGCGAGGGCAGCAGTCTGAGTGGTGGATCGGCCAGCCGCGAGACCCGTGCCCAGCGGTCGACGCCAGGCACCCTGGAAATCCGGGTTGAGGTGCGGGATCAGAACAACGTCCTGTTGGGCAAAGACGCGACCACCGTGCAGGTGACGATTTCCCAAGAGGCTATCAAGCAAGGGGCGCAGAAAGGGGGCGAGACCGAGAAGCTGGCGGCCGAGGCCAAGGCCGCCTGGAACAGCGGCGATGTCGACTCCGCCTGCACCAAGGCCAATGCAGTGCTCGCGGCCGATCCCAAGCGCAGCGATCTGGCCGCCTACTGTTCGCAGCGTGATAAACTGGCCCAGCTTACCCAACAGGCCAAAGCGCAGATGACCGCGGCCAGCGGCAAGGAGAGCACCCCGGCCGGAAAAGCCGCCCAGAAAAAGGCCCAAGCCATCCTGAACGAGGCCAAGGCAATCAACCCCAAATATCCGCCCTTGGTCGAGGCAGAAAAACAGCTGACATCCAGCTCCGACAAGCGGGCCAAAGAGGAGGCTGCCTGCACCATGACCATGGACGAGGCTGCCGCTTCCCTTAGCCAGGGCGACAAAAAGAGAGCCAAACTGCTCTTTGAGTCGGTGGCCAACCAAGGTTGCGCCAGCAGTTGTAAGGCCCTATTCCAAATCGGCCAGATCTGCACGCAGGAAACAGACCTCAAGGGCGCAGCCGATGCCTATGCCAAAGCCGCCGCCTGCGAACCGAGCAACAAGCCCTATGTCGAGGCGGCCAAAAAAGCGGGGCAGGCAGCGGCAACAGCAACGGCGCCGCACCCCCTACCTGGCCCTCCAGTTCAAGCTGCAAGCGTCCCCACCGCTCCGGCGGCCAAACCGGCGACGCCAACAGTTGCGGCCGCGTCGCCGCAGGGGCCTGCCCAAGGGATTGCCCTGGCCGGCAGCTACAGCGGAACCATGACCACCAGCGAGCATCCTGACCCCGCCTGGATCAAACTGACCGTTGCGCCAACGGCCGGCGGCGGAGGCAAGGTGACGGGAGCGGTCACCTTTGAAAAACTCGAGGTCGCCAAGATCGAGGGAACCGTGAACGCCCAAGGC
This sequence comes from Desulfobulbus sp., assembly GCF_030824455.1. GTDB lineage: Bacteria > Desulfobacterota > Desulfobulbia > Desulfobulbales > Desulfobulbaceae > Desulfobulbus. The sequence continues at coordinate 85,285 of NZ_JAVBXR010000110.1, forward strand.
CAGGCGCAGCTTGCCCTGCGGGGCGGCAAGGATTATGCCGAGATCACCGGCAACCTGACCGGTCAGTTCGACGCCAAGACCGGCAAAGGCCAATGGCGCGCCGCCGATGGGACGAACAAGGCCACCGGCGCCTGGTCAGTAAAAGCCAAGTAGGGCAGGCAGACGCGCTGCGACCAGCTCACCAGCTCGTCTACCAGGGGATCGTTTGCCGATCAAGCGTGCCCAGGTGTTGACGACACGCTATGGGCGTATAGGCGCAAAAAACGAAAGGTCGGCAAGCCCCTGGACGCTTGCCGACCTTATTGCATTTCAAAAATGACTCGCCTTTTTGCGACGGGCACAGCAAGGCTAAAAGAACGGCTCACACCGCGTGGCTGAACACCTTTGCCGCGTAAAGGCCGGCAATATATTCCGCCGACGCCGGGGCAAGATCAATGAACTGAATCCCGGTGATGAATCGTCCGCCCTCGGCATTGGCGTGGCGAACCAGTCCACGGGAAATAATTTTGGCGCTGCCCAGAAAAAAACCCACCTTTACCGGCGAATCGATTGCGAGCAGAACCGGCAAACTGAGCGCGCACCCTCCTGCGCCGACGTCGACCAGCGGCCCTTCGTATTGCTGCTTGGGCGTAACTAGCCGCACCACGATCTCGCGCACTTCAACCAAACGGCACACCGCCCCCATGCCCAGGCGAACAAACGCTCTCTTGTCGAGCAGCGTCTCCGGCTGGTACTCCCAATCCACCCCAAGCCCGTCAAGGGAGGGGATATCGTCCCATGAAACCTTCTTTTCCATGCCCAACACACAGCTCTTCTCTTGGCGCCAAGAGAGCAATCACCAACAAAACCTGAGCGCACAACCACCTTGTGCCCCTTATAGACTTCATACGATAAGAGCCTCCTCCGGCGATGTCTAGGTAAAAGCACTCATTTTCGAGATGATGCGCCACAGAAAAAACCAGGAAGGGATTTACTCGAAACTCTGTTGAAAGGCGAGAAACGCGCTTTTCAGACCATCCAGCTCTTCCCGCAACATCGCCACTGCCTGCTCGAGTTCGGCGATCCGCTCATCGCCCGCCTTTCGGACCACCACAACCGTTTCCGGCCGCGCGGCAGCCTGCTCCGCCTCTGGTTCGCCAGCCAGGAGGTGGGCGTAGCGCTGTTCCTTCTGGCCGGGTTGCCGGGCCAGCTGAACAACCAGACCGGTGGAAATGAGATTGTCGAGCGATTGCGTCACCTGCTCCAGGCTGTCGCAGGCGCAGAGGTTGTCGGCGCGGCTGCGCAGTTCTCCCGCCGTTTGCGGACCCCTCAGCAGCAGCAGTCCGAGCAGGGCGGCTTCACGATTGACCAGATTGTATTGCTTGGCAAACCCCTGCCAGTATTTGGCCACGCGGCTGGCGTCGCTCTGGTAGACGATGTGCTTTTCCTTGAGCGCGCGCAGGGTCTCGCTCACCGTGTCCGCATCCAGCGCAAGCACCGGCGACCGGTTGGTTTTCTGGTTGCACGCGTTGACCAAGGCGTTCAGCGACAGCGGATAGTATTCCGGCGTGGCCAATTCCTTTTCGATTAAACTGCCCAGCACCCGTACTTCGATTGCGTCGAGAACAACATCCATGGCAAGAACTCCTTTCATTCAGCAGGCGGAACCACGAAACCGCATCGCGCTCCGCCCATTTTTTAATCACCAAACAGCGAATTGGGTTATATCGGCTTCGTCTTTGCCGAATGCTGCGCTCGCCCGCGACAACGCCTCACCGGCTCGCCTCCGCCATGTGCTGCGAGACGGCGCGGATGGCGTCGGCGGCGGAACTCGTTATGCCGCCCGTATAGCCCGAACCTTCGCCTATCGGATAGAGATTTTTCACATTCACCGATTCAAAGCGTTCATTGCGCCTGATCCGCACCGGAGAAGAGGTTCGCGTTTCCGCCCCCAACAAGATCGCCTGATCGGAAACAAACAGCGGCGTTTCCTGGCGCCATTTCCCGAACGCGGTCAACAGCTCCGCAATCACAAATTGCGGCAGGACAGCTTTCAAATCCGCAGCAACCGCCCCCATCTTGTAGGAGGTTTCACCAATTCCCGCATCACGGCTCTCGCCTAGGAAATGAAGCAGATTCTGGGCAGGGACCGCCCAGGCGCCGCCTCCGGCGCAAAAGGCTTTGCGCTCAATGGCCTCCTGAAACTGCAAACCCGCCAGCGGGCTGGCCGATGGATAATCCTCGACGTGGCAACTGACAACCAGCGCCGCATTGGAAAAAGGCGAATCCCGGCGCGAGTAGCTCATCCCGTTGACCACCAGCAACCCCTGGCCTGAGGAGGCGTTCACCACCTCGCCTCCGGGGCACATGCAGAAGGTGTACACGCCCCGACGATTTTTTTGGTTGGTGTAGTTCAAGGAATAGGTGGCTGCGCCCAATCCTTCGAAATTGTGATATTTCGGGCCGTAGCGCATGCGGTTGACGACGGCGGCCGGATGCTCGATCCGCACGCCAACCGCAATCGGCCGTTGCTCAAGCGCCACTCCCTTGTCGTGCAGCATCGCCATGGTGTCGCGGGCGGAATGACCCAAAGCGATATAGATGTGGGACGAGCAATATTCCTGGGCGTTGTTGACGACAATGCCGGCGGCCCGGTCGCCGGCGATCAAGAGGTCCGTCATCTTGGATTGGTAATGGATCTCGCCGCCGTGCGCGAGGACATGCTCCCGAATATTGGCAACGATTTCACACAAGACGTCGGTTCCCAGATGGGGTTTGCCGATGTAACCGATTTCTTCCGGCGCGCCAAATTGTATCAACGTCTGCAACACCCGGTTGACGGAACTGGTGTTGCCGTCTCGCCGTGAAAACAGCTTGCCGTCCGAGTAGGAGCCGGCCCCGCCTTCGCCAAACTGGATGTTGGACTCAGGGTTCAACTCCCCTTTGGCGATAAACCGCTGCACGTCAACCGAGCGCTCTTCGATCTTTTTCCCCCGCTCAAAGATGATCGGCCGCAGCCCGTGTGCAATCAACTCCAGCGCGGCAAACATGCCGGCCGGACCAAACCCGACGATGATCGGCCGCTCCTTCAGCGTCGCCTCGCGCCGGCTCGCTTCGACCGGTTCCTGGTACAAGGGCAACCGCTGCGGATTGTCATAGCCGCCCGACACCTGCACCACGATTGACCACTTGTAATAGAACTGCTCCTGATCAAGAAGGTCTATTGATTTGCTCAATATTTTTAATACATTGACGCGATCAACGCCGACCTGCAACTGGTGCGCGGCGGCCTTGGCCGGCTCCTCCGCCCCATCTTGTTCCACCGGGATTTTCAGATTGCTCAAGAGCAGTTTCAAAGCACCCCCCGGTCGTTGCTCACGGCGCCAACACGTTCCACAGCACGCCGCACGCCGTCAGGCTTCCGCGACCAGCGCATTGGGCCGGTATTTACGCTGCACGCCTTTGAGGAAATTGCGCAAAATCTGATCCTTGCACAGACGGTAGTGTTTATTGTCCGGGCGGCGAAACAGGGCGCTGACTTCATGCTCACTGATATGAAACCGCGCCAGGGCCATAATCGCCAAGATGTCCTCGCCTTTCAAATCCAGGGCTATTTTCAATTTTTTCAGGATAAGGTTGTTGGTGAGCCGCTGCTCAGGCTCAGGTGGCGGCCCTTCCTGTTTGCCGCGCTTCTCGATGATCAGCCCATTGAGGAACGCCGCTAAGTGCCGGTCGCTGCAATTCTGGAAGGTGGGTTCGTCCTCTTTCTTCAGCCAATCGATGATTTGCCCGCGCGTCACCTGTGGGTCAACCGAGCCGAAGATGGCCGTCATCTTGGCGTCGCTGAAATCAAAGGTGTAGCGGATGCTTCGTAATATGTCGTTATTTCTCAAAAGATTACCTTGGTCGCTTATTTTTTCGCAGGGGCCGCCGCTGCAAGTCCTGCACGGGGTGCACGTTTCCTGGCCAGGGGGCGGCGAATCGCAACCTTGCGTCGAGTCAAACCGGTGTCAAACCCGAGTCAAGTGCAACAGAACCCGGAAACTCTCCGGGCCAACAGGCAGACATCCCCAATTGCCTGAACACAGGCGCATCAATAGCATCTTTGCGGCGGATTGCCAACCTGGTTGGATTGCTCCGCCCGTGTGGAGGCGGTCGGCGCCTGGATAAAAAAATGTTCCTGCCGTCAGAACGAAGATGGCCGCCAGGCGCAAACATGGTATGCATTGTTGCGGTGAACAATCCAGCATACATGGCAAACAAAAGCAGGACGTTGACCTGTGCGCAGACCCAGCGCCTTGCTTGCCCGCAGCTCTGCCGCACCCTTGCATAGCAAGCGCGGCTCATGCGTCAACCCTCAAATTCCACAGGGTTTTTCCCATTGCATTCCTCTCTTGCGTGGCGATTTAAGATCAGTTCCGGGCGATTGTCCGCCGGCAGGCCCTGGGGCCTTGTCCGCTGGACGTTTTTTTTGCTCCTGATCCTCACCGCCGCCCCGGCCGTTACTGGAGAATCCCTGCTGCTCACCGAACGCGTCCTCCATCGAGCCGAGGGGCAATATGGCGCGTCCGCACGCCGGCGACTGCTTGCCTGGCAGGAACTCATGCGCTCTCAAGAAGGAGACGACCTGACGAAGCTGAACAAAGTGAATCGTTTTTTCAACAAAATACCCTTTGTCAGCGATACCGATCACTGGGGACAGACGGATTACTGGGCAACGCCGATCGAATTTCTCGCCAGTGCCGGCGGCGATTGCGAAGAGTTCGCCGTTGCCAAATATTTCACCCTGCTGGCCCTTGGGATGGCGGAAAAACAGCTGACCCTGAACTACGTTACCGCCTTGCGCCTTAATCAATCCCACCTGGTCCTGGCCTATTATCCTGCCCCTGGCGCGGAACCGCTCATCCTCGACAGCCTGGTCGACGCCATAGAGCCTGCTTCGAGAAGAACGGACCTGCTGCCTGTCTACAGCTTTAACGCCTCCGGCATCTGGAAGGAGAAACCACGAGGCCGAGGCGAGCGGATTGGCGATGGCCGCCGAGTCCGGCCCTGGCGCGAGCTGTTGGCCAGAATGGCCGAAGAAACACATCAAAAATGAGGTTGTTCGATGACGTTATATAAACAACTGCTGCTCAGCGCCCTGCTGGTGCTCCTCTGCCTGTGCGCCGGGCTGTGGATGGGCGAACTGACGCGCACCCGCGCTTTTCTCATCAACCAGATGGAGGTCCATGCCCAGGAAACCGCGACCTCCCTGGGACTTTCGCTTACCACGCTGACCAACGGCAGCAACATCCCGGCCATGGAAACCATGATCAACGCCCTGTTTGATCAGGGGTTTTATCGCCTGATCGAACTGCGCGACGTTGACGGCAAACTGTTGGTCGAACGCCGGGCTGACGCGACTGAGGACCAGGTTCCGGCCTGGTTCATGCGCATCGTGCCGCTCTCCGCCCCGCAGGCCACCGCCTTGGTGCAGCACGGCTGGCAACAGACCGGGACGCTCACCGTGGAAAGCCACACCGGATACGCCTACCTGGCGCTCTGGCAGGCCGTCCAGACCACGGCCCTCTGGTTTTCGCTCACCGCCGCCGCCATTGCCGCGCTGGGCGGGCTCGGCCTGCGGATCCTCCTCAAACCGCTGCGCCAGGTCGAAGAACAGGCCATGGCGCTGTGCAATCGCCAGTTCAACGTCCAGGAACACCTCCCCCGCACCAGGGAACTGCGGCTGGTTGTCTCGGCCATGAACCACCTCACCGTCAGAATGCGGGAACTTTTTCAGGAACAGGCGGCAATTGCAGAAAGCCTGCTCCAACGAACCTACCAGGACCCCCTGACCTCGATCGGCAACCGGCGGTATCTTGAAGCCCAGATCACGGCGCTCCACGAAACCAAACACGAAGCGAGACACGGCGTTGTCAAGGGCGCGTTTCTGCTCTTTCAACTCCAGGATCTGCAGGCAATCAACCAGGCCAGTGGGTATCAGGAGGGCGACCGCATCCTTCAGGAGATCGCCGCCATCCTCCGGCAGGGTTGCCGGGATCTTCCCCAGGCCCTGCTCGGCAGGCTGAGCGGAGGAGATTTCGCCCTCTTGCTGCCGAATGTCGACGAGCACACCACCCAGCAAATTGCAAACGCCATCCTCACCGAATTGCACCTGCACGCCGCCATGGGAGCAGCGCCCGCCCACGAGGCCAGCGTCTGTTGCGGCGGCGTTCTCTATGAACAGGCAACCCCGTTCACCCAGTTGCTGGCAAGGGCCGACACTGCCCTGAACACCGCCCGACATCATCAGGCCCGGACGGTTGCGCTGCTCCCCCTGGCGGACGGCGATCCGACCATGTGCGCCGGCAAAACCCAATGGATGGAATTGCTGCGCGACGCCATCGCCAACCGGGCCATTGTTCTCTACTCCCAACCAACGGTCAGCCGCCAGGACCCTGGAACCATCATCCACCACGAGATCTTTGCCCGGGTGCGCACCCATGACGACCGGGAACTCTCGATGGGGATGTTCGTCCCCTTGGCTGAACGCTCGGGCCTGATGCCCGCCCTGGACAAAATGATCATCGAATTGCTGCTGGAGCAAGCGCTCGATCAGTTCACGCCGCACCGGATAGCTATCAACCTCTCGCCGCTTTCGTTGGCCGACGCTGCATTTTCCTCCTGGCTCGATGGGCAGTTAATCCAATGCGCCCGCAAAGACCTGCGCCTGAACTTTGAATTCCCCGAGTTCCGGATCCATCGCCACAGCGAAGTGATCAAAGCCTTTGCCGAGCGGATTAAACACCATGGGCACCGCCTGGGGATTGATCACTTCGGGCAAGGTTTGACCCATTTCGGCTATCTCAAATCCCTCCTGCCGGATTACGTCAAAATCGACCGGGCGATCACCGCCGGAAGCCTGGACGAACAAAGCGATAGTTGTTTTTTTATTAATACTCTTTGTAATGTCGCCCACAGTCTTGATATGATGATAATCATTGAGGCGGTTGAAACCGAAAGTCAGTGGCAGGCCTTGTCAGCCCTGCATGTCGACGCTGTCCAGGGTTTTTATATCCAACAGCCTCAACCTGTTTCGATGACAAAAAAATAGACGCTTGCCGCCGCCCCCCCACGGGCGGCGTTGCTTTTTCGATGATCGGCTACACCTTATGGTTAATGACGGCAGGGAATCCACGATCAAATCGATAATTCAAAAGGGAGTCTTTTCCATTTCAGGGTCAGTGTATGCCGAGAAAAAAACGCTCAACGTCCAGGAAAAAATTCAGTATTTTCAGCAAAAAGGCCATAACCATTCTGTCTATTGCCTCCTTTCTGGTGCTCGCGCCTTTGTTTATTTATTTGTCCGCCAAAGACTTTGAAGGAATAACGATACAATCGCCGAGCGAAACCAAAGAGGACGCGCACAACATCCGCTCAAGCCAGGAAAGCGGCGCAGCCGAAGCAGCAACCAGAGACGAAAACATCAGTGAAATCGACAACGCCAGCAGCGAACTCAACGGCAAATGGAGAGGCGTCTGCGCAAAAAACAGCGTCCAAACCGTTGAAGACTTCCGCAACATTGTTGAAAACGATCCGGTGCTCTCGATTCATTTTGCAGGATTCAACTGGGAAAAAGCCGTGCTCGGCCAACAGGCCGAAGAAACGTTTATGTATGTCACGCACCGCAAAGGCGCCGTCATCAAGCAAACGTCAAAACCAATCCGATTGCCCAAAGGCGACGGGTATATTACCGACGGAGTCCGCAGCGCCCGGACTTACTGCTGCAACGACATCTCCCTGACGCCTTCCGCCGGTATCCCCAACCTGACGCCATCAGCCGGCAGTCCCTCAAAAGACATACCCGCCGGCCCTTTTTTCACGGACATTCCTTTCTATGCCCCGCCGTTGG
>NZ_JAVBXR010000069.1 GCF_030824455.1 Desulfobulbus sp.
GTTAAATTTTTCTATTATGGTGAATGGAAATAATTATATAGTTGGCATTGATCAAGTGGGAAATTTCACGGAAGATAATTTTAAAGAAATTAATAGTGGTTGTAGGAAAAAGGATGGTAAATCAACAACAATTGGCACGCCAGGAATGGGAGAATGCAGGTAATGAAAACAAAATTTAAGAATTTATTTGATTTGTTGCTGTGTTTGTTTTTTTGCTTATCATTTTTAAGCGGATGTGCCGCAATTAAAGAAAAGGAGGAGCATCGAGCAAAAATTAAGGAACAATTTCCTCATATGGTATACTTGAGATTTGGTAATAATTCGAGTGTGTTAGATTCAAAAAATACAAACGAATTGATTGAAAATATTTCTGAACCATTGAGAAAATTTTATGGTTTTGACAAAAATTTTCCTAAAATTTATATCGTTCCAAGCATGTCAATGGCAGCAATGGCTACTGCTGATAACAATATTTATGTGTCGATAGGGGTAATTGATAAATCACAGACAGAAGATGAAATAGCAGCTGTAATAGCGCATGAGATGGCTCATATCAAACTTGAGCATACAAGTTCAGAGGAAACATTAAATAGCATCGGTTGGACGGTGAGAGCTTTTGGTGCAATTGCACCATGGGTTAGTGCTAAATATAATAAAACTGGTAAGCAAATTCAGATAAATATGGGACTTCAGGAAATACTTGAGTATGCAGGTGCTTCTATATCTCATAATTCATTTTATCTGTATTCAAATTGTGGTTGGTCTAGGTCGAATGAGCTGGAAGCTGATTCCTTAGCTGTAGATGCTTTAAATGGATCAGGGTATAAAGTTGAGAGTTTGGAAAAAATACTAGTTAAATTTCCTGAGCCTGATATTAAACCAGATAAAAATGTTATATTTACTGCATTATCAGGTGGAACGCATCCAAAAATAAAAGAACGTGTTGAAATAATAAATAAAAAATGCAATGATGAAAAAATTGATACCAGTAATAAGCCGTTTAAAGCTGTGTCGTTAGTTGGTTGGAAAAAAAATGAAAAGCAACTAATTGAAGGTATAAAACATTTGATAGCTGCTGGTACTATATTACGTGGGCCATATAAATTGACAAATTTTGATGAATTGGTTGATAAAAAAAATATTAACAAATCAGTTGAAGAGTTTTTTAGTGCTTATGGTGTATCTAAAAAAGATAAACGTAAATTTGTTGAGAATAAAATGATAGATATTAAATTTACAGATAAAAACAATCCATTATTTTCATTGTATAATTCAAATTATTCTCGAATTTTAGAATTAGAAATTGAATCAAGATTATCGGGTAATAGCAAATTTGATACTGATAAAAATACCTTGTCAATTCTAAGTGATAAGGATACACCACAAGATATTTTGATGTTATACGCTATGTCATTGATTAAGCGCAACAAATTGGTTGAATCTGAAAAAAATATTGAACAGATACAGTCACAATTTGGTGAGCAACATATGCTGTTTCCGTTGCAGCTTGCCGTTGGGATGGATGCACCTGGTAAACCTCGTGATATTGGTAAAAATATTGATATTACCTCGACTGTCCTTGCTGAATTTAATGGTGAATTGGGAGAGGCTTGCCGATACGCTGAAGCTCATCCCGAAGAAATTTATCAGAAAAATATTATTGCCATCTCTAAAAATCCCGTATGGTCTTTTGAATGATTCCCAAATCCGTGAAGATGGTGAAGTCAAGGTGCAAAATTATGGCTCCTCGACATTTCGAGTGGAATTTGCCAGGAAATGGCTGGCTGCATGGGCAGAGATTATGATGCCGCTCAAGGCGCAATATCTCAGCGGTGCTATCTATCTATCTCTCTGTTCTTACAATGCGAAAAGGGCCGCCTCCTGAGGAACTGGTCCTTTCGCTATACTTGCAGCCACTTTGACACAACAAGCTATTTTATTGTTGTTTTTGTCGTTTTGCGTGGGTCTGATCCCTCGAAAAATCAAATCCACACAAAACGACGAGGAGCCCTTTTTTGTTGTGCAACAACGATGCTGGAAAAAAGCCGCCTGCCGCCTTATAGTCCCCTCACCAAGAAGCTTCGCGCACAAGGCGGCCACAGCCTGACTTGCCCTGTGTTTCTGATTTCATAGCGCCATGCAAGGAGAGTGCACAGTGAATACGTTGATGGTTTGCCCCGGATGCGGGGCCAAGAACAGGGTCCCGGCGGAAAAACAGCATCTCGCCCCCAAGTGCGGGCGTTGCGGCCTGTCGTTGGTTGGCGCGCCGGTTTCCGGGCTGGTCAACCAGCTGGTTGACGCCCAGTTCCATCAACGGGTCGAGCAGTCGTCCATGCCGGTGCTGCTCGATTTCTACTCGCCCACCTGCGGCCCCTGCCGGATGATCGCGCCTGTGGTCGACGCCCTGGCTCAGGAGTATGCCGGCCGCTTGCTGGTGTTCAAGCTCGACACCTCCAGCCAGCAGATGACGCCGGCCCGATTTCAGATCCGGGGCGTGCCGACCCTGATGTTTTTCAAAGATGGGAAAATGGTCGACCAGCTGGTCGGCGCTGCGCCGCGCTCGGACATTGAGCAGCGCATCAATCGTCTGTTGAGCTGACCATTGCCGGCCGCCTCCATCTGTTCCTGCAACTGATCTGTGACACCGCCCGCACTCCCTGTTGCGCCCGGTCCCACGCGCGGCGGGCGGTTGCTGTTTGTCGACGCGTTGCGCGGGCTGGCCATGGTGGTCATGATCGAGGTGCATGTGGTCAACGCCTTGATGCAGCCAGGCTATCGCCAGGCCCCGTGGTTTTACCTGCTCAATTTTATCAACGGCCTGGTGGCGCCGGCGTTTCTTTTTATTGCTGGTTTCGCTTTTCTGCTGGCCAGCCAGCGCAATCTGGCAGCGCTTCGCAGCTGCCGCGCGCCGTTGTGGGCGACCCTGGCCCGGATTGGATGGGTCTGGATGCTCGGCTATCTGCTCCACATCCCTTTTTTTTCCTTCAACGACTGGCGCCGGTTGGCCACCCCGGAGCAGTGGCTGCAGTTTTTCAGCGTCGACGTCCTGCAGTGCATTGCCTGCGGTCTGCTCATCATCTTGTGCGCTCGTCTGCTGATTCGGGACGACCGGGTATTCCTGGCGCTGATCGGGTTGCTGGGGTGTCTGGCAACGACGCTGGCCCCCTGGCTGTATCAGCTCGCTTCAGCGCAGACGGCGCAGTCGTTGCCCCTTTTTCTTGCGCCCTACCTCCTTCCCATCGGCTCGACCCTTTTCCCCCTGCCGCCCTGGTTCGGCTTCATGGCCGCCGGCGTGCTGGCGGGTTGGTGGTTTCTGCGAGCGCAGGAGCAGGGGAGGGTGAATCGTTGGATGAGGAAGACGGCCATGATCGGAGGGTTGCTGGTCGCGGTCTGCCTGCCGCTGTTGTTTTACTTGAAAGATTCTTTGGGAGTGATCGTCGACGAGCGGCCTCAGCCGCTGTTTTTTGCCGCCCGACTCGGGTGCGTTTTGCTGTTGTTGGCCCTGTGCGGTCTCATCTGCCGGAGCAGGAAAAATTTGCCCTCTTGGCTGCACGCGCCCAGCCAGGAATCCCTGATGGTCTATTGTATCCATCTCCAGGTGCTGTACCGGCCGTTCTGGGAAGGGAAATCATTGGCGATGTGGGTGGGGCAACGATGCAGCCTTGTCGCCGCCTTGCTGTGCGCGGGCGCGCTCATTGCTCTGATGCTAGCGCTGGCGGGTGGTTGGCGCGTCTTCAAACAGCGCTATCAGCAAGCCAACCAAGGATTGCTGGCCGCCGCCCTGGTGGGCGGAACTCTGGTGTTTCTCGCCGGCTGAGCGCGCCGTGTTTGGTCAGCGTTGGCCGGCCTGTTCTCCGCCTATGCCCGAAGGCGCGACGTCGCCGCCCAGGGCTTTGGCCAGGGTGATGTGGTTCTGCAATTGATTGAACCGGTTTTCCGCCAAGCTGCTTTCCGCCTGTCGTCGATTTTCCTGGGCGTCGAGCCAGTCCTGCAGCGTGCTGCCGCCCGCCTGCCAGCGGATGCGGTACAGTTCCTCGGTTTGCCGGGCCGCTTGCAGGGTCTGCTCCAGCTTTTCCGCCTGGGCCAGGTACTGTTGGCGGGCGGACAGACTGTTCTCCACGTCGGCCAGGGCGCTGTACAGGGTCTGGCGAAATTCGATCACCGCCTGTTCGTATTCCGTTTCGGAAATCTTGATGTTGCGCCGCATGTCCCGCCATTGAACAAAGGGCAGGGTTAGATCCGCGCCCAGTGCGGCGATGGGGTTGCTGAGCAGTCGTGCAAGCTCCTCGCTGCTGCCGCCCAGGGAACTGCTCAGGTTGATGGACGGGTAAAACGAAGCGCGGGTGGCGTCAGTCGTGGCCAGGGCTGCGCGCAGGCTGGATTCGGCGGCGCGCAGATCAGGTCGTCGCGCCAGCAGTTGCGCCGGCAAACCGGCCTCAGCGGCCGGCAGGCGTGCCGAGGCAAGATCGCGTGGCTCGGTTGTTTGCAGGCTCTGCGGCGGGCCGTCAAAGAGAATGGCCAGGGCGTTTCTCGCCTCGACCCGTTGCTGCACCAAAGTCGTGTGGCTGGCCTCCTGGCTGGCCAGACTGCGTTCGGCCTCGAGAATTTCCAGGGCCGTGGCCGCGCCCGCCGCCTTTTGCACCCGCACCAATTCCAGGGTGCGCCGGGCATAACCAATGCTCGCCTCCGACAGGGCAATCCGCTGGTTGAGATAGCCGATCTGCCAATAGAACGAGGCGGTGGTTCCGGTGAGCGCCAGCGCCGCGCTGGCCCGATCCTCTTCGGTGGCCACGGCCTCCCAGCGGGCGGCGTCATGGGTGCTGCTCAATTTCCCCCAAAGATCAAGCTCGTAGCTGACCGCAGTCGAGGCGGCAAAGCTGCGCGTTTCCCGGCCTTCGGAGCCGAGATTGCGGCTGAGATCGGCGCTGCCCTGCACCGAAAGGCTGGGCAAGCGGTCGCTGCCGGCCAGTTCCGCCTGCAGCTGCGCCTTGCGCACGGCCAGGGCGGCCACGGCCAGGTCGTTGTTGCGCGCCAGGGCCTCCTCAACCAGGCGGTTCAACACCGGATCGCCAAATCCGATCCACCATCGATCCTGGGCAGTTGCGTAAGAATCGGCCGGCTGCGCCCAGGTTGCGGGCAGGTTGACGTCCGGCGCGGCGTAAGGCGTGTGGACCTGGGCTGCGCAACCGGTCAATGAGGCGGCCAGCAACACGGCGCAGATCTGTCTGCGGGATAGGACATTCATACAATCACTCTCGGGCCAGGGCCACCACCGGATCAAGGCGGGCGGCGTTGCGGGCGGGCAGAAAACCAAACAGCACGCCAATGCAGGTGGAGCAGAGAAAGGCGCTGATGATGGCGGTGGTGGAATAGATCATCTTGAAATCGCTGCCGGAAAGGGACACCGCAAGCCCTACGCCCAGGGCCAGGGCCACGCCCAGAAATCCGCCGAGCAGACAGACCAGCACCGCCTCGATCAGAAACTGCTGCATGATGTCGCTGTGACGGGCGCCCACGGCCATGCGCACGCCAATCTCCTGGGTGCGCTCGGTCACCGAAACCAGCATGATGTTCATCACCCCGATGCCGCCCACCAACAGCGATATCAGGGCAATCGAGGAGATGAGCAGGGTCATGGTCTGGGTGGTTTTTTCAATGGTCTGACGGATGGCGTCGAGGTTGGACACAAAAAAGTCCTTGGTTCCGTGGCGTTGGGTCAGGAGTTTGACCACGCTCTGCTCGGCGACCGCGCTCTTGACGCTGTCCGCCACCCGCACCGTGATCGAGCGCAGGTATTGCTGACCGGTCAGGCGGCTCATGGCCGTGGTGTAGGGCGTCCAGACGTTGAGGGTGTCGGTGTCGCCGAAGTTGGAATCCATCTTCTTGGTCACGCCGATGATCCGGCAGGGCACTGTGCCCAGCATGATCACCTGCCCCAGGACATTGTCCGGCGTTTCGCTGAACAGCGAGCGGCGGGTGTTCTGATCGATGACCACGTCCTGGGCGCTGGCGCGGACGCCGGCCCGGTCGAACAGTCGCCCTTCGGCCAGCTCCAACCCTTTGACGCGGAAATAGTTTTCGCCTACGCCGTTGACCTGGGCGGTGACGCTGATGTTGCGGTAGAGCAGGGTCACCGACTTGGTCACCATTGGGGTGACGGTGTCGACGTAGGGCTGCTGGGCCAGGGCGTCGGCGTCGCGGGGGATCAGAGTGCGCACCTTGCCGGAGCGCATGTCGCCGAAATCCTTGCCCGGATAGACGCTGATGGTGTTGGTGCCCATGGCGCTGATGTCCTTGAGGATGCGCTGCCGCGATCCTTCGCCCAGCGCCACCACCGAAACCACCGAGGCAATGCCGATGATGATGCCGAGCATGGTCAGCAGCGTCCGCAGCCGGTGCGAGGCCATGGCCAGCAGCGCCATGTGAAAGGCCTCGGTGAACCGGTCCCAGTGCGCCCGCCAGGGCGAGGCGACGCCAACTGCCGCGGCGGCGAGCTTTTTGCCCGGCTCGGTTTGGTTGACGATCCGGTCGGAAACCACCGCGCCGTCGCTCAGTTCGATGATCCTGTTGGCGTGTTGGGCCACCTGCATGTCGTGGGTGACCAGGATGATGGTGTGGCCGTCTCCGTTCAGCTCCTTAAGGACCTTCATCACCTCGCCGCCGCTGGCCGTGTCCAGGGCGCCGGTGGGCTCGTCGGCAAGGATGACCGCGCCGCCGTTCATCAGCGCCCGGGCAATCGACACCCGTTGCTGTTGGCCGCCGGAAAGCTGGCCGGGCACATGCTCAAGCCGGTCGGCCATGTTGAGTCGGGAGAGCAGTCCGGCGGCCCGCTGCTGGCGGGACTCGCTGTCCACCCCGGCATAGATGGCCGGAATCTCGACGTTGGCCAGAGCGTTGAGGTTGGCCAGCAGGTGGTAGCGCTGGAAGATAAAGCCAAAATGCTCGCGGCGCAGGTAGGCCAGTTCGTCGGGCTCCAACTGCCCGGTTTCTTGGCCGTTGACCCGGTACTCGCCCCGGCTGGGACGGTCCAGGCAGCCGATGATGTTCATCAGGGTCGATTTGCCCGAGCCGGAGGTGCCGACAATCGCCACCATCTCGCCGGCCTCGATGATTAGGTCGATGGCCTTGAGCACGGTCAGCAACTCGTCGCCGGAAGGATAATCGCGGCACACCCCGCGCAGTTCGATCAGCGGCACGGAAACATCCGGATTCATTACATCATCCCTGGAGGCGGGCCGCGCCGGCCCGTGGTTGTGGAGGTGGGCGCAACCGCGCCGGTCTGCTTGCCGATCACCACCCGTTGTCCTTCGCGCAACCCTTCCAGCACCTCGGCCTGCACGTTGTTGTTGAGGCCGATTTTCACCCACTGCTCGTCGGTTTGTTCCGGTCCGTTTTCCACCCGCACCAGATACCGACCCTCCTTGTTTTTGTCGCCCAACGCGGCGGAGGGAATCACCAGCGCATTCTGGGCTTCGGCCAGCACGATGTTCACCTGGGTGGTCATGGAAATGCGCAATTTGCCGTCGTCATTGGGGACTTCCAGCACGCCCATGTAGTAAATGGCGACGCTGGTGGAACTGGAGGAACTGCTGCTGGTTGACGAATCGTCGTCTTTAATCGACTCCGGCGCCGGCTCAATTGATTTGAGCACCGCCGGATATTGGCTGTCCGGCTCGCCAAGGATGGTGAAGTAGACCCGCTGGCCGGGTTTGACCCGGACCACGTCGGCCTCGGAGATCTCCACCTTGATGGTCATCCGATCGAGCCGGGCCACCTTGATGATGGTCGGGGCCGACTGGTTGGCGTTGACGGTCTGGCCTTCCTTGGTGACAATGGCCACCACCACGCCGTCAATCGGCGAGCTGATCTTGGTGTAGCCGAGATCCAGTTGCGCGGTGTCGACCGCGATGCGGGCCTGCTCGATCTCGGCGTCCAGGGCGGCAATGTCGGCCCGCAACACCTTGAGATTGGCCTCGGCGGTTTCGTAATCCTCGCGGGAGGCGGCGTCGCCACGCAGCATCTGGGCCTGGCGCTTGAAAGCCAGTTCCGCCTGGGCAAGCGAGGCCTCCTTGGCCTGCTTCTGGGCGCGCACCGCCGCTAAGGCTGCAGTTTTGGTTCGCAGGGTGTTCTGCTGCGGCAGGGAATCAATCTCCGCCACCAGTTGTCCGGCCTTGACCGTGTCGCCGAGTTCCACCTTCAACGATTTCAACTGGCCGGAAACCTGGGCGCCGACGCTCACCAGATTGTCCGACTCCACCGTGCCGCTGGCCAGCACCGTGGTTTCAATATCACCCCTGGCAACCGGCGCGGTTATATAACTAGGCGGATTGGCCCGATTGAAATAGAAAAATGCGCCGGCGCCGGCGGCCAGCAGGAGCACGGCAAGCCAGATCAGCGAACGCCAACGGGATTTTTTTTGTGTGGTCTTCATGGCAAGGTGTCGTCAATGACGCGAAAAAGTGACCAGCCCTGGTGCAAGGGGATGGCGCCGGATGGCGCGTTCCGTCCGTGGAAAAAGTACAAACCGTGGAGACAATAGGGCACAATGGCGTAAATGCCTAGAGGCGCTGGTCATTTTTTCCCTGTTAAAAAGGGTAAAGTTGTTCAGCCCTGGAAAAGGATGGCCAACACGTCCATGGCGCCCTGGCTGTTTTCTTCAGCGATTTCCTGGATGCTCTGCTCCATGCTTTGCGCCTTGACCCCTTTGGCCCAGAGGATTTGCAGGGTTTCCTCGGGCAGACGATTGGCAATTTTGGCCACGGTTGCCAGCGGCGCATGGGTCAGCGCCTCGGTGATTTGTTCGCTCTGGTGTCTGCGTTTGCCCGCATCGCCCTGGCCGCCGCCGAAAGGCAGCAGGCTGGCCCCCAGCAGCAGGAAGAAAACAGCCACCACCGCCTTGGCCGCCGGCCGGGCGAGGGTGACGGTCAAAGAGCGGCGGTGACGCGCGAGGTGGAAAACGGCGGCGACGACCATCAGCCAGCTCAACCATTCGTGCGCCGGTTTGACCAGGCCAATGTGGACTTTGAAAAAAAGCAGGATGCCGGTGACTGCGCACAGCATGAAGGCGCCAAAGGTGAAGGGCGTCACCCAGTTGCGTTGCACAGGCGCCGGCCGCTTGATTTCCTGGCCGGCAGGGATGATTCCGTTGATAATCTGCATGGTGTTCTCCAATATAATGCTGCTTGCGCAATACACACGACGTGCCCAAAGGGGCTCAATCGCCCCGGCACGCCGTTGTTGCCTTACTGCTCGTTTCTTTCTGGAGGAGGCGGCGGGGGATTGATTGGCTTGGCGAGCAAACGTTCGCCTTGCACTTCACACACCGCCTCGATGGTCTCGCCGCGAGGGGTTTCCATCAACACCGCCTCGCCGATTTTTTTGCCCTCGCAGGCCTCGTAGGCCTCAGGCGGCGGCCCGGCCGGGCGTTCCCGCCACATGGGTGGTTCATCGACGGTGCTCGCCGTTGCCTGGTCAATGGCCATTGCCGCCACCAACAGGCCGATAATCAGGGCTGCAAACAACAATCCTTTGGTTTCCATACGCTTCCTCCTTGATTTGGGGATATGATCGGCGTTTTCAGTTTTCAGCGCCGGTTGCTGAAGTCCCAGATACAATACCCCGGCATTTTGCAAGAAATGTGGAGGAAATGAGGAAATGCGCTCACTGGTGAAAAGAGGATGGAAGCGGCCGGAGCGATTGTGGTAGGTAAGGGGCAAGAGGTGCGTGTTATGAAGAAAAAATTTGCCGTCGGCATCCGCTATCGCCTGTTTCTGGCCTTTCTCGTTGCCGCCTGCTGCGTGATTGTCAGCATGTTCGTGGTCACCAAAATGAGCTTTGAGCGCGGCGTTTTTCGCTATGTGCACGAGGTGGAGAAGGAACGGTTGGAAGAGTTGGCCCACACCCTGGAGCAGCTGTACGCCGACAAGGGCCAGTGGGGTTTTCTCGACGAGGCCCCGACCACCTGGATGGAATTGGTGGCGGGCAGTAAGCCGGTGCGCCCGTTGCGGCCATTGCACGATCAGCGCCATCAGCGGGACGGGAAGGGCCTGAAGGAAGGGCAAGTGGGCGCGTTGTCTTTGGAACCGCCCCCGCCGCCCCTGCCCAAGGGCGAGCAGCTCTTTGAGCTGCGGGTTTTGCTGTTCGACGCCGACCGCAACCTGCTCTACGGTCCGACGCTCCCTTGGCAGAAGCCCCCGTATTTCGTGCCGCTCAAGAGCGGGGAACAGAAGATCGGCCAGCTGGGTCTGATTCCGCCGCGCATTCTGGTCGATGTTCGGATCCAACAATTTGTCCGGGAGCAGCATCAGGCCCTGATTGTCATTGCCCTGTGCATCGCCGCCGGGGCGGCCCTGCTCTCCATTCCGCTGGCCGGCCGGATGGTGCGGCGGATCACGGCCCTGGCTGCAGCAACCAACGTCCTGGCCTCCGGGCGCTACGACATCCGCGTGCCGGCGGACGCCACGGACGAACTCGGTCAGTTGGCTCGCGATTTCAACCGCTTGGCGCAGACGCTGGAGTCCAACGAACAACTGCGCCGCCGTTGGGTGGCCGACATCTCCCACGAACTGCGCACCCCGCTGGCGGTGCTGCGCGGCGAGGTTGAAGCGGTGCAGGACGGCGTTCGCCAGTTGACCCCGCAGACCATGGACGCGCTCCACGTCGAAATCCTCCACCTGGGCCGCCTGATCGACGATCTCTACGAATTGGCCCTGGCCGACATCGGCGCCATGACCTATCGCAAGGAAGAGCTTGACCTGGGAGCTTTGGCCGCCCAAACGGTGCTGTCGTACCGGGAGCAGTTCGAGGCTCAGGGGCTTGCCCTGGAATTTGCGGGCCCGGATCAGCCAGTGCTCCTGTTCGCCGACCCGAAGCGACTGCGCCAATTGCTGACCAATCTGCTGCAGAATTCGCTGCGTTACACCGATCCCGGCGGCAGGCTGGAGGTGCGCTTAACCGAAACCGCCGACCAGGCGCGCCTTTGTTTCTGCGACTCGGCTCCCGGCGTGCCCACAGCATCCCTGGAGCGGTTGTTTGAGCGGTTGTACCGGGTCGAAGGCTCGCGCAGCCGCGCCCACGGCGGCGCCGGCCTGGGGCTGGCCCTGTGCAAATCGATTGTCGAGGCGCACAACGGCGCCGTCGTCGCCGCGCATTCCAGCCTGGGCGGCCTGGAAATCACCATCACCTTGCCGCTGAACGGTTGATCCCATGCAACAGATTTTGATTGTCGAAGATGAAGCGCGGTTGGCCTCGATTCTGGCCGATTACCTGCAAGTCGCTGGTTTTGCGACACACTGGCTGGACGAGGGCGGGGGCGTGGCGGCCTGGGTGCGAGAGGAGCGGCCGGATCTGATTCTGCTCGATTTGATGCTGCCCGGTCGCGACGGCATGGAAATCTGCAAGGACGTCCGCGCCTTTTCAACCGTTCCGATCATCATGGTCACCGCCCGGGTTGAAGAGATCGACCGGCTGCTCGGCCTGGAGTTGGGTGCCGACGACTACATCTGCAAACCCTTCAGCCCGCGTGAGGTGGTGGCCCGGGTCAAGGCCGTGCTCCGTCGCACGTCCGGCCAAACGCCGCAGGACCAGGGGCTGGCGCTCGATCCGCCCACCATGCGGGCCAGCCTTGACGGCTGCAACCTCGACCTCACCGCCGTCGAATTCAAACTGCTCGCCTTTCTCCTTGCCCGGCCCGGCCAGATCTTCAGTCGCGACCAGTTGATGGAGCGCATCTATGCCGATCAGCGCATCGTCAACGACCGCACCATCGACAGCCACATCAAAAAACTGCGCCGCAAGATGGAACAGGCCCGGCCCGGCTGCGACCTGATCCGCTCGGTGTACAGCGTGGGCTACAAGTTCGAGCCGGATCAGGGCTGAGCGCTCCGCGTTGCTCAACGCAACTCGCTGGTTTTGTTTCAGGAATGGTGGGTATTTGTCGGCGCCCATGCTATAGTGGCCATTGCGGTTGCAGGTCCAGGCAAATCGGAACGCCGTCGGCTACGTCGAGCTACGTCGGCAGTCAGCAGTCGGCAGTCAGCCGGCAACTCCCCATCCATTCCACCCAGCGGAGGTCTTCATGTCCCTCTTACCGGCCATTGAACAGGAAACGCGCAGCAACCCCGACGCCGCAGTCATCTGGCTGCACGGCCTTGGCGCCGACGGCCACGATTTTGCGCCGATTGTCCCGGAACTGAACCTGCCGGAGACATTGGCCATTCGGTTCATCTTTCCCCATGCGCCGGCCATCCCGGTGACGGTCAACAACGGCTACGTCATGCCGGCCTGGTTTGACATCCTGGAAATGGACATTGACCGCAAGGTCGACGCCGCCCAGTTGCTGGTTTCGGCTGCGGCGATCAATCGGTTGATTGATCGCGAACTGGAGCGCGGCATTGACAGCCGTCGCATCATCCTGGCTGGATTTTCCCAGGGCGGGGCCGTGGCCTATCAGGCCAGCCTCTGCCACCCCCAGCCACTGGGCGGCCTGATCGCCATGTCCACCTACTTTGCCACCAGCGATTCCGCGGTGTTAAGCGAAGCCAATCGCGACCTGCCCATTGAGATCCAGCACGGCGTCTACGACCCGGTGGTTCCGCAGGCGCTCGGCGTCCGCGCCGCCGAATTCCTTAAAGACCGCGGCTATAGCGTGGCTTTCCGCACCTATCCGATGGACCACTCGGTCTGCCCCCAACAGATCGGCGACATTGCCGCCGCCTTGCAACGGTTTCTTGCCTAATGCCGTTTCTGAATCAAGCGAAGCGTGATCACAGCGCAAAACCTCGCCGACGAAGGTGTGTCATTTCGGTTGATATGACACGGCGTTTTGGCTGACCACCAAGAAACCAGAGAATGAGAGAATGCCGGCGACCGTAGCCCGGATGCAGCCTGCGGAATCCGGGGTTTGAGGTGATGTGCTCCCGGATTGCGTTGCACTTCATCCAGGCTACGGGTTTTGGAGGGTGTCGTTCAGCGAGCACCGCGAGGACAAATTTCGTAAAGGCCGGACAGGTTTTTCTCTTTAAATTTTCGTTAGGTAACCGCCGATTTTACCTGGGCCAACACCAGGTTGACGGTTGCAGCGAAATATAGAAGCCTCCAGATTCGTGGCCTGCGTAAGGTCTCGAAAAAGGAGGCTTTGTGAACGAAAAACCTGTTTAAGTTACAACCAAAGGGAAGGGGTGGTCCACGTCAAGCCGCCGGCGTCGCCGGTGGTCACGGATTTTCCGCGATTGGTTTTTTCCTGTGAACGCTGCCGTTGAGCAGGTTGGCTGCTCTTTGCGGTGCGGCCACTTTTTTAGCGCCAGGTCAACGAGGACAGGCCGGAAATAAGAAGACAGAGAAGCGCTTATTCTCCGGCGGGCGGCGGCATCATGGCGCGGGTCTTGCTGCGCTCGATTGATTGCAGGGCCAGGTAATTGACGCCGAATTTCTTCAGGTTGCCCATTTCCACATCGTATTGGTCGTAGTGGCGTTCTTCGTCGACCACCAGATCCTCAAACAATTTTTTCGACACGCTGTCAGCGCCGGCGCCGCATTCGTTGGCCCAAAGGTTGTAGTGCAGGGCGCTGTCCAGTTCCATCTGCCGGGCCATGACCAGCATTTCGTTGACGTCCTGGATCGGCTTCACGTCGTCCGAGGCCTTCATCACCACGTCGCCGCCGAGAAAGAGCAGACGATCCGCCAACCGCTCGACGTGGAGCATCTCCTCGATGGCGGTCCGTTTGAACAGGCCGGCCAGGAGATCGTATCCCTGATCGTCACAGTGAAAATGGAAATACATGTACTGGTGGAGGGCGGTGATTTCTTCGCTCACCGCCTGATTCAGGAGCTTGATGCTGTTCTCATGCATAGTGTTCACCCTTACGCTGATTGAAAGGAAAAAAGGTTACTTCGTGTTTTATATCACTTGATTAGAGCCGCGTCGACAACAACCGACGGGCGGGCCGGAGATATTCCCCGCCCGCCCGTGCAGAGGCCTGTGACGCACAATCTGATTTAAACCGGCACGTCGCTCATCGGGATGCCCAGGGCTGCGGCCACGCCTTTGCCGTATTCGGGATCGGCCTTGAAGCAGTTGCCGATGTGACGGATTTTGATCTCAATGGGCGCGTCGCCCATGGCCCGGGCGGTGTTGCCAAACAGGGCTTCCTGCTGCTCCTTGGTCATCAGGCGAAAGAGCTTGCCCGGTTGGGAGAAGTAGTCGCAGTCGTCCTCGCGGGCGTTCCAGTGGGCCGCAGCCCCGCTCAAGGCCAGCGGCGGCTCGGAAAAATCGGGCTGCTCCTGCCATTCGCCGTAACTGTTGGGCTCGTAGCCCAGGGTTGAGCCGTGGTTGTCGTCCACCCGCATCTGGCCGTCGCGGTGAAAGCTGTGGAAAGGACAACGGGCCTTGTTCACCGGGATGAGGTGATGGTTGACGCCGAGACGGTAGCGTTGGGCGTCGCCGTAGGAGAACAGACGGCCCTGGAGCATCTTGTCCGGCGAGAAACTGACGCCGGGAACCACGTTGGCTGGGTTGAACGCGGCCTGCTCAACCTCGGCAAAGTAATTGTCCGGATTGCGGTTGAGTTCCAGCACGCCCACCTCGATCAGCGGCGCATCGGCATGGAGCCAGACCTTGGTCAGATCAAAGGGATGATAGGGCAGGTTGGCGGCCTGTGCTTCGCTCATCACTTGCACAAACAGGGTCCAACGCGGAAAATCGCCCCGTTCGATGGCGTCGTAGAGGTCGAGCTGATGGCTCTCGCGGCATTTGCCGACCATGGCCTCGGCTTCGGCGTCGGTCAGGTTGTTGACGCCCTGTTGCGATTTGAAATGGAACTTGCACCAGGTGCGCTCGTTTTGGGCGTTGATGAAGCTGAAGGTGTGGCTGCCGAAGCCGTGCATGTGGCGATAGGTGGCTGGGATGCCGCGGTCGCTCATCACGATGGTCACCTGATGCAAGGCCTCGGGCAGGGAAGTCCAGAAATCCCAGTTGTTCTTGGCGCTGCGCAGGTTGGTGCGCGGGTCGCGTTTGACCGCGTGGTTGAGGTCGGGAAATTTGAGCGGATCACGGAGGAAGAACACCGGGGTGTTGTTGCCGACCAAGTCCCAGTTGCCTTCCTCGGTATAGAATTTGACGGCAAAACCACGGATGTCGCGTTCGGCGTCGGCGGCGCCGCG
>NZ_JAVBXR010000083.1 GCF_030824455.1 Desulfobulbus sp.
GTTGAGCATTATGCACACACTCATCGTGCATCAGAAAACCTTCGATTATTCAAAGGCTTTTCAGGTTACGGCTTGACAATTCCCTTTAACGGGCATTTCGAACGGAGTGAGAAATCTCGAGCCATAATGAGATTTCTCCTCGCTGTGCTCGTCGATGAGAAAGCGGCGCGCTTCACTTTTGAAATAGACAGGCATTACGCCTTTCCCGACGCGTCGCGCTCCTTGAACACCTCTTTGGCTGCAAACAGCCCGTTCAAAGCGGCGGGAAATCCGGCGTACACTGCCATCTGCATAATAATCTCAACCACTTCCTGCCGCGAGCAGCCGACATTGAGCGCGCCGTGGATATGCACCTTCAACTGGGGCGCCGCGTTGCCAAGCGCAGTCAAGGCGGCTACCACCGCAATTTCCCGCGACTTGAGATCCAGCCCCGGTCGGGAATAGATGTCGCCAAAGGGAAACTCGATCAGGTAGCGGGCAAAATCTGGGGCGATGTCCTGCAAGCTCTCAACCACCCGCTCGCCGGCCTCGCCGTCAATCTCACACAATTTTTCCCAGCCTCGCTGGTAACGGTCCTGGTTTTCCATAGTGCTCTCCATTGCATTTGGGATGACGCGTCTGCGGCCGTTGTCGTCACAGAAGACAAGGGGTGCAGACGCATTGTTGGCCTTTCCGATCCAAAGAGCCTACAGCTTCGAGTCCACTCGAAGTCAAGAACAAATAATTACCGGCAGATCAGCTGCCGATAGCAGCGGATCTTCTCCTTGAGCTGCTCCAGGTGTTCCTGCTCAAGGGCGATCGCCTGCTCCAGCCGCCGGGCGTGCGCGCTTAAAAGTTGCATCCGCGCCTCTTCGGTTCCTTCGCCCTGTTCCCGAAGCTCGGCGTAGCGCTGGATTTCGCCGAGCGGCATGTTGGTTGCCTTGAGCCGCTTGATAAAGGCGATCCAGGCGACGTCTCGTTCCGAGTAGCGCCGATGGTTGCAGTCCGTCCGTTCAACGGCGGGCAAAAGGCCGATTTTTTCGTAGTATCTGAGGGTGTGCGCGGAGAGGCCGCACATCTGGGAGAATGCTTTGATATGCATGGGAACGCCCGATCATCGGCGGCGCTGCAGCCGCCGGCATGTTGCTGAAAGAGAAGCGAGGCCAGGGGTGCGAAGGTGCGAAGACAGGCCCGACCCGCTGAGGAGAATTTACAAACGGCCGTGGCGGATGATGGAGAGCAGCAGCCAGAACCCCATGACCCCGGCCACCAGAAAACCGATCAGGCCGATGACCGGGATGCTGTGCCAGTGGGGGGGAATGCCGGAGAGCACAATCAGGGAGCTGCCGACAATCAACGCCGCCAGGACAATGGCAAAGGCAATGCGGTTGGACACCCGGTCCAGGGCCGCGCCCAGGGATTTCAGCCCCCGGTGTTCAAACTCCAGCCGCATCCGGCCGCTGCGCAACTGGTGAAGAATGGTGCGCACTTCCTCGGGCAGGTCGCGCAACAGGTGGAGATACGCCGAACCGGTGAGCGAGAGTTCCTCGACAATCCGGCCGGGCTGCATCCGGCCCAGGCGAATCTTGCGCATGAAGGGCTTGGCCAAATTGATCAGCTCAAGCTTGGGATCGAGCATCAGCCCGACCCCCTCCACCGTGCTCAGGGCCTTCATCATCAGATACAAACTGGGTTTGAACGACAACTTGTGCCGCGACACCAGATCAAGCAAATCCTGAAGAATCTTGCCCGCCTCCAGATCGCCCAGGGGCCGGTAGAGGTACATGTCCATCAGGTTGCCCAGATCCCGGGCCAGGCTTTCCCGGTCGATCTCGCCTAGCTGCACCGTCACCTTGAGCACGCCGGCAACGATTTTCTGCTCGTTGCCCGCCACCAGATCAAGCACCAGATCGGTGAAATCCTCGCGATCCTTGAGCGACAAACGCCCCATCTGCCCGAAATCGATGAAACAGACCACGTTGTCCGGCAGGATGAAGATGTTGCCCGGATGGGGATCGGCGTGGAAAAAGCCGTGGACGAAAATCTGCTCCATCACCAGGTTGGCCCCGCGCTCGGCGATCAGCGACAGATCGTAGCCTTGCTCGCGCAGCAGGCCGGTTTTGGAAGACTTGATTCCGACCACGTATTCCATCACCAGCAGCCGGTCGGTGCTCAGCTCGGGGTAGACTAGGGGCACGTGGATGGCCGGGTTGCCCTCGAACTGGCGGGCAAAACGCTGAATGTTGGCCAGCTCAATCGCAAAATCGATCTCCCGGCTGAGGCTGCGGGCAAACTCGTGGACAATGGCCATGGGCTGATGGCCCTGCACCTCCTCGAGGTACTGCTCCATCAGTTCCGCAATGTGGGCCAGGATTTCAAGGTCAACCGCAATAACGTTCTCGATGCCGGGCCGCTGCACCTTGATCGCCACCTCGACCCCATTGTCCATCCGGGCCCGGTGTACCTGCCCGATGGACGCGGCGGCCAGGGGCTCGGCGTCAAAATAGTGGAAAATTTCCTCCGGCAGGCGGCCCAGTTCCTCCTGGAAAATGGCGTGGACCTCGTCCAGACTGAACGGCGGGATGTTGTCCTGGAGCTTGGCCAGCTCGTCGAGGAAATCGGCGGGGATCAGGTCGGGCCGGGTGGACAGCAACTGGCCGAGCTTGATGAAGGTCGGTCCCAGTTCCTCAAACACCAACCGCAGCCGCTCCGGCCGGGACAGCCGGGCAATCTGCTCGCGCGGCTTGCGGTTGATCATCTGCAGCCCGGATTCCAGGTACTGATCGATGTGCAGACGGTCAACCAGATCGTTGAAGCCGTACTTAAACAACACCCGCAGAATGCGGTGGTAGCGGTTGAGGTGGCGGTAGGTCCGGCCGATGGCGCCGAGCTTGCGGATGCTGAACATGCGGGGAATTACTCGCCGGCGCCTCTGTTGATGGCCACCTGCAGCTCCTCGATCTTGCGCTGCAATTCGGCGACCTCGTCCTTGGTTGCCAGGTTGAGTTGCTTGATCCGGTCCTCGACCCGCTTGTTGATCCAGAGGTCGAGCTGATCCTTGGCCTTCTCCGACTTGCGCAGCAGGTCGTCGACAAACTGTTTGCCCTCTTCCTGGGACATCCGGCCTTTTTCGATCAGATCGCCCTTCAACTCCTCGATCTTTTCCTTGGTGAGAAAGGCCGCGCCAATGCCGGCGTACATCACGTTCTTGAGCATCTCTTTCATGATTTCCTCCCTTGAGAAATAAACAGACAGATTCTTGCCTGCACTATACGACGCGATGGCGTCCCGCGCACCCTATTCCTTGTCGATATCCCGGTGAAAAACCTGCGCCTCCCGCCCCTTTTGTGCAAGAAAAGCGAGCAGATGCTCGACCACGGCAACCGAGCGGTGCTTGCCGCCGGTGCAGCCCACGGCCAGGGTGACCGACTCCCGCCCCTGGGCCGCGTATTCGCCCAGCAAAAAGAGCAACAGGGGTTCGAGCAGGGCCAGGAAACGCGCGCCGGACTCGTTTTCCAGCACATAACAGGCCACCTCTTCCTCAAGGCCGGTGTGCGCCTTCAAGGCCGGCGTCCAGAAGGGATTGGGGAGAAAACGAACGTCCCAGACCAGATCGGCCTGGGGATGGCCATGCTTGAAACCAAAGGAACACAGGGTAATATTCAAAGTTGCCACTTTCCCGGTAAACAATATTTTTTACGATTTACTGCGGATATACTCAACCGTAAGGTCCAACTCTTCCACCAAACGCGGAAATATGAACTCTGCATCTTTTATCCACTTCTCGCGCAAGCCTAGTAAAGTACGTAAAGTGAGTTCGTGATAGCGGTTAAATCGACGCAACTCGAACACAACGGTTGCTTGTC
The DNA here is from genome assembly GCF_030824455.1 of Desulfobulbus sp. Taxonomy (GTDB): domain Bacteria; phylum Desulfobacterota; class Desulfobulbia; order Desulfobulbales; family Desulfobulbaceae; genus Desulfobulbus. The sequence goes on from NZ_JAVBXR010000083.1 coordinate 3,846, forward strand.
GATCTATCCAGGTAGCCCCGCTTTCTGAGTCTGGAGCAACAAGTTCTTTAATCAGACGATGATAAATTTCAAACTCCCTATGCTGTTCGTCACGCTTTCTAACAAGGACAAACTGGACGACAGACCAAGTAAAAGCAATAGCTGTACCGACTACGCTTAGTACGGCAGCATTGTTTGAAAGCAAATTCAAAAAAGTATTCACGTCCTTTCCTCGCTTGAAGAATCAACACGTTTCAACTCGCCGAGCAGATCATGCGGATGGACTCGGCCCGCTCGTTAATGCCGCGCTTGAGCATCTCGTGGTTGTAGGCGGCAATCACATCCTGGCGTTTGACCATGCCCAGCACCCAGGGCTCTTCCAGGGTTTCCACCACCGGAATCTCGTCTATCCCCTTGATGTCGAACAATTTCATGGCCTCGTACAGATTGGTGTCCGGGGTGAGCATGATCACGTCGCGGGTGCAGATGGCGCCCACCAGATGGCAGACGCGCTCTTCTTCGCTGTGGAGAATGGTTTTGACGTCCTGCATCGAAACCACGCCAACCATCAGCCCCTTGGCGTTGATCACCGGAAAATAAAAATGGTTGCGGGCAAAGCGAAACAGCTCGAGCAGGTGATTGATATTGGCGGTTTCGCTGATAAAATCGACATCCTCAGTGATCGCCTTGCCCACCTTGATCGATTTCATGATCGCCACCTCGCGGCCCTCGTGGATGTCGATGCCCTCGCGGGTAAAATCGACCGTGTCCATGGAGTCGCCGTAGAGCCAGGAGGAGGTGAGGGCACCCAGCACCGCGGTCAGCATCACCGGGATGATGATCATGTAGTTGCCGGTCATCTCAAAGAGGAGAAAGATGGCGGTCAGTGGCGCGTGGGTGGTGGCGGCAAGAAAGGCGCCGATGCCCACCGTGGCGTAGGCCCCGGCCGAGGCGGTGTATTCCGGAAGGAAATGATGGACAATGCCGCCGTAGGCCCCGCCAATCACCGCGCCGATGAACAGCGCCGGCGCAAACACGCCGCCGGCCCCGCCCGACCCGAGGGTGATCGCGGTGGCGAGCGATTTGAGAAAGACCAGCACCATCATCCGCCACACCAGGGTTTCCCCGGCCAGGGCCTTGGCAATGTAATCGTAGCCGTTGCCCATCACCTGGGGGAAGAAGATGCCGATGCAGCCAACCAAAAGCGCGCCGAGGATCGGCTTGATCTGGGGATGCAGCGGCAAGCGCTGGAAGCGGTCGCGGACGGCGTAGAAGAAATGAATGTGCAGCACCGCGCTCACTCCGACGATCACCGCCATTCCGGTGTACAGCGGCAATTCGACAAAGGGATTGACGATGGCGTAAGCCGGGATGGGAAAGGCTGGAACAGCGCCGTAATAGGCGCGGGTGACGACCGTGGAAAGCGCCGAGGAGATGACCAGGGCGGAAAACGAGGAAATCTCGTAGGTGCCGAGCAGCACGATCTCGGCGGCAAAAAATATCCCGGCCAGCGGGGCGTTGAAGATGCCGGCAATGCCGCCGGCGCACCCTGCGGCGATGTAGATTTTCATCCGCTTGCCGGAAACCCGGAACCGCTGGCCCACCTGCGAGCCCAGGGACCCACCGATCTGGGCGATCGGCCCCTCGACCCCGGCCGAGTTGCCGCTGCCGATGGTCAGGGCGGTGGCAATGATCTTGATGAAGATGTTGCGGGCCCGGATCACCCCGTTTTCGAGATTGACCCGGCGGAGGAAAGCGGGGAATCCATAGCCGTTGACCTTGCCGGGAAAGGCAAGGGACAGGGGGATGAGCAGGCTGACGCCGAACATCGGCAGCAGCGGCAACAGCAACCGTCGCCAACCGCCTTCGGCTATGCCGAGCGCCGCGTAGCCCCAGACGAAAACGACCTCGTGGATCAGCTCCACCGCCTCGCGAAAGACAATAATGGCCGCCCCGGACATCAGGCCGATGAACGCGGCGATCAGGATCACCCGCGCCCGCTCGCCCGGTAGAAACACCTTGGCCTTCGTCAGCATATACGCTCCGGTAGTTTGCAGTCGCAGACCGCGCCTGCGGAGTCAGTGGACGTCCAAAGCCACAGACGGAAGCTGGACGGCCCCGCGGAACGGAGCAGGCCACAGCCGCGCGGCGCAACGCAATCCGTCGCGATGTCGCCGTGCCGGCCGGGTAGCCATGCCTCCTCCCGTTCACCGAAAAAAGGGAGCATAACAAAAACCCCTGTTGAATAAAACAGGTTTTTGGCAACCGACGCCCCTGCGGGAGCTCGCCCTTTCCACGCAGCCCGGTTGCCTAGTCAAATCCGCCCCGCTTGCTTGTGCCCCGCCCAACCGCTGGTTATAGTGAAGATCCGAATGGCACATCCCTGATCACATTGTTTATGCCGCCGCCCCGGCTATTCCACCCTAACTGGAGGTCTGTCATGCCCGAGAAGAAAAAGCCCGATCCCGCCAAAGTCGCTTTTCTGCGTTCCCTGCCCGCCGAGGTCAAAGCGAGCGTCACCGGAGAGGAAGCCGAACAGTTTATGTTTGGCGAGGAGATTCCAGAGTCGCTCTACTTCAAGATCAAAGACTATCTGGAGGAAAGCCCGGACTGACCACCGGGACGCAAACCCGCATCCTCCCGGCGCACCTCTTCCGGGAGTGATGCGCCGGAGCGGCTGCAAACGCTCTGGGCCAAAACCGCCGCCGCTTGACGCCGCTTGAAGGTCCTGTCCGCCCATCGTTCCCCGCCTCCGCCGACCGTCTCCGCACCGGCGCAAGTCGCCTGCGCGCCAACGACAACCACCCGCAACTGTATGGGTTTTGCACCAACTCTTTAAGATTGCATAATACTATCTTTTGGTTTATTGTGGCCCACTAATTGACTGAATCCCAATTCATTACGGTTGCCTCTAAAACACCGTGAAGCGAATATTTCTGTGCAGTTGAACCTTGACCGCTCCAAGCGGGCGGGAGATTGTTGCAAACCGGATGGGAACACCAATCACCTTTCGCGGTTCCGGAACATCACCGGCAACCGTGCCTTGTTCACGCCAAGAACACAGCGATTGCGCGCCCCCCTTCCTTTTCCCCCACGAGGTAGAACAAGCGAGGCAACTCCAGCCCCCAACAGCGAGGACCAAAGCGGGTAAGGACACTTTTTGAGGTTCTGCGGAACCTTTTTCATAGCGTTCAACTTAACCGTTTCCGGCAGTCGCCTGCCGGCAAACACCAACCACCGTGCAAGGAGAATGATTTATGTCGCGAAAAATGGTCACTATTGACGGAAACCAGGCATGTACGCATGTAGCGTATGCCACCAGTGAAGTCATAACAATTTATCCCATTACGCCATCCTCGCCGATGGCGGCCGAGTCAGACGCCAAAGCCAACGCCAAACAAGAGAACATCTGGGGCTCCATCCCGGTTATCTCGCAGATGCAGTCTGAAGCCGGCGTTGCCGGTTCCATCCACGGCTCGTTGAGCGCCGGCGCCCTGTGCACCACATTCACCGCCTCACAGGGCCTGCTGCTGATGATCCCCAACATGTACAAGATCGCCGGCGAATTGACCCCGACCGTCTTCCACGTTACCGCCCGCGCCATTGCCTGTCAGGGTCTGTCGATCTTCGGCGATCACGGCGACGTTATGGCTGCCCGCCAGACTGGCTGGGCCATGCTTTGCGCCCAGGATGTCCAGGAATGCCAGGACTTTGCCCTGATCTCCACCCAGTCCACTCTTGCCTCCCGTATTCCTTTCCTTCATTTCTTCGACGGTTTCCGCACCTCCCATGAGGTTATGAAGATTGAAGAATTGACCATGGACGACATCCGCTCCATGATTGACGAGGATCTGGTCATCGCCCACCGCGAGCGCGCCCTGACCCCGGATCGCCCAACCATCGGCGGCACCGCCCAGAATCCTGACGTTTATTTCACCGGCCGCGAGACCGTCAACAAGTACTATGACGCCATTCCTGGCATCGTCCAGGGCACCATGGACAAGTTCGCCGCCCTGACCGGCCGTCAGTATCACCTGTTTGACTACATCGGCGCACCGGACGCCACCGACGTCATCGTCATTATGGGTTCCGGCGCTCTGACCGTTGCCTCCACCGTCGAGCACCTGGTTGCCGAAGGCAAGCAAGTTGGTCTGGTTATCGTTCGCCTGTTCCGTCCGTTCGACGCCGTGGCCATGGTCAACGCCCTGCCGCCGACCGTTGAGCGCATCACCGTGCTTGACCGCACCAAAGAGCCGGGCTCCAACGGCGATCCGTTGTACCTTGACGTGCGCACCGCCGTTACCGAGGCCGCCGAAGTCAACCCCACCATGTTCACCCCGGTTATCCTCAACGGCCGCTATGGTCTGGGTTCCGCCGAGTTCACCCCGGCCATGGTTAAAGCCGTGTACGACAACATGGCCTCGCTTGCGCCGAAGAAAAAATTCTGCGTTGGCCCCAACGACGACATCACCTTCACCAGCCTGAAGTACGACCCATCCTTCAACATCGAAGGTTCCGACGTCTTCCGCGCCCTGTTCTATGGTTTGGGTTCCGACGGCACCGTTGGCGCCAACAAGAACACCATCAAGATCATCGGCTCTGAGACCGACAACTCCACCCAGGGCTACTTTGTTTACGACTCCAAGAAGTCCGGTTCCATGACCGTTTCGCATCTGCGTTTCGGCAAGAACCAGGTCGTTGCCCCGTACCTGATCAACAAGGCCAACTTCATCGCCTGTCATAATCCTGCGTTCCTCAACACCTATGACATGCTGGCCAACATTGAGCCGGGCGGCACCTTCCTGCTCACCACCACCTACACCAAGGACGAGATCTGGGATCACATGCCTGCCCTGGTGCAGAAACAGATGATCGACAAAAAGGTCAAATTCTACATCATCGACGCGGTCAAACTCGGTCTGGCTCTGGGCCTGGGCGCACGCATCAACATGATCATGCAGACCGCTTTCTTCGCCATCTCCGGCATCATCAGCAAGGATGACGCGATCAAGGCGATCAAGAAAGCGATCAAAAAAACCTACGGCAACAAGGGTGAGAAGATCGTCAACATGAACTACGGCGCAGTTGACGGCGCCATCGAGAACATTGTTGAGATCAAGATCCCGAAAAAGGTCACCGGTCACGAAATGCCTCCGATCGTTCCGGCCGACGCTCCTGACTTTGTCAAGAACGTCACCGCCAAGATGATGGAAGGTCACGGCGAGGACATCAAAGTTTCCGAATTCCCCAATGACGGCCGCTGGCCGACCGCCACCACCCAATGGGAAAAACGCAACATCGCAGTCACGGTTTCCTGTTGGGACGCCGACGCCTGTATCCAGTGCGGTCGTTGTTCCCTGGTGTGCCCGCACGGCTGCATCCGGATGAAGGTTGCCACCCCTGATGCCCTCAAGGCTGCAGGTTGCGGCGATTCCTTCAAGACTGCCGATGCAGTGGGCAAGGAATTCAAGGACATGAAGTTCACCATGCAGATCTCCACCTCGGATTGCTGCGGGTGTACACTGTGCGTGACCGTCTGCCCGGCCCGCAAGAAAGACGCCGAAGGCAACAAGACCGAGGTTCGCGCCCTGTCCATGGTCACCAACACCGAGGAAGTTCGTCTGGAATCAGCCGCCAACTGGAAGGCGTTCCTGGCCCTGCCCGAGGTTGACGACAGCCTGATCAATGTCGGCACCATCAAGGGCAGCCAGTTCAAGCGTCCGTTGTTCGAGTTCTCCGGCGCCTGCGCAGGCTGCGGCGAGACCCCGTACATCAAGCTGGTCACCCAGATGATCGGCGACCGGATGCTGGCTTCCAACGCCACCGGTTGCTCCTCCATCTACTCCGGCAACCTGCCCACCACCCCGTACTGCAAACGCGCCGACGGACGTGGACCGGCATGGTCCAACTCGCTGTTCGAGGACAACGCCGAGCATGGTTTGGGTATGCGTCAGGCCGTTGACAAACTCGCCAGCCAGGCTCTTGAGTTGCTGGCCGTTGCAGTTACAGACGGTCTGGTCGGCAAGGAACTCGCCGACGCCATCACCAGCGCGCCTCAGGCCACACAGGGCGAGATCGAAGCGCAACGCGCCCGCGTGGCTGAGTTGAAGGCGGCGATTGAAGGCAAAGGCACCATCGCCAAACGGCTCTTCCATGTGGCCGACTACCTGGTCAAGAAGTCCGTCTGGATCATCGGCGGCGACGGCTGGGCCTATGACATCGGATACGGCGGCGTGGATCACGTCCTTGCTTCCGGCAAGAACGTCAACATCCTGGTCATGGACACCGAGGTCTACTCCAACACCGGCGGACAGATGTCCAAGTCCACCCCGCGTGCGGCCGTAGCTCAGTTTGCCGCCGGCGGAAAGAACGCGCCCAAGAAGAACATGGGCCTGATCTTCTCCACCTTCGGCACGGTCTATGTCGCCCGGATCTCCATCGGCGCCAATCCGCAGCAGGCCATCAAGGCCATTCAGGAGGCCGAGGCTTATGACGGTCCGTCCTTGATCATCGCCTACGCTCACTGCATCAACCACGGCATCAACATGGCCATGGGTCTGGAGCAGCAGAAGAAGGCGGTTGAATGCGGTCACTGGTCGCTGTTCCGCTACAACCCTACGCTTGAGGCAGAAGGTAAAAATCCGATGATCATCGATTCCAAGGAACCGACCATCAGCTTTGCCGACTACGCATTGAGCGAGAACCGTTACCGGATGCTGAAGCTCTCCAATCCGGAGCATGCTGACGAGTTGATGGCCGCGTCGCAAAAAGACGTGGACAAGGCTTGGAAGCTGCTGAAAGGTTGGGCCAAAGCGCTTGACGTGGAATAAGTCGTCCGCTTGCGGATGATGTGAAGTGGAAAAGCCCTGCCGGGAAACCGGCAGGGCTTTTTTTGCGTGCGCTGCGGCGCGCGCTGGAACAACAAAGGGGGACCTTGATCAAGGTCCCCCTTTTGTGCGTCGTGGGTTGGGCCTGCGAAGCTGCGCGCTGTGCGCCGCGCTTCGCGGGTTGTCAGAAACGGCGTTACTTTTTCTTGGCGGCTTTCTCCTGCTCCATCCGGTCGCGCTCGGCCTTCAGTTCTTCGTATTCCTTCTCCGCCTGTTGCAGGGCCTCGTCCTGCCGTTTTTTAATTTCCTCCACCTTGGCCTTGACCTTTTCCTGCCGGATGGTCAAACCAGGCGCGCCAAACAGGGTGTTGGCCAGGTACTTGAAGGAAAACAGCATCAATTCCACGTCGTCCTCTTTAATCTTGGCGAGCGTTTCGGCGTCGACATCGTAGGTGTCGAGGAACGAGCTCTCAAAGATGAATTTGCGGAAGGTGTCAAGGTCGGTGGAGGCCATAAAAAACATCCGCTTGGCCGCCTCGCTCAAGGTCGCCTGGAGACCGAAGGACTTGCGCCGCATGATCAGCCGCAGCCATTCCTTGTTCATCTGATCGCGCAGATCAACGCCCTGGTCAGCCCGCCAATCGCCGATGGTCCACTCTTTGGGCTCTTCGTGCCCCTTGCAGTGCGGCTCTTTGACCAGAAAGAAAAATTTGTCTTCAGCGGCGTCGTTGGTGCCGCCTTCATGAAAATCGGCCATGCCCACCGGGTAATAGCGACAGGCCGTGGGCCGGTCCTGATACACGGTGCAACCCTCGGGCGTGACAAAGGGGCAACCGTTCTTCTCGCCCGCCAATTTGATCTGCACCCCGGGCATGTCGGTCTTTTCGAGGTAGGTCGGCTCGGTGTACTCGGTGACGAACTCGTGCGCCGGCAGGTTCAACCGCTTGCGGAGAATGAGGATGTCGTACGGGGTGAGGATAATCTTGATGTTGTGGCAGCAGGCGGTGAAGCAACTGACCTTGGGGTGACATTCAAATCGCAGACGGGAAGCGAGGGTCAGTTTCTCCGGCAGAATATTGGACGGGTTCTTGTCGGTGGACTTGATAAAATCAGAATCGTTATCAATATATTCATCTGTCGCCATGGGGTACCTCAGAGTGCGGATTAAAAGACAGGCATGCGCCCGAAATGGGCTGAGTCAAAACCGAACATTTTACCATGTGCGGCCTTCCTGTCAAATCCTATCAAGAGCGATTGCGTCCCAACGCGCCGGTAAACGGATCAAACCGCATGCCGGCTGGAATCAGCTCCATGCAGGAGCAAAATCCAGCAAGGCCCACGCGTATTTTGTGTCTTTTCCAAAGCAAACCTGCTATGACTCGAGCAACATTTTTACTTTTAGGTATCCCATACACATGAAACGATTTTTCTCCAACCCCATCGATCTAAGCAAGGTCGACGTGTTGATCTACCATCTCCCTGATGGTCCGACATTATCCGTCGAGCTGGACGGTCTGGCCAGCTTCTTGGATTTTGACATGGAGATCGGCGACATCTGCGACACCTCGGACATCGACGGCGTGCTCCACTTCTTTCCCCGAGGCAACGCCTGACCGTTCCATCCCCTCTTTGACCTACGCACTGCAGCCTCTCCCGCATATCCATGATTCCTCTGATTGACCTCGCCTTTGACGGTCACGTCCACACCCGGCTCTGCAACCACGCGGTCGGCGAGATGGCCGAATACGTCGAGCAGGCCGTGCAGCGCGGGTTGAAGACCATTGTCTTTCTGGAACACCTGGAAACAGCCATTGCCTATGAGCCGCGTTGCTGGCTCAGCGAGACGGATTTTGATCGGTACTTCGAGGAAGGAATCCGGTTGAAAAATCACTGGGAGGGGGTGATTGACGTCCGACTCGGGGCGGAGACCGGGGTAAATCGCGAAGAACTTGGGACCATCGAAAAACGGTTGACGCAGTATCCGTTTGAACGCGTCGGCCTCTCGTGCCACTTCCACCGTCACGGCGACATCCATCTCAACCTGCTCAGCCGGCGCAAGCAGAGTCTGGACCAATTGGCGGCCATTGGTGCGGACACCGTGATCAGCGCCTACTTCGACGCCCTGATTGAGGCGGTGGCAACGCTTTCCTGCGATGCGCTCTGCCACCTGGACGCCGTGTTGCGGCACCTGCCCGGCGTCAGTTTCCATGACGGGCACCGACGCCAGATCATCCAACTCCTGGATGGGATGCGGGAGCGGAACGTGGCTTTGGAGATCAACACCTCGGGGTTTGACTACCGGGGCTCAGCCTTTCCCGCCCCGTGGATCATCACCGAGGCGCTCAAGCGCCGCATTCCCCTGCAGGCCGGCTCGGACGCCCATCAACCCAGCGACGTGGGGCGTTATTTTGCGCAGTTGCCCCAGCAGTTGGAAGCCCTCCGCCCCTGAAACCACGCTCAACCCTGCCGTAACGCGCAGCCCCCCGTTTTAATTCACCTTGATGTATTTGCCCATGGCGGCGCGCAACGAGTCTGCGTTGAAGGGCTTGATGAGAATATCATTGACCCCGGCGGCGGCGGCGGCCTCGTGATCCTGCACATCCGACTGGGTGGTGACCATGATCACCGGCAGGGCCTCCGACGCATACATGACGCGGATCCTTTTGGTCAGTTCGATCCCTGAGATTTCCGGCATGTTGAGATCAGTCAGCACCAGAGCCGGCTTTTCTTTAGCCAACCACTCCAGCGCCCCGGCGGGAAACTCAAACAACACCGGATCAAAGCCAAGCTCGTGCAGAGTGGCCTTGTAGATATTAAGAATCATCCGGGAATCATCGACAGCACACACCTTGATGCGGGCGCCGCCGTCCCGTTCCTCGCCCGCAATCCGGGCTGCAAAATCATCCAATCCCTGCTGTTTGAGCAAAGCGGAGTAGTGATCTTTGATGTCCCGATGGGCGTGGGGCAGATAAATCGAGGCCAATTCCTGGAAATAATCTTCCTTGGCCATACTCAGGAAGACATTGTCCACCTGGGCGTTGACGATGATCTTGACGATGTGTCGAGCCTCGTCGGTCTGCCCCCGGATCATGTTCTTGATGCCGGCGGCGAGGATTTCATTAAAATTGCGGTCGATTGCCCGGGCGGCGGCGGTGCAGACATGGTCCTCGCCGTCGGTCAGTCCGGCGGCCAGGGTGTAGGCCCCTTTGCGCAGGGGCAACAGCGCCAGGGCTTCATAGGCGGCAAAGCGGACGTTGGCGTTGCGCGGCATGGTGTTGAGCAGGGCGCGGATCGGCATGATCGCGCTCTCGTCGCCGATTTCCCCCAGCACATTGAGGGTGTGGACCAGCAGATCGCTGTCGCCTTCTTTCAAGTTTTCAATCAGCACCGGCACCGCTTTGACGCCGATGCGCACCAGTTCATCCTTGGCGTAGATGCGCATATGGGCGTAATGTGAACGCAGGGTGTCGTTCAATTTTTCCAGCGAGACCTGATCCTGAACATCGGCAAAAATGCCGAGGATGATTAAATCCAACTCGTTGTCAGTGCCCATCCGCTCGGCCAGACGGTGCATGGCGGTGTTGGTGCCGACCTGTCCCAAAGCGTGGATAGCGGCAATAATCAGATCGCGGTCGGCGGCGTAGAGGTAATC
>NZ_JAVBXR010000048.1 GCF_030824455.1 Desulfobulbus sp.
AAAAATTGACCGCCGCCCTGCGCGAGCTGATCGAACGCCATCAGCCCAAGGCGGCCTTTGTTTATTCCACCTGTATTGTCGGCATCATCGGCGACGACCTGGAAGCGGTCTGCCGCACCATCGAGGCCGAGTACAATATTCCGGTGATCCCGGTCAAATCCGAAGGGTTCAAGGGCAACAAACGGGCCGGCTACCAGGCCGCCTGCGACGCCCTCTTCCGCCTGATCGGCAACGGCGACACCAGCTCCATCTCCAAATATTCCCTCAACATCCTCGGCGATTTCAATCTGGCCGGCGAGATCTGGATGATCCGCGAATACTACGAGCGAATGGGCATCCAGGTGGTGGCCAACATCACCGGCGACGGCCGGGTGGCCGACATCCAGCGCGCCCATGGCGCCGCCCTCAACGTGGTGCAGTGCTCCGGCTCGACCATGCAGCTGGCCAACATGATGGAAGAAAAATACGGCATTCCCTCGATCCGCGTCTCCTATTTCGGCATCGAGGACATGGCCGAGGCCCTGTACGACATCGCCCGCTTCTTCAAAGATCCGGAGATGATGGAGCGCACCAAAAAAATTGTCGAGGGCGAGGTCAAAACCCTGGCCGTGGCCCTGGAGCCCTACCGCAAAGCCCTGGCCGGCAAGAAGGCGGCCATCTACGTCGGCGGCTCGTTCAAGGCCTTTTCCCTGGTCAAGGCCTTCCGCCTGATCGACATGCAGGTGGTGATGGTCGGCTCGCAGACCGGCACCAAGGAAGATTACGAGGAACTGGCGGCGATCACCGATCCCGGAACCATCATTGTCGACGATTCCAACCCGCTGGAGCTGACCTCCTTTCTTACTGAAAAAGAGGTGGACATCTTTGTTGGCGGGGTCAAGGAACGGCCGATTGCCTACAAGCTGGGCATCGGCTTCTGCGACCACAACCATGAACGCAAAGAGGCCCTGGCCGGATTCGAGGGCATGCTCAACTTCGCCCGCGAGGTGTATTCCTCGGTGATGAGCCCGGTCTGGCAGTTCGTGCCGCGCAAGAAAACGCCGAGCACAGCAGCTGAATGATCAGCAATCGCCAAAATGTTTTTGCTCCGCCTCCCCCGGCTTGTCATTTCGACCGCAGGGAGAAATCTCCAGACGGAGAAAGGGAAGAGAGATCTCCCGCTGGTCGAAATGACAGCGCAAAGTATATGAGACTAAGGAAAACGCCATGAGCACGAATCCGCCTACATTCAAAAAACCGAGAAAACCCAACTACATTTCGACCACCAACGCCTGCAAGCTGTGCACGCCGCTCGGCGCCTGCCTGGCCTTCAAAGGCATTGAGGGCGCGGTGCCCTATCTGCACGGCTCCCAGGGCTGCGCCACCTACATGCGCCGCTACATCATCAGCCATTACAACGAGCCGATCGACATCGCCTCCTCCTCGCTCTCCGAGAAGCACGCGGTCTACGGCGGCGGCCCCAACCTCAAGCTGGGCCTGACCAACGTAGCCGCCAAGTACCGGCCCCAGCTGATCGGCATCGCCACCACCTGCCTGACCGAAACCATCGGCGACGACGTCAAGATGTACCTCCATCAGTACGCCGAGGACACCAAAGGCTCGGTGGGCTTGCCCCTGTTTGTCAACGTCTCCACTCCCAGCTACTCGGGCACCCACATGGAGGGCTTCCACGCCGCCATTCGCGAGGTTGTGGCCCAGGTGAGCGAGGGCGGACCGCGAGGCGAAGTCGTCAACCTCCTGCCCGGTTTTGTCAGCTCGGCCGATTACCGGCTGCTGGCCGAAATCATGGCCGACTTCGGCCTGGGCTGCACCCTGTTGCCCGATCTCTCCGAGACCATGGACGGCCCGGCCCTGCTGGAATACGAGAAAATCCAGGGCGGCGGCACCCCGATCGCGGCGATCAAGGCCATGGGCCGTTCCCAGGCGACCATTGAATTTGGCCCAACCCTGGCCGCAACCGGCGGCACGGTTCTGGCGGAGAAATTCAGCGTGCCCAATCACCGGCTTGGCATGCCGGTGGGCATCCGCGAGACCGACGCCTTTTTCAGCCTGCTGGAGACCATCAGCGGCCGGCCGACGCCTGAAAAATACGCCAAACAGCGCGGCCGCCTGGTCGACGCCTATGTCGACGCCCACAAGTACGTCTTCGGCAAACGGGCCATCCTCTACGGCGAGGAGGACCTGCTGGTGGGCATGTGTTCCTTCCTCGCCGAGATCGGCGTCCAGCCGGTGCTCTGCGCCTCGGGCGGCACCTCGGGCAAGCTCAAGGCCGCGATTGCAGCCGCAACCGGCGACACCCTGCCCGAACAGCCGCAGGTTTTTGAGGGCATGGATTTTTTTGAGATCAGCGAGATCGCCGAAACCCTGCAGCCCGACCTGGTGGTCGGTCATTCAAAGGGCTACCCGCTGGCGAAGAAATTGAATATCCCGCTCATCCGAGTGGGCTTCCCCATCCATGACCGGGTCGGCGGCCAGCGCATTCTCCATCTCGGGTATGCCGGCGCGCAACACCTGTTCGACATGGTGGCCAACGCGATGATCGAGAAAAAACAGGACGATTCCCCGGTCGGCTATTTCTACATGTAATTCATTCGGTCGCTATTCCACGATCAAGGAGCCAACGATATGCTCAGCGAAAAAGATTTCAATCGCCACCCCTGCTTCAACGTCAAGGCCAAAGGTCAGTACGGCCGGGTGCATCTGCCGGTTGCCCCCAAATGCAACATCCAGTGCAACTACTGCAACCGCAAGTACGACTGCGTCAACGAGTCGCGGCCCGGCGTCACCTCCACCCTGCTCAGCCCCGACCAGGCCCTGGTCTACATGGGCAAAGTGCTGGAAAAGGAACCACGCATCTCGGTGGCCGGCATCGCCGGTCCGGGCGACCCCTTTGCCAACGCCGAGGAGACCCTGGAGACCATGCGTCTGATCCGCAAAGAGTACCCGGACACTATTCTCTGCCTCTCCTCCAACGGCATGAATGTGGCGCCGCATGTGCCGGAACTGGCCGAGATCGGCGTTTCCCATGTGACCATCACCATCAACGCGGTCGATCCGGAGATTTCCCAGCACATCTATGCCTGGGTGCGGGACGGCAAGGTGCTGTATCGCGGCCGCCAGGGTGCGGAACTGCTGCTTGCCCGCCAGTTGCAGGCGATTGCGCTGTTGAAACAGCACGGGATCACGGTCAAGGTCAACACCATCGTCATTCCGGGGATCAACGATCACCACATCCCGGTGCTGGCCGCGACCATGAAGGAACTAGGCGTGGATCTGCTCAACTGCATGGCCATGTTCCCCAATGCCGATACGGCCTTTGAAAATATTGCCGAGCCTTCCAAGGAACAGATGGACACACTCCGCAACCAGGCCGAGCAGTTCCTGCCGCAGATGCGCCACTGCACCCGTTGCCGGGCCGATGCAGTCGGCCTGCTCGACAACGACCGCACCGATGAGATGCGCGGCTGCCTCAGCGCCTGCGCCCAGCTGCCCAAACCGGAAGAAACCGTTCGCCCTTATGTCGCGGTTGCGACCCTGGAGGGAGTGCTGGTCAACCAGCATCTGGGCGAGGCGACCCGGTTTCAGATCTGGGGCGAGGACGGCAAAGGCGGCTACCAGCACATTGAGGACCGCCAGGCCCCGCCCACCGGCGGGGGCAGCCAGCGCTGGCTCAACATCAGCCGTATCCTGGCCGATTGCCAGGCCATCCTGGTCAATGATCTCGGCGAATCGCCCAAGGAAATGCTCAAGAAGCGAGGCATTCAGCCCATCACCATGGTCGGGTTCATCGAGCGCGGCCTGGAGGCGGTCTATACCGGCAAGGGACTCTCCAGTCTGCAGGGACGGATGCGCAAATGTTCGTCCAAAGGTGCTTGTGCCGGCGGTGGGAACGGGTGCGGCTGATCGATCCCCCTCGTCAACCGCACCTCCCGCCGCTCGGGGCACAGGGTCTCGGGCCGGGTTGCTCCCGGCCCGGTGGACTTGTGCCCCATTTTTTTCATCGATCAAACCCCAAAGCGTTGCCCGCCAGGATCCAGGGTGCAGCAAACAACAGGTGGGTGGGTTGTGTCATTCGACCGAAAGGAGAAATCTCCAGATTCCTCACAAGCGTTCGGAATGACAGACGGAGGGGTTGAACCGAACCGAGAAGCCCTTTCGTTGCAACTGCCAGGAAGGCACCTCCGACCAAAGACCAGTAAGCCAAGGATACAACAATGTCGCCAATCCACCTCGATCTCTCCGTCAAGGACTGCCTTGACGGCCACCCGGAAACCCTGCCGGTTTTCCAGAGCTTCGGCTTTCACGATTTCGACAGCCCGCAGGTCCGCGACAAACTGGGGCCGTTCCTCAAGCTGCGCACCCTGCTGAAATTCAAACGCATCGACTCGGAACTCTTCCTCACGCGCTGTGGCCAGGCAGCCGAAGCCGATTCCACCGGCGAGCTGGCCAGTTCCGCCGCCGACATCCAAACCGCCAAGCCAACCTTGCTCGCTCTGCTCCCCTGCGGCCTCAAGGTTTCACTCGACCGCGCGCTGCAGACCTTTGCCGAGCAATTGGCCGCCAGCAACGCGCCGCTGGCCTACCTGGCCGAAGGCAACGTCAATCACGAATTGTCGTATTACCCCTACGTCGATTCGGTGGAGTCGGTGGACGAATTGCCGGATCTGATCCTCAGTTCGGACCTCAATGCCTTTTATCATCGCCGCTTTCTGGAGCGCTTCGTTCTCCCCGGCCACTTCGTCAGCGTCAACGGATCGATGCACCCACGTATGGCCGAGATCGGCTATGCCGACCCGCGCGGCCATTTCACCCAGTTCTGCGCCAACGCCCTGGTGGCGGTGCATGTCAAGGATGTGCGCCCCGAGTTGGCGCCGCCGGTCTCCTGGGCCGATTTCCTGCAGCCCGAGTACCGCAAATCGATCATCATGCGCGGTCAGGACAGCTTTTTTTGCTCCGGGGTGCTCGTGCCCTTTTTCCGCCTGTTCGGCCTGGAGGCCATCCCCCGCCTGGCGGCCAATGTCTGCGGCGGCACGCACCCCTCCCAGATGGTCAAGATGATCGACTCCCGCTCCGAAGGTTGCCCGCCCTTTTTCATTATGCCCTGGTTCTTTGCCCGGAAGATCAAGGCTGCAGAGCGGATTGAGATTCTCTTTCCCGAGGAAGGGGCCTTTGTCAGTCCGGTGCAGCTGCTGGTCAAAAAGAAGAAGCGGGCCGAGTTGGCGCAGGTGGTCGATTTTCTCATGGGCAAGGCGCTGCACCAGCACTGCAGCGACAATTTCTTCCCCACCCCGCATCCCGAGGTGGCCGACATTGTCCCTGCGGGCAAAAAACTGTTCTGGATCGGCTGGGATTTCATCTACGAAAACGACCTGGAACAGGTCAAGCAATCGGTTGGCGAGGCATTCACTACGGAATACGAGCGTACAGGCGGGGCAGGATGCGGCTGATCACGGTTGCCGGTCCGCCCTCGAGCGGCAAGACTTCGGTGCTGATCAAAACCCTGGAAGCGGTTGCCGCAGACGGCGTCAAGGCCGGGGTGATCAAATTCGACTGCCTGTTCACCGACGACGACGCCCTCTATCAGGCGGCGGGCATCCCGGTGCAGAAGGGCTTGTCGGGCGTGCTCTGTCCTGACCATTATTTTGTCAGCAACATCGACCGGGTGCTGGAGTGGTCGGCCAAGCGCCAACTGGCCATGACCGTGATTGAAAGCGCCGGCCTGTGCAACCGCTGTTCGCCGCATATCAAGGGGGCGCTGGCGGTCTGCGTCATCGACAACGTCAGCGGCCTCAACACGCCCAAGAAAATCGGGCCGATGCTCAAGCTGGCCGACGCGGTGGTGATCACCAAGGGCGACATCGTCTCCCAGGCCGAGCGCGAGGTCTTTGCCTACCGGGTGCAGAGCGTGGCCCCGCGCGCCAGAATCATCCAGATCAACGGCCGCACCGGCCAGGGCTCGCAGGCCTTGGCGCGGATGTTCATTGATGCCCCGGAACTGCAGGATTCTTCCGAAACCTTACGGTTGCGCTTCCCCATGCCGGCGGCGCTCTGCTCCTACTGTCTCGGTGAAACCCGGGTTGGCCCGGAGTACCAGATCGGCCAGTTTCGCAAGCTGAGCATTGATTGAAACCGCAGTGCAGCAAAAGCAGAGGAGGTGCTGATAGTGTTCGATGGGAAAGACCCGCGCCGTTTCCCCGCAGCACTTGTTTTGCTGTCATCTCGACCGCAGGGAGAGATCTCAATTTGCCCGCACCCGGAGATTTCTCCCTGCGGTCGAGATGACAAGCTCGATTGGGTCTACGCCACCCACTCGCTGCCATTGAAACCTACCTTGCCTTGAACAAAGGATTGATTGTGCAACCCCTCACCCAAGAAAAACTGACCCAAACCAGCCTCGCCGCCCTGCTGGCCGAGTATCCGCTGCTCGAATCGGTGCTGCTCGAGCAGGGCATCGAGTTCGACCCGGCCGAGGAGGTGACCCTTGCGGCCAAGCTGGCCCAGTGGTCGGCCCTGCGCAACCGGTCGGCCGCGGATTTTCTCGATCAGTTGCTGGCGCGGATCAACGAACTGAATGGGCTGCTCGCCTCCACCGCCTCGCTTGAACAACTGGAGATCATTGCCGGCCGCGACAAATCGGGCCAGCCGGAGCAGGTCGAGCGGATCTGTCTCCAGCGGGGCGATCTGCTGACCATTGTCGGGCCAACCGGTTCAGGAAAAAGCCGCCTGCTGGCCGACATCGAATGGCTGGCCACCGGCGACACCCCAAGCGGACGGATGATTCTGGTCGACGGCCATCCCTCCGAAGACAGACGATTTTCCACCGGCGGCGATCAGCTGATTGCCCAGTTGTCGCAGACCATGTCTTTTGTGTTGGACGCCACCGTTGAGGAACTGCTCAGCCTGCATGTGGAAAGCCGGGGCATGGCCGCATCCGTGGTTGCTGAAACCATTGCCGCGGCCAACGAGTTGTCCGGCGAGCCTTTTGCCGGCGCCACCGCGCTCACCAGCCTCAGCGGCGGCCAAACCCGGGCGCTGATGGTGGCCGACACCGCCCTGGTCTGCCGCTCGCCAATTGTGCTCATCGACGAGATCGAAAACGCCGGCATCGACCGGAGAGCCGCCTTCAACCTGCTGCTCTCGCAGGACAAAATCGTCCTCTCGGCCACCCACGACCCGTTGCTCGCCCTGCTGGCGCCGCGCCGCCTGTGCATGCGCCACGGGGCCATGCATGCGCTCCGCCAGCGCACCATCGAGGAAGAGGCCATCCTCGCCGACTTGGAGAAGCTGGACGACATCCACGCCGCCATTCGCCACCAACTGCGTCACGGCGGACAGGCGGCGCCCATTGATCTTGAGAATTTCCGGAGGAACACGCCATGACCGCTACAATCCGCTTTTTCGAGAAACCCCACTGCACCGGCAACGCCCGTCAAAAAGCCATTCTCCTCTCCGCCGGGCACCGCCTGATCACCGAAAATCTGCTCGAATTCCCTTTCACCAGGGAAGAACTGCGCTCCTTTTTCGGCGCTCTGCCGGTGGCACAATGGTTCAATGGATTGGCGCCCAAGGTGAAATCGGGCGAGGTGGATATTCACGGCATGGATGAGCATCAGGCGCTGGACGCCATGTTGGCCGATCCGCTGCTGATCCGGCGGCCGCTGATGGAGGTGGCCGGCGTGCGTCTGGTGGGATTTAATATCGAGGAGTTGGAACGAATTGGAGTGAGCTGCAAAGAGAGCCCGCGCTTGAACCTGCTGGCCGGGGTGGATTTGGAAGGATGCCCTGGAGATGCGATTGGCATTCAATGCGACCAGCCTCGGACCTTGCCGACTCTGGGGTGAGGGGACGCCGTTGGATGTTGCGCCTACAAGGGGCGGAAGCGCGTTCTGCATCTTGAGCGCGCCACCGGTTGTGGTTTACGGCAGCAAAAAGGCAACGCGATGCAGCCGGTTACCCGCCCTTGGCCAAAATGAGTTCAACCGGAGCCACGGCGGCTTCCACCGAAACACCCCATCAGATTGAACCGACGTTGACGGCGGGCATGGCGGCGGGAGGCGCTTGATCAAGAACGCTTCGATACCACGCAAGCTCCTTCTCCTGGGTTGCCAAGCTCTCAACCAATTCTTCACAGCGCTTCCTCAATCGATCAAACTCCTGGGTGAGCACCGCAACCGCCGTGAGTGTAGCGACAGCATCTTTACCTCCAGAGAACCCGAGGGCTTCCTGGAAAACAGCGAATCTGTTGCTGGGCGTCTCTCTTTCGCCGCACCCCTCCGCCTCGTTTTGTTCGCCCCCGAGACAGGCGTCAGCCCTGCCTACCCCATCTTCCCCCTCCTGTATTGGGTCGCACGTTTGCCCATCGGCTTCACTCCATTGGCTTGTTGCGGCCGACAGCGCTTGGCAAGGCGCCCGCATCGCTGCGGGATAGTCGAGTGCAACGGCTTGCTCTTCGCAGCTGCAGAGGAGGCTGTCTCCCGGTTTTGTCCCTAAGGTCATGCTCTTTTCCTCCAATATGACAATTTCCAGTTCCGCCGGCTTATCGCCTTTGCAGACTGCACAGACGGGATGTGTTTTCCGCCCATTCTTGGTTCCGTTGTAGGTGCGGACAACGTTGTGTTGCTTTTCCCAGCAGAATCGTTCGAACCCTTGCTGTGTCATTTTTGTTGGCAGGCCAAAGGTTATTGGACATATTTTTTTGATGATCTCTATCGGCATAGCACGTTGCGCCTCCTGGCGGCAGTTCCGTCGAGCCTCGCGTTTCCCTGGAGCGGTGATGACCGGCACAACCCTTTCGCTTCGCTGTCTATCCTTTCTTGCTCGCAAACAGCAGCAGCGCGCCGCCCCCGACAATTGCCGCCACCCCGGCCCAGAGCGGAATGTTCACCGTCTCTTTTTCCGCCACGGACATGTCAAGCGTCCCTATCTTGATCTCGTGGGTCTCGGTGGTATAGCTGAACTTGCCGTACAAGAGCCCCGCGCCGCCGCCCACGATGAGCAGGATTGCCACTATTTTCACTGCGTCCATTGCTTCTCCTCCTTCGGAAAAATGATTCCACTTCGGTTACGAACCCACCTCACCCGTGCATCAGCGGGGCAAGCTATCCTTGCATATATTGAGAACGCCCCAGTCGGGCAGTCTCGCAGCCTATGGTTATGCCATGCCTTGCCCCCTTGAACCGACTTACCTTGCACTTGATCCAGACGTCTTCACGCAATGCGGAGATGGCGCACAGGCGATGATAGCCGTTGACAATGAACATCTTCCCTTTGCCTTCATCGCGAACCAGGAGAAGCGGCGCCAGGGGGATGTTGTTTTGTATTTTTATTCGATCATGTTCGATGTGCGCGTTGTTGGCCTCGAACTGGGCAAGGCCGGAAGCGGAAAAGATGTCGTGCGCTTTAAGATGAACAACGGGCGTCGACTTCAGCTTCAAGACTATTTCAGCAACTTGTGCAGGATTGTACAGAAGCAGCAGATAGGCCTCCGCCGCCGTATAGGCGTGCGCCTCCACATCAAATCGCCATTTTATCTCGTGCAGCTGGCTTTCACTTTTCGGCATATCGTTTCCTGAAAAGGTTGTCATTGACCGCCTCCAACCACCTCGCGCAGAGCGCCCAATGATGAGGGGAGAGACAATGTGAAACATCAAGATCTATGCCCAAAAGGAAAGCGCGCAAAGTCGCCTATTTTATGACGGAATATTTAAGAGTTACCCTGAACAAAAGGATACCTTCGACTTCAACCGACGAACGAGAAAATGTGGCGCGCAACGAAAAAGTGTACGTTTTCGCGCAACACGCAACATAGCCTAAAGGAGGGAGAGGAGGGCAGACCGCGGGCCAAGAGGAGCCTGGATGATGCAACGCCTCTTTGCCTGTCCGGGCGATGCAATGGTTTTCGTCCAAACGACAATACGCGCAAAGATTTTGCGCCTGGAAATTTTACCGTAACCGGCGTATGTTACGATGCTTCTTCGCGACCGCCAGGAAGCGTCTTAAAGACACACACATTTTAACGTTTGATATTGGAGTAGTGAGCGCTATGCACATCAAAAAAGTGGTCGACGACATCTATCGACTTTCGGTCAACATTGAAGACAAAAACTATCTGTTCGAGGGCATCTGGCCGATTCCCCACGGCATTTCCATCAACGGCTACCTGATCAAGAGCGAAAAGAACGTCCTGATTGATCTGACGCAGGATATTTTCAACTTTCCCAAAGAAATCAGCCATCAGATGGAAGGGGTGACGATGGCCGTCGAGGACGTCGACATCCTGGTGATCAACCACATGGAACCCGATCACTCCGGCTGGCTGCGCGAATTCTGCAAGAAGAACAGCAAGGCAATCATCTACTGCACCAAGAAGGCCATCCCTCTGCTTGAGGCCTTTGCCTCTGTGCCGCCCGAGAGGGCCATTGCCATCACCGACGGCATGGTGCTGACGGTGGGCGACTATGAATTGCAGTTTTTCGACACCCCCAACATCCACTGGCCCGAGACCATGATGACCTACGAGCGCAAGCGCAAGATTCTCTTCTCGTGCGACGCCTTCGGCTCCTATGGCCGCATCGACGAGGACGCGATCTTTGACGACCAGATCTCCCAGGAAAAACACAAATTTTTCGAGGAGGAGGCGCTGCGTTACTACGCCAACATCGTGGCCACTTTTTCCGCCTTTGTCCTCAAGGGGCTGGAGAAGCTCAAAGGGTTGGACATAGAGGTGATCTGCCCCTCGCACGGCATCATCTGGCGCGACAACCCGGCCGTTATCATTGAGCATTACAAACGCTACGCCGAATACAGCAAGGGACCTGCAGAACGCGAGGTGACCGTGGTGTGGAGTTCCATGTACGGCAACACCAAGCAGGTGCTGAATTTGGTGATTGAGACGCTGCGCAAGCGAGGCATCCCGGTCCACGTCTTCCAGGTCCCCGGCGACGAGATCGGCTACATCCTGGCCAGCGCCTGGAAATCCGCGGGTCTGATTTTCGGCATGCCCACCTATGAATACAAGATGTTCCCGCCCATGGCGCACACCATTGAGGAGTTGATGGTGAAAAAGGTCACCAACAAGAAGGTGTTCCGCTTTGGTTCGTACGGCTGGGTTGGCGGCGCCCAAAAGGATTTCGAGGCCAAAACCGAAAAATCAGGCTGGGACGTGCTCGGCCATTACGAGTGGCAAGGAGCCCCGACCGACGCCGACAAAGCCGCCATGCAGCAGGCTCTCGACGCCTATTGCGACACGCTGATCGCATTCGCCAAATAACGCAGAGCAATCCTCAAGCACGCTTGCAACACGTTCCCCGCCTTGCACTTAACCGCCCCGCTGCACCTGTTTGCAGCGGGGCGGCACATCTCTCTCCTGTTTTTCACGACACACTCGCCGATTTGAGCGGCCACTCTTTTCCGTCACCCAGCAAGGGTTGGCTGAAATCACCGACAAGGCAATCTCGGGATATTTTTTTTTAGCGCCTTGCTTTTTCCAGAACCCCTGTGCGATAATGAGCGCATTCGAACAATATTTTTGTGTTTTTTGTCCTCTGCACAATTTTTCAAACGAAGGCGAATACTATGCGCTGCCCTAAATGCGGTTACATTTCTTTTGACAATATCGACACCTGCAAGAAATGCAATAAACTGGTTGGGTCTCTCACTTCCGAGATCAATGGAACTATTTACAATGCCACAGCACCTTCCTTTTTAAAATTTTCACCGGATACGCCTTTAAAGCCAAGCATCAAAGCCCCGAAGGAGATTCCAGCAGAGGAAGAATCTCCCTCCTTGCGCAATGGGATCGATACCGAATTCATTCTAAAAGATGATCAAGAGGATGCCTTTGGCGCCGATGCCGCTGCCTTTTCCGGCACAGACCAGATCATGGATCTCGATGATTTTAGCGAGGTTTCTCCGCGAGCTGAATATACCCTGGATTTCGATGCGGAACCTGACGCCGACGCCCCTCAACTGCCGGCCATTGATTTCAGCGATCTGGATATTTCCGACTTGGCCCCTCCCCGGGCAGACGCCATCCCAACCTACGCCCAAGAAGAGGAGACGGCCCCTGCCGCCCTGGTCCTGGACGCCTTGGCCCCATCTCCTCCTCCGCCCCCTGAGACGGCTTCCCAATCAACAGGATTGGAAGACCTCAACTTTCAAGACTTGGAACTCGACGCACCCTCCAAACTTGTCAGCGGCAGTGCCGCTGGAAAACGTTATTTGCCGTCGGTGAAGACGGGGACGGCCTTGGACAAATTTGAAATCGACCTCGGGGATCTCTTCGCGGAGAATAAAAAGTAAAAAGAGATTGACAACACACCGATACTTTGATAAATGATCGGGACTTCAAATTCGATGCCGAGATAGCTCAGTCGGTAGAGCAACGGACTGAAAATCCGTGTGTCCCTGGTTCAAATCCTGGTCTCGGCACCAACAAATTCAAGGGGTTACAGCTTTTTTGACTGTGACCCCTTTTTTGTCTCTGGCCAGCCTCTGGTCAATCTGAATATTTTTCCAAACTACTATCCAAAAAGCTGTTATCACTGGATTTTGTAGCACCGCCCTCAGTTCTTCTCCCCTGCCATAGCCCATAAAACCTTGAGTTCGAAGGCTATCCACTCAACAACTGCACTCTTCACTAATTTGCAGCAAACGTTGCATAAAGAGCGAGTTAACCAAACAAAGCTGCCAGATTTAGCTCAAATCTCCGATCACCCTCCGGTCAACTGCAATAGAAAACAAACATCAACTGTGGTGAAACCTCAAAAATGCTGGGGGTCGCTTTACTGGTCAATCGGCTCCAACCTCACCCCATTATCTGCATTCTGTGACAGGTTCAACGGCAGTAGATACCCGTCTTCACAGAGCCACTGAATCTGTGTATCAGCGCTAAAAACAGATCCAAAACGTTCTTGCTGAAGATAACGGAAGAGTTGGGCTGGATTAATCCCACCTTCGGCCAGCGCTCCATCAGGAACCACGACTTCGGGATTAATCCGAAACTCACCTACCGGATATCCCGGCCGGGATACTCTGAGCATCGCCCTTTGCGCGGCTCTGGAATAAATTTATTCACCCCACCCCCTTTTCCTCAATTTAAACCTGGTCGGAATTAAAGGGGTTGATTTTTCCGTTTTTTCGGAAAAAAATCAACAAAATTGTTTTTATATTTTTACTGCTCTTCGTTATTATCCCAAATAAATTTGCCGACATCTAGCTTTCAATTAGCCACGATGTGGTTCTTGTTAACAAGAGAAAAATATCTTTTTCCTTTAAAGAGGAATGAATTATGCCGCTCAATGCTGACCTGTGCTGACCCCATAGCGCTATGGTTAAATTATGCTATGAATTATAGTATGTTACGCAGAGAGATGACTGGACATGTTTAGGATTGTTTTTTGCGTATGATTAATCAATGCCAGATAGGTTTTATGATAAACGCTTCAATTCTATCCATGCTCCTCTTCCGCATAGGCACTGCAGGCTTATTCCATTTCTAAAACAAAAGTGATATAATGTGCCCATCAATGGAGGTGGGTATATGGCACGACCAGCAAGCGGCAAGGAAGTTTTAGCAAAGGCGAAAGAAGCATTGACAAAAGCGCG
>NZ_JAVBXR010000068.1 GCF_030824455.1 Desulfobulbus sp.
CTACCACTGATTTTTCGCTCTATCTCAAGACCGGCCCTTCACCTGTGCCGGTACCGTCGACCATGGTCCTTTTAGGTTCTGCCCTTGCGGCACTCGTCCGCTCCCGCAGGCGTATGCAACACCAGCGATAATATCATCCAAGGGGCTGCCTGCATAGGCAGCCCCTTCTCCTGTAGAAGGGGCGTCGGCGACGTTGGCCGGGGGCAAGACATAGGCCGAATTGGCGGACGTCTACCTTCGGTAGAAGCAGGGCGGCAATCACCACCATACAGGCTGCATCCGGGCTACGGGTTGGGGAGTGTGTCATTCCGACGAGCACAGCGAGGAGAAATCTCGCAAATTTGAGGTTTCTCGCTTCGCTCGAAATTGACGCGCCCTTCTTGACCAGGTTTTGCAGTGCGCATCTGCCTCGTTTGATTGAGCAATGGAATAACGACTGCATATTCCTCGCAATGACGCCCACCCCTTCCGTCGAGAGGCGGCCCCTCACGTCAAACGTTATGCCTTATAGAACACCTTGATCGCCCTGTGCATCACAGGCTACGGGTTGGGGGGGCTTTCGAACGAAGGGGTGAAATCTCGCGCCATAGCAAGGTTTCACCTCGCTGTGCTCGTCGATGACGGTGCAGGGAGTTCTTTTAATAGAGTGGGTGGGTTATTGGCGCCTCCACCGGCAACCTCACATTTTTTGAGCCAGTTCGATGATGTCTTGTCTCTTGGGATAATACAGGGTCATGGCTGCCGCCGAGAGGGCGGTCAACAGGTAGAGATCAATCTGATTCTTGCCCAGAATGTAGAGAATGAAACCATAGATGCCGATGGCTTCGGACAGGCCCATGGCCGTTATCATGATGGTGGTGTAGCGGGCCACTGCGGGATGGTGGGGCGTGCTTTTGGCTGCATTAGCCACATTAGCCGCTTTAGCTGCGACTTTGGCCGACAAAAGGTGTTTGCGCACATACCAGGTAACAACCAGGGTGACAAAGGCCACGCCAAAAAGGATCAGCCGCAGCGTGTTGTATGCCTCCGGGGAAAAGGTTGTGTGGGCGGAGCTTTTGATCTGCAGCGCGACCAGCACGTACAGCATCAGCGAGGCAAACAGGGCAAACCAGAGGCTTTTCAAGGTTGTCATCCCTTTGTTCAATTCCTGCTCGGTAATCATCGGCACTCTCCTGTCGCGGGTTGCATGACGTCTGCAACGCGTGGTCCGACCGCCGGCCAGCGTCGCTTTATCCCTCCCTTGTAGCATTTCCGTTGTTGGTTGACAATCCGAGCAAGCGTGTACGGCACGCAATCAATCGTGTTTTCCATATATTGTCGCCCAGTAAGCTGGAGATTACGGCGCGGACGGGGTCTGCTTTCGGTAGAGTAGGGCGGCAATCACCACTGTGCAGGGGGCAACGGCAATAACCCCGAAACTGCCGACCAGGATGTTGAGGGCCTCGGCGGCGACAAAGGGAGCGTTGAGCAGATTGGCCGGCGGCAATCCCTTGGCGAGAAAGACCATGAACATGGTGATGTGACTGCCCGAGTAGGCCAGCAGCAGGGTGGTGGTCATGGTGCCGGTGACCGCGCGGCCAACCCGGAGGCCGGAGCGCATGTGTTCGATCAGGCCCATCTCGGGATGGCGGTATTTGAGCTCGTCCATGGTGGCGGCGATGTCCATGGCCAGATCCATAACCGCGCCCGAACAGGCAATGAAGACGCTGGCAATGAAAATATCGGTGAGGTTGAGGTTGTAATAGCCTGAATAGAGCAGCATTTCGGCAAAGGGGCGGACCGCGCCGTGGAGGCGAAACCCGTGGGTGAACAGGGTAGCCAGGCCGCAGGTAAGCAGCAGGCCCAGCATCGAGCCGGCAAAGGTGGCCAGACCCCGCCGGGTGAGTCCGCCCACGGAAAAGCAGATCACCCCGGTGAGCAGGGTCACCACGCCCAGGCCGGTGGGCAGGGGCGGATAGCCCATCAACAGCAACGGGAAAAAGAGCTTCCACAGCACCAGCGCGGCAAAGACAAAGGAAAGCCCGGCCTTGAGCCCGGTGACGCCGGCTACCGCAAACAGCAGCAGGCCAAACAGGACAATCAGGAAAAGCTGCAAGCCCAGCCGATACGAGCCGCGCGCCACCGCATTGACTGGTTTGCCCTCCGGGGCGCTGTACTCAACCAGGATGGTTGCGCCTGTCTCGTAGAATTCGTCCAGTTCCATCTTGCCGGTGAGCATGTTGACCACCGGCATTGACTGCCCTTTGTGGGGGCCGGAGAGCAGTTGCACCTGCAGCAGTTGCACGTTGGTTTTGACGATCAGATGGGTGCGGACCTTGGAGTTGTCGACTTCGGTGATCCGGGCGCGGCAGCGGATGCCCTCCGGCGCCGGCGGAATATGGGCAAGGTCGAGAAAGAAAAGTCCGGTGCAGAGCAGGGCAATAATCAGGGAAAAAAGCAGTTCGCGACGGGGTGGATGCATGCTGTTCCTATCAAAATGCCCGCGACGCCGCAAGGGGGCTCGGCGTCGCGGGCTGGCGGGGGCAGGAGAATAGATTAGTTGGTGGTGGTTGTCTTGACGATGGGCAGCGGTTTCCATATGCCCATGGCCTTGGCCATTTGCTTGGCGATGTCGGTGTTGTCGTAAAATCCGGCAAACCGGCCGGAATCAGGGCCGACGGCAAAGACCGGCACAGGTGTGCCGGTGTGGGAATACGAGGTCCAGCCAATGCTGGCGCGCTCGTTGAGGATATGGGTTATGGTGACGATGATCGGCTCGTAGCCGCCGTAGAGCAGTTTGTTTTCATCGTCCTTGTTGTCGTTGGCGGCGACCATGGATTTGTCGTAGGCGTCTTCCAGCTTTTCTTTCTGATATTCGTTCAAGCTGGCCCACTCCAGGCCAAAGACGGTTTTCATCAGGCCGATCATCTCGCTGTTGCTCTCCAGATTGTTGGGAGCGCTCCAGCTGTAGCCTTCCTTGTTCTTTTCCTTGTGCGCCTTCCACTGATCCATGCCAAAGGCCTGAAAACTGCTGGTCTGGCCCAGTAACCGGTCGTAATACCCGGTGTAGCCGGTGGTGGCGTGACCCACTGTCATGCCGCCGGTTTCATGGTCGCCGGTGACCACGATCAAGGTCTGGTGGGGGTATTTGCGATAAAATTCCAGGGCCACGCCGACCGCGTCGTCGAAATCCAGGGTGTCGCCGATGGTGGCCATGGCGTCGTTGGCGTGGCAGGCCCAGTCGATCTTGCCGCCTTCCACCATCAGGAAAAATCCTTCGTCCTTGTTGGACCAGCCCCCTCGTTTGCCGCTGTTTTTGCGGGTGAAGAGCGAATCAATGGCCACCTCGGTCATTTCAGCCAGGGACAGGTTGGTCTCCGGCTGGTCAATCGCGTAGGGCATGGCGGCGCTGTCCTGCAGATAGGGGTTGATGCAGAGCACCTTGCTTTTTGGCGATTTTTTCAAGGCAAGGATGGATTCCCGGTCGTTGAGAATGGTGTAGCCTGCAGTTGTCATCTGGGCTTTGACCGCGCTGGCTTCGCTGGCCGCCAGGCCGCCGCCGCCGAAAAAGTCGTATCCCGAGGCCGCCATCTGCTTGGCAATGGTGTTCATCTCGCTGCGGCTGGGCACGCTTGCGTAAAAGGCGGCGGGGGTGGCGTGATCCAGGGAAACGCTGGAAATGACGCCGATCCGTTTGCCTTGTTCAGCGGCCAATTCGGCAATGCTTTTGTAGCTGATCGTTTTGGTTTCATCCATGCCAATAACGCCGCTGTTGGTCTTGACCCCGCAGGCAAAGGCAGTGCCGGCGGAAGCGCTGTCGGTCATCAGGGCGTGGGCGTCGTAGGTGGTCTGCATGCCCAGCACCGGCAATTTGGACATGTTGAGGCGGTTTTCACTTTTTGCCAGGTCAACGGCGTCGGTGGACTTGCCGCCGTTTTTGGTGGTCAGATAGGCCTCGGTGGCCTGAATCTGGGCGCTGGACATGCCGTCTCCCACAAAAAAGAAGACGTATTTGGGCGTGTTGTCGGCCAGCGCCGCGCCGGCCGCAAAGGCGGTGACGACAAAAGCGGCGCTGCAGAGCAATTTCCTTCCTTTCATTGATTCCCTCCCAGGGTTTGCATTCTTTGGCGTGTTCTCCGGCGCCTGTGCCGGCGACAGGACATATATGCCGGATGCGTGTTAGGCAATGATTTGCGCACCGATAGAAACCGGTCAGATTTCGGATAAAACGCCAAGGCCGGCGGCCATTGCCGCACAGCCAGCACTTGACTTTGGCGATTCGTCGGGTTATTTTTGATTTGCTGAAAGTATGAATATATGTTCATATATTAATATTCAGAGAAGAGGACCTATGACCGAACCATTCGACGCCGACGAACAGCAGGACCTGTGCGGAGTCCGTTGCGTGCATAAAGAGCGGATCGCCTCAGCCCGCAGCATCGCCTTGCCGGCAGGAGAATACGAGGCCATGGCGGCCCTGTTCAAGGCCATGGGCGACCCTAACCGGCTGCGGATTCTTTGGGCGCTCGGCCACGGCGAGATGTGCGTCTGCGATCTGGCCGCGCATCTGGAAAGCTCGGAATCGGCGGTCAGCCACCAGTTGCGGCTGCTGCGTCAGCTGGCCTTGGTCAGCAACCGGCGACAGGGGCAGGTGCTCTATTACCGACTCAACGACGATCATGTTCACACCCTGATCCACATGGCCCTGGAACACATCCGGGAATAATCTCCTCCTACGGCGCCACCATGCATTTCATCTACGACATCGCGGTTTCGGCCTGGACCCTGCTCGAACAGTCCTCGCTCTATATTCTCTTTGGGCTGTTGATCGGCGGTCTGCTCAAGGTCTTTCTCTCGCCGGACTATGTGGCCACGCATCTTGGAAAAGGAAGGGTCAAATCGGTGTTCAAGGCGGCCCTGCTCGGGGTGCCGATTCCGCTCTGTTCCTGCGGCGTGCTGCCGGCGGCGGCCCAGCTCAAAAAACAGGGGGCCAACAACGGCGCCACCACTGCTTTTCTGATTGCCACCCCGGAATCGGGCGCTGATTCCATCGCCGTTTCCTGGGCCTTGCTCGATCCGTTGCTGACCGTGGCCCGACCGGTGGCCGCCTTTATTTCGGCCTTTGTGGCTGGGGTGCTGGAAAATCTGCTGTCGTATCGGGAAGGGCAATCAGCGATTTTACCGGTTTTGCCGCCTTTGCCGATGGCTTCCGTTGCGTCGGCTGCCTGCGAAGGCGCGAGTTGCGGTTGCGGCGAGGAGCATCATACGCACCAGCCGACTCAGGCGCAGGGGCTGTGGAACAGACTCCTGCAGGGAACGCGCTATGCGGTCAACGACATCTGGGGAGATCTGGCCGGATGGTTTTTCGTCGGCATCGCGGCGGCGGCCTGCATCACCGTGATGGTTCCCGACGACCTGATTACCCGCCATCTCGGCGGGGGACTCGGTTCCATGCTGCTGATGCTGCTGGTCGGCATTCCGATGTACATCTGCGCCACCGCCTCCACCCCGATTGCCGCAGCCCTGATCCTCAAGGGCGTCAGTCCGGGGACTGCCCTGGTCTTCCTGCTGGCTGGTCCGGCCACCAACATCGCCGCCCTGGCGGTGCTGATCCGGATTC
This sequence comes from Desulfobulbus sp., assembly GCF_030824455.1. Classification (GTDB taxonomy): domain Bacteria; phylum Desulfobacterota; class Desulfobulbia; order Desulfobulbales; family Desulfobulbaceae; genus Desulfobulbus. The sequence continues at coordinate 5,600 of NZ_JAVBXR010000068.1, forward strand.
TCGGCAAGAAAGGAGTGGTGGTGTATCTGGCCTCGATTGCGGTGGTCAGCGTGCTCTGCGGTCTGGCCCTGGACGGCGTGTACTTCGCCTTGGGCCTTTCCGCCATGGCCACCATCGGCGTGGTGGCCGAGACCCTGCCGCACTGGCTGATGCTCGGCGCCACCGGCGTGTTGCTTTTGTTGTCGGCCTTGATCCTGGTGCGCCGCTTTTCGCGCAAATCGGCAGGGTGTTGCTGAAAGGGGCGAGGATTCGAAGGTCGACAGGCCGGAGGGGGGAGGAGGTGCTCTACAACAACACGGCTGAAATCGCGGTTCCGGCCAGCACCACCCAGAGCAGGTCAACCTTGCGCCACAGGGCGACCAGGGCCAGAGCCGCCAGGCCGATCCGCCATGGTTCCCAGGGAATGGCCAGGGCAAAACGCAGGGCCACCGAGAGCAGCAGGCCGGTGAAGGAAACCAGAGCGCCGTGCATGGCCCGCTGAAACAGCGGTTTGTGCTGGAAGCGGTCAAAGGTGGGGACCGCTGCGGTCAGCATGATTAACGACGGCGCAAAGATGGCCGTGGTGGCGGTGAGCGCGCCCGGCAAACCGGCGTGGAGGTAGCCGACAAAGGTGGCGGTAATGACAATCGGCCCCGGCGTCGCCTGACCAAGGGCAATGCCGTCCATGAAGGTCTGGCTGTCCATCCACTGTTTGACGCTCACCACCTCGTTGAACATCAGCGGCACCGAGGCGTAGCCGCCGCCAAAGGCAAAACAGTCGACCTTGACCATCATCAGGGCCAGCGCGAACAGGTCGCGGTCCACCACAAAGAGCAGCGCCAGAGCGGCAAGCAAGGCCGCAATCAGCAACAGGGCAGGGATGAGGTCGGCCATCGCCAGAGGTTTGCCGGCTGGGCGCTGGTGCTCCTGTGGTTCGATGGTCCGGCCAAAGAGCGCCAACCCCAAGAGGGCGGCGGCGCCAATGGCCAACAGCGGATTGCCGCCGGCAAAAAGAAACCCCGCCACCGCCAGTCCCAGTCCCAGATCCCGCCAGTCGTGCACAATCGAGCGGCCGAAGCTGTAGGCGGCATGCGCCACCATCGCCACCACAATCACCTGCAAACCGGCAAAAATCGAGACCACGATGGCCAGATCGTGGCTGCGCTGGTAGAGCGCGGAAAGCACGGTCATCAGGACAAAGGCCGGCATCCCGAACCCCACATAGGCGGCAATGGCCCCCCAGGCGCCGCCGGCGCGCAGGCCCACATAGGCTGCCGCCTGGATGGCGGTGGCGCCGGGGATGCTCTGGCAAATCCCCACCCCCTGTTGAAACGATGCTTGACTCAACCAGCCCTGTTTGTTCACCGCCATGTCGCGGATATAGGCCACCATGGCCGGGCCGCCAAAGGCGGTGAGTCCCAGGCGGAGAAAACGGAGGAAGAGCACGATTAAGGAGGGCGCCGCGGCGCTTGCAATTTGACCAGAGGCTGTTTGCTGGGCGTCCTGGCCGGTGCTTGTTGTCAACGCATTACCTTTGCAAGAGTTTTTTCAAGCTGTCGGGAAGGTCTCTCTGGGGGCCGCTCGGGTCCATGGCGGCAGCAAACCGGCTGACAAAGGTGAGGTATTCCCGGTTGCCCAACGTTCTTCTTTTTACCGAACGGTAAATTGCGGCAATAATCTTGGTTTTTACCTCGTCGGTGAGATCCGAAAAGGTGTTGAAAGCGCGGTCGACCATGGCGACGCCGTCTTCTTCCAACGTGGTTTCGTACACGCTGATTGCGTCGCCGAAAAAATACCGATCCATCAGCAGCTCAAGTATTTTGAGGACGTGTTTGTCGGTGAAGTGCTGATGCTGTCGGTCGATCTCGCACAGGGTTGACTCCACGCTCTCGGCATAGTTTTGCAAGCTCAAGTCATTCGCCATTGTTTCCGTGCCAAAGTGCGGGACCTTGCTGTAATTCCTGGACAGGGCCGCGTTGCTGAAAAACGAGCAGGTCCCGCATTTTTCCTGGCTGCGGAATTCGCCGCAACAGGTGCTGCAGACGACTCCGTCGGTGGCCGGACAGGGCCTCTTTCCTTTTTTGACGGTGCAAATCGCGCATTTCGCCATTTTTCTCTCTGTTATGCCTCTGTGATTGTAAGATAAACCTGGATCGCGAACGTCAACGAGCAGGGTTGCTGTGAACAACGAAATCGCTAACGTACCACGGTCAGAACGGCTGTCAATGCGACAGAAGAGGCGGGCGGAAAATGGGTCTTCGTGCAAGCGGGCATTGCGCATTCAGCACATTCCACCTGGGCGCAAGCAAGGCTGTTGCGGCATACTCTCATTCCATTTCTCAGTCAAACTTGAACTTGAAATGAGCCAACGCGTTTACCAGAGCAGGGCGCAGGCCCTTTTGCCGAGCACCTGGTCGTCGAACACCAGACGAGCCGGGGTTTGCGCCATGCCGTAACAGACATGCAGGGGCAGCAGATGCTCCTCCCGGGGGTGACAATACCGGGCGTGGGGCGCGTTTTGCCAGTCGGTCAGGCGCTGTTCCCGTTCACCCGGCGTCAGGGAGTTTGCGGTGCAGGTTTCGATCAGCCATTGCTGGAAGGCCTCGTTGCGTTGATCCGGCGCGCCGTGAGGACTGGCAAAAAAAGCCCGCATGTTGTGGAAGGAAAAGCCGGACCCAACGATCAAGACCCGTTCGCGGCGTAGCGGCGCCAAGGCTTTGCCCATGGCGAGATGGGCGCCGGGGTCGAGACTCGCCAGCAGCGACAGCTGGACGCAGGGAATCCCGGCCTGGGGATACATCAGCATGAGTGGCACAAACAGGCCGTGATCAAAACCCCGCCGCGCATCTACCTGCGGGCGCAGACCGGCTGCAGCCTGCAGGGCGTGCAGCCGGTTGGCCAGATTCGGCGCGCCAGGGGCCGGATACTGGATGCGGTAGGACTCCGGCGGAAATCCCGAGTAATCGTAGAGCAGATCGGGTTGTTCGCCGCCGGTGACGGTCGGTTGTTCCGCTTCCCAGTGGGCGCTGATCACGACAATGGCCTCCGGGGTTGGCAACGATGCGGGCGCCTGCCGCAAAAAATCAACCAGGCGTTGGTGGCTCGGCTCGCCCAAAAGCGGCATGGGACCGCCGCCGTGGGGGATATAGAGCACCGGAGCAAGCGGCGGGCTGGTCATGGCGTTTCCGTTCTCCCTGTCCCGGTTCAGGGCCTCGGGTCGGCCACTTCGTCGACCAGCGAGAAAATCGAGCGGTAGGGAATCTCGGCGTGCAGGGCCAGGCCGATCTCGCAGGTCTTGCTGGTCGAGTAGCCCACCTCGCAGCCATGCACCTTCTCCTTCAGGCCTTTCAGCGCCGATTGGTTGAGTTCCGGAAAGTTGAAGCCCCGATCGCCGGCAAATCCGCAGCAATAAATGTCCTCCGGCATCACCACCTCTTGGGCGCACATCTGGGCCAGTTGGCGCAATTTGCCGTCCAACCCCATCTTGCGGGTGCTGCAGGTGGCGTGGATGGCGATTCGCTCTTTCTTGCGGGCAAAAACCAGACGATCCTGGAGAAACTCAAGGATGAACTCGACCGGTTCATAGAGCCGCAGCCGTTTGTCCAGATTGTTGCGCATCCGTTGCAGGCAGGGGCTGGTGTCGCACAGCACCGGCAGTTCGCCGTCGCGGGTGGCCTTGAGCAGGGCGGCGCTCAATTCCTCGGCCTTGCGGTCGGCCTGCTCCCTGAATCCCTTGCTTTCAAAGGCCTGGCCGCAGCAGAGGGCCTCTACCTTGTCCGGTAGGATAACGCCATAGCCGCCCTTGGCCAACACGGCCAGGGTCTGCTGCGGCAGCGGGGTGCGGTGGGTCTCGTCTCGCGGCGGTCCGCCCATGGCCCGACTGGCGCAACTGGGGAAATACACCACCAGCGGCAGGTCGCCGCCAGGGGCGGCAACAGGGCGCAGGGCGGGTACGCCGGCCGGCATTTCCCGGTTCCACAGCGGCAATGCCCCGCAGCTGACTGTGCGGGTCGCCTGGGACACCTTTTCCATCAGCGGCGTGCCGGTGAGTTTGTGGAGCGCGTCCACCGTATTCAACACCCCGCTCACCGAACGGGTGACGCCCCCAAAATGATCGCCCACAGAGTCGGCAATCCTGTTGGCCAGTTGGCCGTTGGCTTCCTCGCGCAGGCTCTTGACCATCTTGCCGGTGTCGATGCCCACCGGGCAGAGGGTGGAGCAGAGGCTGTCGGCGGCGCAGGTGTCCATGCCCGGATAGCGGTAGGCCTTGACCAGTTGTTTCAGATCGCTTGCCGGCGCGCTGGCCGCCATCTGCCGGCTGATTTCCCGGCGCCCGACGATGCGCTGCCGGGGGGTGAAGCTGAGGTCGCGCGACGGGCAGATCGGTTCGCAGAACCCGCATTCAATGCATTTGTCGACCAGTTCATGGGTGGCGGGCAGGGGTTTGAGGTCTTTGATGTGGGCCTCGAGGTCGCTGTTGAGGATGACCCCCGGGTTGAGCAGCCCGTGCGGATCAAACAGCGCCTTGATTTCCTTCATCAGCCCGAAAGCCGCCTCGCCCCACTCCTTTTCGACAAAGGGCGCCATATTGCGGCCGGTGCCGTGCTCGGCCTTGAGGCTGCCGTCGTATTTCTCCACCACCAGTCGCACCACCTCGTCCATAAAGTCGCGGTAGCGCACCACCTCCTTCTGGATCGAGAAATCCTGGGTAAAGACAAAGTGGAGATTGCCCGCCAGGGCGTGGCCAAAGATGATCGCCTCGGTGTAGCCGTACTTGGCAAACAACTGCTGCAGATCCAGGGTGGCGTTGGCAAGATGTTCGATGGGAAAGGCGACGTCCTCGATGATCACCGTGGTCCCGGTCTGGCGCACGGCGCCTACTGCCGGGAACAACCCCTTGCGGATTTTCCACAGCTGGTTGAACTCCTCGGGCACGGCGGTGAATTCAATCGGCCGCACGGTCGGCAGGGGCGCAAGGCCATTGGTGATCTGCTCGATCTGGGCTGCCAACGCTTGCGCTGATTCCGCTCTGGTTTCGATGAGCAAGGCGGTGACCGGCGCATCGAGTTCGGCAAGGAAGACCGGCATGCCGGGTTTGCCGGTGACCGAGGCCAGCCCGGCGCGGTCGATCAGTTCCGCCGCCGCCACCGGCAGCTTTTGCAGGATGACCACCGCCTCGCACACGGTTTGAATATTCGGGTAGAAGATTAAGGCGCTGGCCTTGTGGCGATGCTCGATCACCGTGCGGTAGACCACGTCGGCAATGAACCCCAGGGTCCCTTCCGAACCGATCATCAGGTGCTGCATGACGTCAAAAGGATCGGTGAAATCGATCAGGGCGTTGAGGCTGTAGCCGGTGGTGTTTTTGATCTTGAACTTGTAGCGGATGCGCTCGCTCAGTTCAGCATCATTTTGCACCCGGTCGCGCAGCGCCGCCAAGCCTTCGACCAGCGCAGGATGGCTGCGTCTGCAGGCGGCCTTGCTCTTGTCGTCGCCGGTATCGACCACCGTGCCGTCGGCGAGGATGATGCGCATGGCGTCCAGGGTGCGGTAGCTGTTCTGCTCCACCCCGCAGCACATGCCGCTGGCGTTGTTGGCGAGGATGCCGCCGATCTTGGCGCTGTCGATCGAGGCCGGGTCCGGACCGATCTTGCGGTCAAATTCCGCCAGGATGCGGTTGGCCTGACCGCCGATGATGCCCGGCTGCAACTGGATCTTGGCGGCGTTGTCGAACACCCGGTAGCGGTTCCAGCCGGGACCGAGGCGCACTAGAATCGAATCGGAGATCGCCTGCCCGGAGAGACTGGTGCCCGCGGCGCGGAAGGTCACCGGCAGCCGGAGGCGGCCCGCCTCGCGGAGGATCAACTGCACCTCCTCTTCGGTGTTGACGTTGATCACGATTTTGGGAATCAGCCGGTAGAAGCTGGCGTCGGCGCCGAAGGTGATGGTGCGCAAGGGGTCGGTGATCAACTGCTCGGACGGGATCTGTTTCTTGATGCGCTGGAAGAACGTCTGGTATTTTCCGGGTAGCATGGGCGTCTCCAAGGTGAATAGGAATGATACCTAATTCATAGGGATCTTCGGCGGGAAAAGCCACAGAAAACTGTTCGCCAGGCTTGGCGGACGAAAAAACAGGAGATTGCCGGTGGAGTCCCTGAGCCGGAAGCAGCAGTCCCGCGCCTCAGTGCGCCTCAGGCCTTTCCTTGCGCCGCACCCACTCGCTGCACAGGGGCAATAGCTTACCCGGCATACGCCGTTGATCGACTCAGCGGAAAAAACTTGAGCCCAGCCAAGCCAATGGCTGCAAACCTTCCAGGCTTTCGCCTGCAATTCCGGCCATTTTTCGGTTGATTTTCTCTTGTTTTTTGTCGATGCTGCCGGACGTTACCTCACAGCCGTTCTGCTCGGAACGCAATGGGAGTATATCATGGTCGTTCTGATGGCGGCATGGCCCAACAGTGTCTGCATGGTGCGGATGTCGTCATTGGCTTGCAAAAGGTGGGTGGTACTATTCAAGACCTGCCATGAAGTTCGGCTACCCCCAGGCACAGGTGCCCACCGCAACAGGATTGCACTGTTCAACGGTGAGCAATATCATGCGAAAATGGAATGAATTCAAGATTCAAGATCTGACCCTTGTATACTGTTAAACAATGGTCTTTCCTTACAACACCAACCGATTTTTTGAGACTATTAAAGAATGCCTGAATCTGGAAAATGGAAAAGTAAGTTGCTGTCTTCAAGCGTTCCGATGGAGTATGAGGTCGCAAGAACTCTAGTCGAGCATGGATTTGCAATTGATGCGGATTACTCCTATGCTCGGAAAGACGCTGGTATCACAAAGGACTTTTCGGTAGACATTCGTGCCACGGGGCACCCACCCTTCCGCAGCAGCAAGCTACTAGCAATAATCGAGTTGCTGGTTGAGTGCAAGCATCGCCATCGAGGGAACAAGTGGCTGTTCTTTCAAGACCCAAACATTGAAGACATGTCGCCGTTTACGCTTGGCCACACCATTCGCGCAGTTGATAGCTTCTCATCGACGTTCATTCCCGCAAATTCCACAGACTCATTTGACCAGCAAGCCATCTTCTGTATCAAAGGCGTCGAAATCGACGCATCAAATGGCAATGTCTATGACACGGAGGTCAAGCACGGCCTTGCACAACTACAGTATGCTTTACCAAGGCTGTTAACCGATAGCATTCGGTTCAGCATTTGCAACCATCAGGAGGACAACCTTCCATTTTTCTTTTGTCCAATCCTCCTAACGACGTCAGCAATCCTTGTCGCAAATAGCGATATTTCAATTAAATCTGTTGAGAACGCATCATCTCTCGAAGAACTTTCTGTCCCGGCACGCTACGTTGTTGTTCACTCAGATTGCAACCCAGATTTTGAGTATCATCGCCAATCCGCCTGCTCGTCCTTGGCAGAATTAGCGAATCACCCAGCTACAAAGATCCTTGACGCCATCCGACAAGCTGGTGGCGAGTATGACTTTCGTCTTCCATCGGCTCAGTGTTCGGCATTAGCCAATCTCGATGGCGAAAAGTTTCAACGCTACTTTTCCCAGACTATCGTTTGTTCTTTGGAGCATTTTGCTGATCTAATTAAAGAAATCAAAACGACAGCAATGTCTGCGATCAAATCTCGGAAAAAAAAGGGTGCCGCAAGGAGGTCACGCCGCAAGGGGGTCAGATCTTGAATATTGAATCGCTCTGGAGTATCTTCGCTTCATGGCCCGACCACTCCGCATAGAATTTCCGGGAGCCATCTATCATGTGACATCCCGGGGCAATGCCCAGACTGCCATTTTCCTGGACGATATCGACAGAAAAACCTGTCTCTCCGTCCTTAATCTGGCCCTGCGTCGGTTCAACTTGATTTGCCATGCATATTGCCTGATGACCAATCATTTTCATTTGTTGATTGAGACGCCGGATGCCAATCTTTCCAACGCCATGCGCCAGTTCAACAGCGTCTACAC
>NZ_JAVBXR010000025.1 GCF_030824455.1 Desulfobulbus sp.
TCGAGAGGCTATATGCCTTTGACACTTCGTCTCTTCTCCTCACCCCAGCTTATCTAATTTTTCGACTCTTGCCTTTATATGACAACCCCAAGGAGGTCTTTAAAAAACAATCTGTCTTGTCCACTGGTCAAGGTCCCCATTATGTCATCTCGACCGTAAGGGAGAGATCTCGCCTTTATGTGACAGACCTTCGTCGGCGATGTTTTGCGCTGTGCATCATGCTTCGCTTGATTTGGAAATGGAATTATACGGATTATCGCATGCACATTTTCCGAATAAAAAAATGCCGGTAAAAACGGATTTATCCGGAGAATCGGGCAATAATCGAGAGGATTGTCCTTTTTGTTTGCATGATTTTCCAGTTAAGTAGGAATAAGGATGGTGTGTGCCGCTTCACAGGCTGACGCAATGAAACGGTTCTTTGTTCAACACAAAAATGGGTGCTCAAGTTTTTTGCGCCATCGAAAATAACGGCCCGGAACCTCCGACCTGTTTGCTCGGCTCCTTGTTCAGAAGTTCTGCCATTGTTCTGTACGATGAGCCCACGGTCCCAACACCACAGAATACACTATGGAGTCGCCATGAATGGTTCTCTTCTCGAAACAATCAGGCCCGAGGGAATGACCCGACGCCAATTCATCAAAAGCGTCATCGCAACCGGTGTTGTTTCCTCGTCCGGCCTGCTCTACTCCGGACCGGCTGGAGCCGCACCCAAGACTTCCCCGGGTGCGGTTGAACGACTCATTACCCTGAACGTGAATGGGCAACAGCGCCGGGTGGATGTTATGCCCCAGGAAACCCTGGCGCAAACCCTGCGCGGCAAACTGGGACTCACTGGTCTCAAAATCGGTTGTGACCGGGGGGAATGCGGGGCCTGTACAGTGCTCATCGGTAACGTGCCGCAGTATTCCTGCTCCATCCTTACCCAGAGTGTCCGTGGAAAGAATGTGCTGACCATCGAAGGTTTGGCTCGTTCCGACGGAAAACTGCACCCCTTACAGCAGGGCGTTCTCGATGAACAGGGCTTTCAGTGTGGCTACTGTGCCCCGGGCTTCCTCATGTCCACCCTTGGGTATCTCAAGACCAACCCCAATCCCACCCGACAGGAACTGGCGCACGGTGTTTCGGGAAATCTTTGCCGTTGCCAGGATTACGACAAGATCCTCACTGCCCTGATGCGCGGGGCCGAATACATGCGAAAGGGGTAAATCATGCCGCAAAACGAAGCTCTTTTTTCGCCAAAACTGACCGGGCAAAATTACACCACACCTGACCTGCGGGCCAAACTGACCGGCACGGCACGTTTCGCCGATGACCTCCGGGCCGAGGGCATGCTTATCTGCAAGCTGCTCACCAGCCCCTTGCCCCATGCACGGGTTAAACATCTCGACACCAAAGCCGCCTTGGCCATGCCTGGCGTGCGGGCGATTCTCACCGCTGACGAGCTGCCGCCTCCGGCCGATTCCGTCACCGACCGTGGCGAGGTCATCAAGGCCAGTCCCTGGGCGGAACCAGCGCTGACCATGGAACCGCTCTTTCAAGGGGAACCGATTTTAGCCGTTGCGGCAATCGATGAGGCCACTGCCATTGCGGCCATTGAAGCCATAGATATTTCATTTGATCCGCTCCCCTTTGTCATCGATCCGCTCGACAGTTTACGCCCTGGAGGTCCAAGCGCCCGGACCGACGGCAATGTCTGGCTGCCGCCGGGGAAACCTGGTGAACAGGCAAAAGTTGGCGAACTGAAATGGACCACGGCTGATTTCGAGACCGCCGGGCAAGATAAGCTGCCCTTGGGGAAATCAACCGGTGAGTGGTCCCACGGCGACCTTGATGCCGAAATGTCACAGACAGCACTGGTTCTGGACGAAACCTTCGTGACGCCCAACGTCAGCCACCAGACCCTGGAGACCCGTTCCACCCTGGCCTGGTGGGAAAACGGCAAGCTCCACATTGCGGTCGGCACCCAAGGCGCCATCCAGACCGTGCCGGCCCTTGCCAAGTGGCTCAACATGGATCCGAGCGATATCGTCCTTGTCAGCGAGTACACCGGTGGTGGTTTTGGCGGCAAAATCACCGCTTCCGTGGCCGCGATCATCCCGGCGCTGCTGGCAAAGAAAGCGCATGCGCCGGTCATGCTGCGCGTTTCCCGGGATGACGAGCAGTCCATCGGTCGGGCTCGGCCAAGTGTGATCGGCCGCATGCGGGCTGGTTTTTCCAAGGAAGGCCGTTTGCTTGGCTTGGACATGTTCGTGATCATGGATAACGGCCCGTATGAGGAACAATACGATGGCGGCATGTCAGGCCGCATGGCTTCATTGCTCTATCAACCCAAAGCCATGCGCTGGCGTGGCGTCGCGGTGCTCACCAACACCCCGACCCGTGGCGCCCAAACCGCACCGGGCGGACTCCAGGCCAGTGCCCTGATGGGACCTGTATTAGCAAAAGCCGCGCGCCGGTTAAACCTTGACCCTCTGGCGGTATGCCGCATCAATGCACCCGAAGGCAGGGCGCCGGTCGGTCCCCCGAAAGCGGACGGCGCCATGAATGTGGCGACCAGCGCCTTTGTCAAACAGGCGCTGGACCAAGGGGCTGAGGCCTTTGGCTGGCAGGCGCGCCGATCACGACCGGCCCTCAAAAGTCCTCTTCGGCGCGGCATCGGGGTGGCCACGGGATGCTTTGTGGCCGGAACAATCGGGTTTGACGGCTTGTTCGTTATCACCCCGGAAGGCAAATTGCGTATCCATTGCGGTATCGGCAATCTCGGTACGGAATCCTTCAGCGACGTGCAACGGGTGGTGGCCGACGCCATGGACGTGCCCTGGGAATCCTGCGAAATACTCTGGGGGAATACGGGCAAACACCTCGCCTGGAGTTGTGTGTCGGGCGGCAGCCAAACCATTCACGCCATGTCACGAGCAGGATTGGCTGCAAGCCTGGATGCTCTCACCAAGCTCAAGAAAATCGCGGCTAAAGCACTGGGTGGCAATCCGGAAGATTTTGCCGTCGGCAATCAACGAGTTTTCCGGAAAGAGAACAAGGGCGAGGGGCTGAGCTTTGCTGAAGCGGCTCGGAAAGCCATTGAACTGGGCGGAGCCTATGACGGTCATGAATACCCGACTGATATCCACAAGTTGACCAAGGCTTCCGTCGTCGCCCTGGCCGGACAGGGGTTGGTCGCCGTTGCCCGCGACACCTTCCCGCGCGACGGGCAAACCTTCTCGTATGTGGCCTCCTTTGCCGAAGTTGAAGTGGACGCCGAGACGGGGATGTACCGGATCGTCGACTTTCACGCAGAGGCAGATGCGGGCATGGTGGTCCACCCTCGTGCCTTTGCCGGCCAGCTTGTCGGTCGTTCCATGCTCGGCATTGGTCATGCCACCACGCAGAAATGGTTTTATGATCGTGAACACGGGATGCCGGTGGCCAGGCGTTTCTACCAAACCCGGCCGCCGACCGTCCTTTGCCTGCCGGAAAAATTTACCTGGGGCTCGGTCGGCATGCCTGACCCCCAGACTCCAATCGGAGCACGCGGCATTGGCGAACCACCGGTCGGGGCCGCCTGCGCTGCGGTCCTGTGTGCTTTGAACGATGCCTTGGGCGACGACAAATTTCTGCGTGCCCCGGTCATGGTCGACACCGTCCTCGCTGCCATTGAGCCCGGCAGCTGGCGTCCAGTAACGGGCCTTTCAGCCAACGTTTAATGTAAAAGCCGCCGATACATCGGTGGCGGGAGAAACCCCATGGCGATTATACGTGACGGTATGCCCTCTTTTGACCTATTTAGGCCGACAAGCGTTGATGACGCCTTGTCCCTGGCCAAACGTCTTGGATCCGACGTCTGGCTGTTGGCGGGAGGACTCGATAGCCTGGAACGGTTTAAGGATCGGATGAAACGACCCAAGGCGGTTATCGATCTTGGCGCCATTGAGGAACTTCGCGGCATCCGCCGGGACGGTGGCGATCTGGTCATTGGGCCGATGACGACGTTAACCGAGGTTCAGCACAACCCAGACCTCAAAACCCATTTCAGCCTGCTCGCCCAGGCCGCAGGAGAAGTGGCCTCGCCCCAGATCCGCAACCAGGGAACTCTGGGCGGCAACATCAGCCAGGATACGCGCTGCTGGTATTACCGCAGCGGCTGGAACTGCTATAGAGCCGGTGGCGGCGTCTGTTATGCCGGTGAAAGCAAGGAGGGGCAGAATCGTGAACATGCCGTCTTCGGGGTTGAAGGCTGTGCTGCGGTGTCGCCTTCCGATACTGCTCCGGCCTTGGTTGCTCTGGAGGCGCGGCTGGTTATTCAAAATGCAGAAGGTACCCGGGAGGTGGCGGCCGAGGATTTCTTCGTCGGCCCGGAAACTGACATCACCCGCCTCAACGTGCTTCGGCCAGGTGAGTTGCTCACCGAAATTCGCCTGCCTGCGACCTGGGCAGGAGCAACGTTTTACTTTGAGAAGGTTCGGGGCCGACCGGTGTGGGATTTTCCGCTGGTCAATATCGCAGCGGCAATGCGACTTACCGGAGACCGCATCGACCGGGCACGTTTCGTTCTGGGTGCGGTGGCGGCTCGCCCCTGGCGGCTCTCTCAGGTTGAAGCTGCAGTGGCGGGTCAATCAAGAAATGAAATTGCTGAGGCAGGTTCAAGCATTGCTGCCAATGGTGCGGCGCCGCTGCCTCATAATGGCTACAAGGTTGTGCTGGTGCGGAATTTAATCAAACGCGCCATCCTTGGGAAAAAGGAATCGTAAACCTTACAGAGGGAAAATACTCGTGATCGAATTGGAAAATATTAAAAACCGCTGCGACGCCATTGAAGAATGTTATGAATTTATGCTGGCGTATGCGGCCCAGGGCATTGCTGACGACCGGGAAAGCCATCACGGCAGTCAACTTCGAGAGCTGCTCTCAAAAGCTGTTGACGCCGCGACTGATTTACCGGAAGCATATACTGCAATGGTGGGCACCTTAAATCCAGCCACCTCACTAAAATATGTAAATTTTCTTGGGGTGCTGAAGGTGGATACGACCAAAGCCTTGGCCGCAATGGAACTCGTTCTTGCCCAACCGAAAATTTCATCCCAACTGATAGACAATCTCAATGCCTCGCTGCATGTTCGCACCCTGCTGACAGACGTTTTTCTCCTTGATGAAATTGTTCAGCTGCAGCAGTTGACCGGTTGACGGAGGCGAACCGTGAGTTGCTTTGCTTCCTGATCCGGTAGGAATCGACCTCCGTGGCCAGGCTGCGGAGACTCCACTTTTAAAAAAACTGTCCAAGCGAACGGAGCCACTTCTATCCCTCTGGGTGGACGCGAGACGCCAGCACCTTGTCGATCCGGTTTGTATCCATATCGACAACCTCAAAACGATAGCCTTGTTCTTCGAATTGATCTGTTTCCTTGGGAATACGACCCAATACGTGAATGATCAACCCTCCCAGCGAATGATAGGTATTGCTTTTCTCTCCTGGCAGATCGTTCCTGATGTCGAGCGTTAATTTGACCCGCTCGATGGAAACGCCGCCATCAATGAGCCAGGAGCCGTCTGCACGCTTTATAAACTCCTGAGTTTCTACAAGGCTCGAAGACGGGACTTCCCCCACAATGGCGGTCAGCACATCCGTCAGGGTCACCAACCCTTGAATGTCGCCGTACTCATCAACCACAAGGGCGCACTGAAGTTGGGCTTTACGAAAATTTTCCAGCAGTTGTGTTGTGGTCACGTATTCCGGAACATACAGCGGCTGGCGTAAATACTGCGCAATATCAAACGGAGCACAAGCAAGAGCCGCCTGCAACAAATCAGCAGTTCTCAAGAGTCCTGCAACATCATCCAACCCACCACGACAAACGATTATCCGGGAATAAGGACAGGTCGCCAGATCTTCACGCAGTTCCGCTTCCGGCTTGGTTATATCGAGTACATGGATATCCTGGCGATGGGTCATGATGGCGACAACTGGCTGTTCATCAAGGCGAAGAACATTGGAAACAAGAATCCGCTCGCTCGCGTGAAAAATACCCGCTTCCGCCCCCTGTTCCATCAGCAGCTTGATTTCTTCATTTGTCACGGATGATTGCTCTCTCTTGCCAGCGCCCAATATCCTCAAAAGAAAAGTAGACGAAGCCGAGAAAAACCACACCAGAGGTCTGGCGATACGCGCAAGCATCTTCATCGGTCGCGCAACCAAACTGGCAATTTTTTCTGGGTCGAGCAATCCCAAATGTTTAGGGACCAACTCTCCCACCACTACTGAAAAATAGGTCAAGGTGATGACAACCACCACCAGGGCAATAGGCTGGGCATACGGTTGCAGCCAAGGTAATGTTCCGATGAAAGTCGTCAGTGGTTCGGCCAATGCGTTTTCACCGATAGCGCCACTCAGAATGCCCACCATGGTGATCCCGACCTGAATAGTTGACAGGAAAGACGCCGGGTTATTTTTCAACGACAATGCAGAGTTGGCGCCTCGCCTGCCATCTTTAGCCATTTTCTGCAGGCGGGAATCTCTTGCAGAGATAACCGCAATCTCTGACATGGCAAAAATGCCATTAAGCGAAATCAATACTACAAGTAGAGCTAGGTCCATAGAGCGTATTTTGTGGAAAATAGTATTAAATTCAATAGTATTGTCATGCTGTTATCTTAAATTTTCGGTGATGATTGATTTTCAATCAAGATAAAGGAGAGAAATGTTGACCTTAGCATTCCGCAAAACCGGCTGACAATGGAGCGCGGCGAAATTGCCAGTCCGCGTTGATACGGTTGTTGGGCATTGACATTAGGCATTATCCCTATCTTTGTGGTCGCCAATTATTCGTTCTGCCTCTCGGTCGTAGCCGTCTGCCAAGCCTCTCAAGGTAACGGCAAATCGCTGAAAACCGGCGTTCTCTACTTCCTCGGCTTTACATCGGAACTGCTCAGCCAGTTCTCTCTCCGGCTTGCCGGTTGGATCAACCCAATGAGCGCCGCGCGAGTTGTATGTCCCTGTCCTAAAACCGTCGCGCATGTCATCAGCTTCACGGTCATTCAGTGCGGCAGCGACAACGCGGCGTATCCATAAACCGTCAGGATCGGGTGGGGTGTGAATCAATACTTCGCCAATATTGATGAGTGCTACTTCTAGGTGGCCGGATTCGGTACAGGCTTCCTTTACCTTTTGGAGCCATTCGGCGAAACGTCCTTCGCTGAACATGCCGTCTTTTTGTGTCCCCGGTGGTGTTTTCCAATCACGCAGTAGCCGCCAGGCATTTGTTGCGATTGCCTTTGATTCCTCGGTGGGTTCCCTCGGCGGCTGATCTTTTCTCTTGGATCGGTAGATCAGTCGAATTACCTCGCAAAAAAAATCGGGGTCATTGGCCAGTCTGCTTTCAAGGAGCTGGGGCGCGGCACCTCTATGACGGTCGAGCAAGGGAACATATGCCCACTCGACTCTAAAGAGGTCTTCCTGGTTCACCGAAGGCTCTGCCTGAAGAAACTTGATCAGTTCGGCGATGCGGTACCCGACCATGGCGTAGCTGGGCTCACAGGAGGAAAGAGCTGCGAGCAACGCTCGAACACATTGATTATTATCGATTGGCTGCTTGGCACGGCGCATCCTGTCCAGGCAGTTGATTGCCGCGTGTGGTCTGCCATATTCAATGAGTTTCTCAATAGCAATGGCAAGATCGTCATCGGTCTGATAGGCATTCGCGCCGGTGCGGGTCCAATATTCACTCTCATGCGCCTGAAGCCATTCAGAAGCGCGGTACCATGCTTCCTTGCTAAATGGCAAACAAGCCAGGAATTGTCCTACTTGCTCTGGCGTCCAATCAGATTTATCGATGTCGTCGCACCACTCCCAACCTTTGAGATGGTAACGCCGCCAAATAAATCCGCTCACCAATGGCTTGCGCTTGTTGTCAGCCAAATCTAGAAAATCCGGTAAAAGGGTTTGTTCAAACACATCATCGGCAACAACACCAAGTGTGTGCCCTACCTGACCTGGTGAAGAAACGGTTTCGGTAAACCGGATGACACCCTCGGCACCATCTTGCTGAAAGATTTCCCAAATGGCCGTTTCGCGTCGTGTTTCGAGACTTTTTTGCTGCTCCTCCCAATCGCCGTCCTCATCGTAGTCATCAAAATCATCAGTAAAGAGGTGCTGATATAAATTGAACGGGTTGGTGGGGGCTAGTTGTTCGACAACTTGTTCAATGCGGGTAATCAGTTCGTCGGGCAAGGCCCATTTCGCATCGGAGAACCGTTGGTGTTTGTTTATGAATTTCGTGAGATGGTCCCAAATCGAAAGTCGTTGCTCTTCAGGAAGTTCTGAAATGGGCTGGGAGGCAAGGGCCTGGAGAAGTTGATCAAAAGCGGGGTTAGGCAGGTTATCAAAATGGTCAATCAATGTGGAAAGCCTAGCAGTATCTTGGCCTGCGGCAGCCACCGCAAGTTCCGCGTAAAAAGATGTCTGCTGCCAGTATTCCTGATTCGTAACGTCTTTTTCCCAATCATCGGGGATTGTCTTGCGCCAGCTTGGTTTGTGCGATCCAGAAGAGGTCTGATGCTGGCTGGGCAGAAGCTGAATGATCAGATTCCAGGCGATATCCGGCCATTCATTAAGGATCGTCCGCACCGCCACCTTGCGCTTGTCAACAGATGCCAGCGTTTGCGGCATCCAGGGTAGCAAAATGGTTGCAAGCGAATTGGATGGGCGATTGGCCCACTGGCCGCCGGGGTCATGGCTGGCGAGTTCACCAAGCGCAACACAAACACGAACCAGATATTGTTCATCCCAGGCCAGTCCTTCCAACGCCCAGAGCAGGCCGGTTAAATAATTGCCGCCGGTGATGCCGTTGCCTTCTTGGGAAAAAAGCTCATCAAAGGGACAGGGCGTCAGGCGCATTGCCTTCTCGACCGCATTAAGAAATTCACACGGGTCGGCTTCGGCCAGGGTGGGCAATAAGCCGTTCAGGCTGCCCCACAAGGCCCAGTCAGCATCGGCCAGGAGTTCACGTATTACCAATACGCAGGTTGCTTCAGCTTTCCCTTGCGAGCAGTTACCACATGCCTCCGGCTGGCTTCCCAGAATGGCCAAGCCCTCGGCAATGCCGTTTCGTAACACATGTGAACACTTCAGCACCTTGCCATGAATGCTTGCTGCGTATCGTTCTTCGGCAGGCAGTTCAAAAGCGGGGTCTGGCTCTTTTTGTATGGAAACAGCCAGCGACCTAAACGTATCGAGGTTCTGATCAAGGATACGCGATCCCAGCAGGCGCCAAAGCTCGGCTCGATTAACAACTTTCCAGATGCCGTTTTTGAGAGTCAACGGGCTGTCGGGGCAGTGTAATATTTCCCGCGCCTTCTTTAGCCACTCGTCATAACTGATGCCGAGCAGTTGGGTTATTGCCTCAAGGTCGCATTGACTCTTGTCTTGCCAAGCGCCAATCAAAACTGCCAAGGCCAGATAGGTGGCGTCCGGGTGCTGGGTCCAATCCGTTTTAGGTTTTTCCTGTGCCGCCTTGAATTCCTCGGGCATCTCCGCCACTGCCTTTTGTCTAAATGCTTCCAGAAGGTCGTCCGGCAGCTTGCCGGACGTGATCGTACCGGCATCTTGATTCCATGTTTGTACGATATCGACAATCCGTGCCCAGACCCACTGCGGATACTGCTTATGGAATTGGGAAATGTGGGAATGCAGCAGAGACAGGACAACGCCGAACTCGTTACCAAGATCGTAACCGAGTAGATGGAAGTCATTCAAGAAGTCATAGAGTTCGTCCC
Source organism: Desulfobulbus sp. (assembly GCF_030824455.1). Classification (GTDB taxonomy): domain Bacteria; phylum Desulfobacterota; class Desulfobulbia; order Desulfobulbales; family Desulfobulbaceae; genus Desulfobulbus. Next base: position 9,766 of record NZ_JAVBXR010000025.1, read on the forward strand.
TTGAAACATCGTTGCCGCCGTTTGCTGCTTTCAGGTGGTGCTGAATGACTTCCAGTTTCTCGGTACTCTTGGGTGGGCTGAAATTCGCCTGCTGGACGTTTATGAAAAACTCATCAACGTTTTTGGTGTGCCTCGCCTGGTTCAGCAGCCATTGCACATTGTGTGCATCGGTCGCGCTGAGCGGACCTGTGATCAGCGCTATAACATCCTTCTCCCGAGTGAATACCTTGGGATTTTTGAAATCATTCCAGGCGGCCTGCATCACCTCCCCAAACAGAGTGCTGCCCTGCGTAATAGCAATGGAATGCTTAACTTGCCCGAGAAGTTTCCGCCGTTCCTTGCTGTTAACGTTTTCTACGACAACAACGAGGTCGTCTGTATCAAATCCGTCGATTTTGCCCTGAAGTTTGATTTCCGCAATGGGCCAGCAAGGAAGACTGGGGGCGTGCCCGCCGGTAAGCATCAGCGCAACAAAAGACGCCTGGACATGCGCTTCAAAATGAACACCGCCACCGCCTGTGGAAAACGGATTGCTTAGACCCTTCTTATTTACCATCTTTATCCACAACCTAACTGTTTATGTCTAACGGTGAAACAACCTGCCAGCTGAGGGATTTCTGGTCATCATGAGTAATCGAAGGATAACCAGTAACCGTCAATCTCCATTGAGGCAAGCCAATGAGTTTGCTTGCCATAAGGCGTCGGAAAGAATGACGCCGCTGAAAGTCAACATTGTCCAGTAAATCATGACCTAGGAGCAATACTGACTGTGACAATGGTGTCCATCGCAAATGTAACATAAGGGAACTTCAACCAAAAAATTCTGGCGTTCGCCCATTTCATACGCTAGTGGCGAAAGAACGCCGCCTTTTGCTTATTTGCCCTGGAAGGGAACAGATCCTGACGGGATCGCCTCGCTGAAAGGTCTCTCGCCAAAGTTGACTTCCCACGTTGTATCTGACCGGGCGACTCCGCGCTGCACTTCGCCGCTGACAGTGCCTGCGCTCCACAAGCAGGCCCGATACTCCTTCCCTTTCACCAGAGATATGCCGTTTCCGCTTCCAGGCGTCCCGGTGACCCATGCTCCATTCACATGGTAGTACAATCGCTGTTGCTCGAAGTCCGCGGCAATGCCAAAGATATCGCCGTCGTTAATCACCGAACGCGCCGTGATTTCCCATGAGGGCATTTATCTGAGATCGGGCATATTTGTAAGTTTCCATGAAAAAATCGTGGCTATGGAGTAGCATTGCTTGGGTTGGGAGCGGAAATCATAAGGGATGTTGGCCGATAGCGATGAAACGCCTGTCGCGCTGAACAAGAAAGACGACTCCAACCGTTCATTGAAACCACAAGCCTGCACGGGCGCGGAAAATAAGGTAAATCACATGGCTATCCCTAAAAAAATACTCAAGAAAAAGTACGCTGAAAACTTTTGTGCAATCATGCTTCGAGAACACCCCGACATGACAGACGCCATCAATATGGACACGGTGTTTTTCTATTTCAATGCCGGCGTCGAAGTGCATGATGCGGTGAACAAATATATGGAATTTTTGGATTAGTTTTGACCTGCGAGCTTGTCGTTTATTCATTTCGAGCGCAGCGAGAACTCTCAGCCCATCGCCGCAAAAAAGAAAACAATTTTGCTTTCACCGGTTGACCTTCGATCATTGATCGTTCCCATGCTCCAGCGTGGGAACGCCGTTCGGGACGCTCCTGCGTCCCCAGGGAAACGGCGCAAACAAAGGGAAGATCGCCCCCAAAACCAGCCCGCAGGAACAGGGCTGCCGAAAATCAAACCAAGCAGCTCACTCCAAACAACCGGACAAAAATGGACGCTGGAGCGTCCAAGGCTACATTCCCACGCTGGAGCGTGGGAACGATCCTCAATGTTGGGGTTCGTTCCTCACTCCAACCTACGCGCTGCAATGAAATTTTCGTATTCGGTGATATGCCGTCGCCATGCAACAACGCGTTCCCCATCTCCGGATTACGCTTGACGTCGTCCGGCTCCCGCTGCCCGGTCATTTGACCCAGGCTGCCGTCTCATTCTTCCGAATCCTTTTCCCCGGTGTGCAGCCGGTTGATCTGCAGGCCGGCGGCCCAGAGGCTGTCGATCAGCCGGTCCATGTTGTCGCTTTGGATTTTGAGCGTGACCAGCTGATGTTCCTCGGAAAAATCGGAAAAGATGGCGATGCCGAGGATGGTTGCCTCGCATTTTTTCAACACCTGCATCATGGCGTAGAAGGCGGAGGGCTTGCGGTCGATTTTGAGTTCGATCCGGGCCCCTTGTTTTTTGGCGCCGAGCACTTCCAGGAAGGCGTCAAAGATGTTGGTCTCGGTGATGATGCCCACCAGTTCGCTGCCCTGCAGCACCAGCAGCGAGCCGAATTTGTGGGTCCGCATCAGCAGGGCCGCCTGCTCCAGAGGCGTGGACGGCTCAACGGTGATCGGCGAGCGGGTCATGATGGAGCCCGCCTGAATGCGGCCCGCCCGATCCAGGTTTTCCGGGCTGATGGACGGGTCAAAGATCGAGGGTAGGGCGCGGAACAGGTCCTCGCGGCTGATGATGCCCATCAGTTCGCCGTCGTCGATCACTGGAACCCGGCGGATGCGGTTGTCCCGCATGAGTTGCTCAACCTCGACAATCGGCTGGCTGCTGTTGACGGTCAGGACGTTGCTGGTCATCCATAGTTTGACAAACATAGAATACTCCGAAATTATTTTTTGTTAGGGGCAATGACGATCTGGCGGCTGCTCGCGCCGGCGGGAATGTGTTCGCTCAAGCGGAAACAGACGTTGCTCATGGTTGAGACAAGCACCAGGCGATGGTTGCCGATGCGTATTTCGGCGCCGGCAAAGATCTTGCCCCGGACCACAATGGCGCAGGCTAGGGTGTGGGACAGGCCCTGGTCCTCGGGCAGGCGGTCTTGGGGGGCGACAAGATTGAGGTGGGCAAAGCGCTTCATGCTCTCCTCGTGGTCGGCGATCAGTTCGTCGATTTCTTCGCTTTCGGCGTCCGGGCCGATGCGTCGCCGCAGGGCTTCGATGGCCTCGGCCTCGGCTTCGAGGGTGCGTTGCAGTTCGAAAAAAAGCTGCATCTGTTCCGGCGACACCGCCGCCGCCAACAGCGAGGGTTCGGCGTTGTCCGAACCGACCGTGCCCACGGTCAGGGATCCGGCGGCCACCAGCTGCGAGGCCACGAATTTCGAGGCGGGCGCGGCGTTGAGATTGGCGCCGGCGTGCATCCGGCAGTAATAGCCGCTTCTGCGCAGGACAATGGAGCCGCCGGCAAAGATGCGTCCCCGCTCGACAAACTGAATGTCCACGTCGCCGCGGGCGCGGATGACGGCGTAATCGCCCACCATCCCGGCCTGGACCACCACGTTGCTGTCCGAGCGGATCTGCGCCTTTTCGATGTGCCCCCGGATGAGGATGTCGCCCAGGGCGTTGACCCGGAATTTTGGTTTGACCGAACCCCGGATTTCCAGGGAATCGCGGGAGACGATGTTGCCGGTGGTGAAGTCGATGTCGTGCGAGATAATCTGACGCGAACAGACCTTGACCGAACCTTCGGACACCATGGACAGCACCCCGG
>NZ_JAVBXR010000047.1 GCF_030824455.1 Desulfobulbus sp.
AGGGCCACGAGGGTGATGGAGAACACCACCCCCGCCACTGTAATCATCGAGCTGGCGACAGCGGTGAGCAGGCTGCGCGCTCCAGCCGCACCGGCGCCGAAGAACAGCGGCCAACGCTCGACCATATGCAGGTCGACGGTCGCATCAATGGTTATCAGCACGGTAGCGAGTAGAACAGCGTCCAACACCATCATGGCGGGGATGAACCAGAAACTCGACCGTTTTTCCTGCCACCAGTGGCGTAGTCTCGTGAGCATTCTTGTATTCTCCTCCCTTATGGCGTTAGTTCGTTCCTTCTTCTCAGAGGCAGACGCGGCAGAGGCATCGCTTATGTCTCTTCCTTCAGTGGCTCGTTCTTGGCCGGGGAGCTTGATTCGAGCGTGAACTCCTTGAGCGCCTGCCGGGCAAGATCGAGAATGACGGCGCGATCCTCTTCGTTCAATTTTCCGGCGGTATCCAAGCGCGTGCGAACTTCCATCGGAATGTCCGCTGCCGACTCCTGCACGGCGCTCTCGGCCTGTTGCATCCGCTCAAGCGGCACATCATCAAAGAGTTCGGCAATTAAGGCGAGCAATACGGCGATTTGCGCGGGCACGGAGACAGGGCTTGATTCCGGTTGCTTCAGGCAGGAGCGAATTCTCCGCCCGTGTTCAATAATTGTACGGGTGTCGGCATCCAGGCGGGCTCCGAACCGCGAAAAGGTCTCAAGCTCCTCAAACTGCGCATAGGCCAGCTTGAGATCGCCCGCCACCACCCGATATGCGGCCCGTTGCGCTTTGCCGCCAACGCGCGAAACCGATTTGCCGACATCGACCGCCGGCATCACGCCCAATTCAAACAGCGCCGGAGAGAGGTAAATCTGCCCATCGGTGATGGAAATCAAGTTGGTCGGGATATAGGCGGAGATGTCTTGCGCCTCGGTTTCAATGATGGGCAAAGCCGTGAGCGAGCCGCCGCCGCGTTCCGGGCTCAAATGGGTGGCCCGTTCGAGCAGCCGCGAGTGAATATAGAAAATGTCGCCCGGAAAGGCTTCCCGCCCAGGCGGACGGTGCAGCAACAAAGAGAGTTCACGGTAGGCGCGGGCGTGGTGGGTGAGGTCGTCATACACAATCAACACGTCTTGCCCCGCTTCCATGAAATACTCAGCGATGCTGGTGGCGGCGTAGGGGGCAATGTAGGCAAGACCCGGTGGATCATTGCCCTCGGTGACGACCACAACGGTGTACTCCATGGCGCCCTTTTCCTGCAAGGTCGCCACGGTCTTGGCCACGGTGGACGCACGCTGGCCGATGGCGCAATACACACAGCGCACCTGCTGGTCGCGCTGATTCAGAATGGCGTCAATGGCAATCGCGGTTTTGCCGGTCTGACGGTCGCCGAGAATCAGCTCGCGCTGACCGCGGCCCACGGGAATGAGCGCGTCGACAACTTTGAGACCGGTCTGGAGGGGAGCGGTGACGGGCGCACGATCCATGATGGCCGCCGCAGGCCGTTCCACAGGCAGGCGATGGCTGGCGATCACTGGCCCCTTGCCGTCAAGGGGGCGTCCCAGGGGGTCGACAATGCGGCCCAGCAGCCCATCGCCCACGCCAACGTCCATGACCCGACCGGTCCGCTGCACTTCATCACCGGCCTGCAGGCGCCAATACTCGCCAAGCAGGACCACGCCAATTTCATCTGCGTCCACGTTAAACGCAATCCCCAGAACATCGCCGGGAAACGTCACCAATTCATCAAAGCCCACCCCGGGGAGGCCAGACACCTTGGCGACGCCGGTGGCCACACTGGTGATTGTTCCCACCTCCCTTGGCGCCAGTTGCGGTGTAAACGCCGCCCGCGCTTGGCCTATCACGGCAAAGGCGCTGTCGAGCACGTTCTCAAGGGTGTCAGGTTCCCTGTTCATGGGCGCTGGGCCTCAACCTGGGAGTGTTCATGCTGCGTGGTCTCTTTTGTTTCGGGCCCGGCCTTGTCTTTCAGCAGTTCGTCGACGCCCTGTTCCAGCGAAAGCAGATAATCCGCAATGCTCCACGCCACCTTGTGCCCATTGGTTGCGAGTTCAATGCCGCAGATCAGATCAGGCGCGGTTTCGAACTGGACGCGAGTTTCCGCCGAAAAAATTGCATTGATCGCTTGGCGCATCGTTTCCTGTTGCTCCGCAGGCAGGGCAAAGGCGCTGCGAATGATCAAGGCGTCGGCATTTTTCTCAAGCGCCTCGGTAAAACCTTGTTTGGTCTTGCCGTCCATCCCTCGCAATCGTTGCAGGAGCACCGCCACCAGAGGTTCTTCCAGACTGGTGGCAGCAAGATCCGCCAGCGCCTTTCGGGTGATGGCAAAAACCTCCTCCCGAGTCCGGCGACGAATGGCTTGCTGCAGATCACGGGCCTCGGTTCTCAACGTCTCCTGCCGTTTTGAACTCAAGGCTTCGGCCGCCTGTCGCGCCTCGTCAAGCAGTCGCTGACGTTCAGCCTGGGCCTCGACGGTCGCTTTGCGCAACAGATCATCGCGTTGCTGATCAATTGCCTCATTTTTCTGCTGGAATACGTCGCGCTCCTTTTGGGCTTCGGCCTTTTTCGCGTCGGCATCGGCCAGCTCTGCGGCAATCCGTTGTTCCCGCGCATCGATGGCATGGAGGATGGGCTTATACAAAAAGCGCTTCAGCAACCATACCAGAACGAGAAAGTTGAGCGTCTGGGCGCCGACAGTGAACCAATCGATAAGCATAGGTTTACTTCCCTGGGGTTTGGGCGATGACGTAGTTCCAAAAGGGGTTGGCAAAAAGGAGAATCATCGAGACCACGAAACAATAGATGGCAGTGGACTCGATCATAGCCAGACCCACGAACAAGGTCCGGGTTATTGTGGCGGAGGCGTCGGGTTGCTGAGCCAGGGACGTCAGCGCCGTCGCAACCGCCCTGCCTTCCGCCAATGCCGGGCCCAAACAACCAAAACTGGTGGTGATGCCGGCGATGACAATGGACGCCACCGCGATAATCGTCATGTTGTCGTACATAGGAACTCCTTGTGTGGTCGTTGTTCTTTACTCTTTTCCTTGCGCCTCGGGTTCAGGCGAAGGCTGACGGACTCGCGTGGCGGCGGCGATGTACACCGCGGCCAGGATACTGAAGATATAGGCCTGCACCATGCCGGTCAGCAAGCCCAACACGGTCATGACAATGGGAAAGAGGAAGGGCGTGATGGTCAGCAGAATTGCGATAATCATCGCCCCGCTCATCATATTGCCAAAGAGTCGGATCGCCAGGGCCAGTGTGCGTGAAATTTCGCTGATAATGTTAAACGGCAGCATGATGACCGTCGGTTCAGCGTAGGATTTGAGATAGCCGCCTAAGCCTTGTTCCTCAATGCCGAAAAACGGTACGGCTACGAAGACGCAGAGCGCAAGAGCGACAGTCGTCGAAAGCGATCCGGTCGGCGGTTCGTAACCGGGAATGATCGTGCAGAGGCTGGCAGCGGCGACAAACAGAAAGAGCGTGCCCAGAAAGCCGAGATATTGTCGGGGCTGATTGAGGCCCACCTCTTTGATTTGTTGCTCAATGCCGGTGACGACGATTTCCACAAGATTTTGCCAATGGGAACGCTGCAGCCCTCTGGAAAGTCGGCGCGTGATCAGATACGACCCGACTGCCAGCGCCAGCATCAGGCCCCAGGTGTACACAATAGTGGCATTGAGCTTGAAAAATCCGTGCTGCCAGAAAATGATTTGATCAGGACTGAGACGCATGGTCGACCTCTTTACCGGAAATGCGCGGGCTGGGAACCGGTGCTGCCGTTAACCGCACAACGATAAAACGTGCGAGAACAAAACCCAGGCAACAGGCGAGCAACCTCTGCCAGTGACCGCTGCCGACAAAGTAAAATCCGGCCAGGGTCGTGCTCGTTCGCAACAACAGGCTGCCGAACAACCAAAACGCCGGCCGTTGGGACGAAACCGCCTTGCGAACCGTCCACCACAGGCCACCAAAAAACAGCGCCCCCAAGGTGCATCCTGCGGTTGCAGCCAGCGCCAGGGGCAACATCAACGTTTCATTCATCAGCCTTCTCCTGCTCTTCCCGCATCGCCTTTTCTTCCTTGGCCACCCAGTGCCAGGCGTTCAAACAGCCCACTATGAGGCCGGCCACCAATAAGGCCAAGGTCCAGGCATGCTTGCCCGGATGGAATTTATCCAACCAGAGCCCGAGGGCTGCACCGAGCAGCGTCGGCACAACCACCGACCAGCCGACAAGCCCCATCATGCCGAGGCCGGACCAGACCCCCGGTGTGGGATTCCGCCGTGCCTTGAGTTTACGCTCCGCCTTGAGGCCGACCTCCTCACTGAACGAAATCCGGCCTTTGCTGTCCTTGTGTTCCGGTTCACTCATGCTGAAACTCCGCCAAGCGACGAATTAACCCGCTTTCCAGTTTCGTCGTCACCGAGCGAACGTTCTGCTCCCGTTCGTCCAGGGTCAGAAACTCCGCCTCCACCTTCTCCCGTAACTGCCCGAGATCCGTGCCGCCGACGGCATTGCGTACCGAGACGACCACATCCAATCCGGTTTTGACCAACACCCCTTGGTCCACAGCCACGCACACTTCACCTTCCGCTTCGGTTTCGAAAATCAGAATGCCGGGAACAAGAGCTGCGACGCAGTCCAGACGATGCGGCAACAGGCCAAACGAGCCTTCCCGCGTCTCCGCAACAATGCGAGAAACGCTACTTTTTTCAGCAAAAATCTGGAAAGGGAGAAGCACCTTAAGTTGCATGCGTGTTGGCTGCATGTTCGACCTCTGGTTCTTGTTTCGGTGGCGAATTCGTCGGCTGTGGTTTAGGTTTGGCCTCGCGCTTGGCGGCAGGCGTGTCCGGCCGGGCTTTTTTCTTCGCCTCGGCAATTGCTCCGATCATGTAGAGCGCCCGTTCCGGAGAATCCTTGTATTCATCATTGAGGATGCGCTCACAGCCGTCGAGGGCGTCATCGAGGCTGACGATCTTTCCTTTGAGACCGGTGAACTGCTCGGTGGTAAAAAAAGGTTGGGTGAGAAAACGCTCCAGGCGGCGGGCGCGGGTGACCACATTGCGGTCCTCGGGCGAGAGCTGTTCAAGGCCGAGCATGGCAATGATGTCCTTGAGTTCAGCATACTGCGCAAGTGTCCGGCGAATTTCCTGCGCCAGGCCGTAATGCCGCTGACCGACAATGCTCGGTGTGGCCATCTTGGAACTGGACTGGAGCAGATCGATAGCCGGAAAGAGCCCTTCGCTTGCCCGTTTACGCGAAAGGACAATCGATGCTGAGAGGTGGGAAAAGGTGTGAACCGCGGCCGGGTCGGTCAAGTCGTCCGCCGGCACATACACCGCCTGGATGGAGGTAATGGCGCCGGCGTCGGTGTTGGCGATGCGTTCCTCCAGCCCGGAAAGCTCGGTGCCCATGGTGGGCTGATAGCCCAGGCGCGACGGCATCTGCCCCATCAGCCCCGACACCTCCATGCCGGCTTGGATGAAACGGAAAATATTGTCGATCAGCAACAGCACGTCGCGATGCTCGTCATCCCGGAAATATTCGGCCATGGTCAACGCCGCATGGCCGATGCGAAAGCGGCTGCCGGGAGGTTCGTTCATCTGGCCAAACAGCATGACCATGTTCGGCAGCACGCCGGCTTCCTTCATTTCACGGTACAACTCCTCGCCTTCACGACATCGTTCGCCAATGCCGCAAAAAATACTGATTCCTTTCTGGCGGCCGATCATGTTGTGAATCATTTCGGTGAGCAAGACCGTTTTGCCCACTCCTGCTCCACCGAACAGGCCGGCTTTGCCGCCTCGTTCCAGGGGCAGCAGCACATCGATGGCCTTGATCCCGGTTGCAAAAATTTCCGATCTGGCGGAACGCCGCGCCAAGGGTGGTGGGGTTCGATGGACTGAGCGCCATTCGACGTCAGTGGGTTTCTCCAGACGATCGATGGCATTGCCGAACACGTCGAACATGCGGGAAAGGGTTCCTTTGCCGACCGGGGCCATAAGCGGCCCGCCGGTGTCTTGCACCCTCATGCCGCGGGCGAGTCCCTGGGTGGCGGTTAAAGCGATGCCGCGAACGCAATGGGCGTCGAGTTGGGCAAGCACTTCAATGGCGATTTTCCCCTCTTGCGCGTGCAGCAAGGAGTGGATGGGCGGCAAATGCGTTGCAAAATGGACATCCACGACACTGCCCCGAATCAGGGTCACCGTCCCGAGGTTGGTGGAACTGGCGTTGTCTGTCATTTGGTTCTTCAATTGCGTCGCTCACACAGGGCATAAAATGAGGGTACAGCATATAATCAGCTGAGAATTTTACGAATAGCTTGCAACTCGTCGCGGCGCGTCTTATCCGCTTCCGGATATTGCATCTTCAAATCTTGAAGAGTGTCGACAATGATCTGGGAAATAATCAGCCGCGCATTCTCTTTGTGGTCGGCGGGAACAACATGCCAAGGCGCATGCAGGGTGCTTGTCGCGTTGAGGCAAGCCTCGTAGGCTTCCATGTAGGCCGGCCAGTATTCCCTCTCTTGCAAATCTGCATTGCTGAATTTCCAATTTTTGTCCGGATTGTCAATGCGCTCAAGAAATCGCTTTCGCTGTTCTTCCTTCGAGAGATGGAGAAAGAATTTTACGATCCGGACGCCGTTGCGGTGGAGATGGGCCTCAAAATCCACAATGGAACGATACCGCTGCTTCCAGATGGTCTTTTCGTCAAGTTGCTCATCCGGAAGCCCCTGACTCATGAGAATCTCCGGATGCACGCGAACGATGAGCACTTTCTCGTAATAGGACCGATTGAAAATGCCGATTCGGCCCCGTTCCGGCAAACAAGTGGTTGTGCGCCAGAGAAAGTCATGCTCCAATTCGCTTACGCTCGGATGTTTAAAGCTGAAAACCTGGCAACCTTGTGGATTGACGCCGGACATGACATGCCGAATGGCGCCGTCCTTGCCGGCAGCATCCATCGCTTGAAATATGAGCAGTACCGAATAGCGATTGGAAGCATAGAGGAGGCGTTGCAGATCCTCCAATTGTTCAACCTGCTTTTTAAGGAGTTTCTTATATTGCTTCTGTGATGTACACAGAGGCTCGACAATCGTCGGGCACTGCTTGAGATGTATCTTTTCTCCGGGCCGCACACGAAATTCATCTTGAGTCATTTTCACTTTCGCCCCTTTTGTTTTGCATCAATGCACACGCCTGTTTGCTTCTGCGCTGCCTTCGTTCATTATTCCTCCATGCGCCTTGGCAAGCAATTTGCGGATCTATTTACGATTCTTGCCCAATCGCCTTTAAGCTTTAACCTTGTGTTCACATTATCTGTGCCAAATAAGTTTTGCATGGCTTGGGATCACCGTATGCCGCCACATCGACGGCAGAGGCAGAGGGATGCTTGAATCTTTGCGCCCGTGCACGCATTAGTGTGGAGTTTATCCTCTTGCTGTCCGCTCCCGGCGCAATCGACCATGCATGCCCTCTGCCTCGCGCTTCCCGTCGTGCTTATTTCTTGTTCTGCGCCGCTTTTATTGGCTGAAACGGCCCATACTGATGTTGCTCTTGGGAAAAATCATCGGCATAGGGCGGATACGGGCAGTCTACCGCTTTTTTCGCAAGTTTTGGATAGTCCTTCTCCAGGCCGCTCATCTGCGGCCGTTCCTTGGAACTGAGATACGCGGCGACGTCATAGGCGGCTTCATTGGCGATAGCCGGACGATTCCACGGCGTTCCCAACGGCATGTTGCTGTAAATAAATGCAGCGGTGGTCAGCATTCGGTTCATTCCCGCGCCGTTGTTATAGCTGGCGGCGCCCCAGAGCGCCGGAGCGACATGGTTGCCCGACTTTCCGGCCGACATGGATTGATAGCCGCCCCCGTCCTCGCCGTGGCAGGACATGCAGAACTGGCTATACGCCTCCCTCCCTTTATTCACATCAGCCTTGCGGTTCGGGCCTTCGTATTTGGGTGTTCCCAGGCCGTACACATCCTTGGGCATATCTTTCGACAACCAGTTCATATAAGCGACCATGGCCTTCATTTCCCTACTGTCCACAGCCAACGCCTTGCCGTTCAGGCTGCGCTCGAAACAGCCGTTAATCCGCTCCTCAAGTCCCTGCACCTTGTCTTCCCGACCACGGTATTGGGGATACGCCTGGCTCACGCCCATCCACGGCAGGCCAAACTGCTTGGTGCCGTTATCCATGTGGCAGCTCGTGCAGTTCAGCGAGTTTCCTGAAAAGCGCATTTTCTCCTCCTTCGCGCCCAGGCCAAGTTGCACATAGGTATCGGATAAAAGCAGGGCGCCGTAACGAATGAGATCACCGGACTCTCCCTGGGGGATATCCTCCATCTGCGGCGGCGTCCAAGCGGCTGAAGACTTTGCCGCATCTACTGGCGTAACTGGCGCTGCTGGCTCTACTGGCGGCGCTGTGGTGCGCTCGGCATCGGCCAGGGTGGTCAAAAAACGGAGGATGGCGTTGATGTCTGCGTCTTGCAGCTTCTTGTCCAGTTGCAGGTACCCCATCTGATCCACTGCCTCGGCCAAGTTGCCCGCCTCGCCGTCATGAAAATACGGGGCGGTCATGGTGACGTTGCGCAAGATGGGAACCTTGAACACAAATTTGTCGCTCTCAAGCTTGGTGACTTTAACGCGTCCAAGATCCGAGTCGTTGTTGTACGCATGGAACACGCCCATTTTCTGGAAGGTCATCCCGCCCAAGTTGGGGCCGCTATGGCACTGCACGCAGCCGACATTGACAAAGGTCCGCATGCCTTCCATTTCCTGTCCGGTGAGCGCTTGCTTGTCCCCCTCCATGAACCGGTCGAAACGGCCCCGACTGATCAGGGTTCGTTCAAAGGCGGCAATCGCCTTGGCAAAATTGTCGAACGTCACCGGGTCATTGTCGCCAGGAAAGGCCTTTTTGAAATCTGCAGGATACTCTTGTATGCCGTTCAGCCGTTCGACCACCGCAGCCCCATTGGGCATGCCCATTTCAATAGGGTTGAGCGGCGGCCCCTGGGCCTGTTGCTCCAGCGTGGCTGCGCGGCCGTCCCAGAACTGGGCAATCTGAAACCCGGCATTCAAGGTTGTTGGATCGTTGCGGTCGCCAAATTTTCCTTCCGCGCCTTTGCCTGTTTTGCGATTGTCCGCGCCTGCGCCTTTGTTGTCGATGGGATGGCACGAGTTGCAGGATTGGGTTTTGTTGATCGAAACGCCTTGCTCGAAATACAGCTTTTTCCCCAGCGCAATCATGGCGGGAGTGTCCCGCTCGCTCCCGGGCATGGTGGCGGGCAGTTTGCCAAAGAGCGCCTGCGCCTGCATCAAAAGGACGCCGTCCGGGGTTTCGGGCGAGGGGTTGACGCTTACGTGGGAAGGCTCCGCCTCTTGGGTCCTGGCTGCATTTGCGCGTGCCGCCGTCGTGGATTCAGCCGAAGCCTGAGAAATCAGATTGCCCCCTAGATCGGAGGAAACCAGTACACTCAGCCCCGTTGCCAATACAACAACTGCTCGTAGCTTCTTTTGCATAGCCAATACTCCTTGATGGGTGGTTGAGGATTTGCTGGCGCAGCTCCATTTGAGCCGAAGCTGTCGGTTCTCGCCGCCAGCGCCTAAAAATTCGAGCTGTGCTTTCAGTTGCGTTGCCTTTGGAACGCATTATTTCCGTTACTCGCCAAACCTGCCTAAGCCAGGCCTTAGCCAACTGCGTTAGCGCCGCGTAACCCAGCACGATGACGGCCCAAAAGAGCCAGGAGCGCGGAGGCGGAGGCACAAAGCCAAACGCGCCTGCCAGTGGTGAAAATCAACGGCCAACTCGCCCGGCTTTCAATAAACGGGATTTTGTTGGTGCGAAGGACAGGGATGATCAGGGGCTGGGTGAAGAGCGACTCCACGAACCAGCCGGCGTACAACAGGGCCGGACGGCGCCGTCAGTCAAGTCAAGCCGCGTTTTTGGGGACATGGCGGCGGCTAGGGTTTTCATTGGCTTTTCCATGCACGCCTCAGCTTGGTTCTATTCCTTGAAATAATCGCGCACTTTTGCTGCGATCTGGCGATCCGTCATCTTGTCGGCAGGTTCCACCGCAACAATGGTTTCGCCGAGCTTGGCGTTTTCAAGATGCCGTTTCAGCTCTCCCTTGGCCTCGCCGGGACCAAAAATCAGGAGGGATTCGGCGCTGCGAAAGGCCGTTGTCACCTCCGCATAATATTGGTCGAGCTGGCCCGCAAACTTGCGTTCCCGGCTATCGTCGGCCTTGACCAGCTGCGCTTCGTAGGGCGCCGTTGGATTGTTGCCCTCACTCCGCCCCGGATGTTTTTCGATATTGGATGTAATCTCCAAAGTCTCTTCACCTTGGGAGGAGAGCAACACGATGACGGCCTTGCGATGATCGATCCATACCCCTGCCTTGATTTTCATAGACGGAACCTCCTGTCTTTTTTGTTGTGTTGGCGTGTCTTGCAATGCTCGCTTGCCCAAAAAATGGCGCGTTGCGAACAAGTCTTTAGACAATGTGCATCCAGAAGAAGCGGCCAGCTCTGCGTTGCGCCAGCAATCAACCTTGGCGCCGAGAAAAACGCAGGCGTCAATCATGCGCGCACAGTGCCCGATGTTTCTGTCTCATCGCACTATTTAACGACGCTTCCTCTCTCAACACCCCTTATCTTCGTTCATCCGGCCTATCGTTCCTGGGCCGGTCATATCTGTCGTCTCGGTCGTGGCGATCATCACCCCGGTCATGGCCTGGAGGGTAGCCCCAGAAACAGCCGCCAAGGGATGCCAGCGTTGCCATCAAGACGATCAACAGTATGATTTTTTTCATTTTTATCTCCTCTAGAGTTCTTTGTTCTCTTTATCCAAAACGAATTGCCGCTCCGGCCTACAAACTGCCCACCTGAACGTTGTTCGCACCTGGATCGCGTGCTCCCGGCGGTTGGCCAGCGTCGTCGCCGCAGAGACCGGGGTTTTCTTTGGCGAGTTGGCAGGGTTGATCGGATTGATCAGGTTCAACAACTCCCAAATCCGCCGGGATTCCCTGCGGGATTGTTACTGCGCGCCACGATGGCGTTCCGACCCAACTCGCTGTTCGCACGACCAAACCATTGGACGTAAAAATGCATGACCGCCTTTCTTGCACGGCCATGCTTTCAGCGCACTCGTTCAGCTTCAAAGCTTTCGGGTGCGTTTTTTATCTGGCGCTGCTTGGCCAGCATACGCCTCATTGGTGATGTTCACCGAAGATACATCCGGTGAAGGCTCCTGCAGCTCCGCCGACCACGGATGCGCCGCCAGCGCCACTCGCGCGAAGCCGCTCAGAGTTGTTTGCTGCGTGCGGTTCATTCCTGAACAACCGGACGAACAGTGGAGGTGCATTGAGATCCGCCCTCATTGCAGAGGGTTGCAATCAGTTGTTCATTGGCAAGAGTTGCCTCATTTTGATGAGGAAAGTGCAATTCCCGGTCCTTGACCTCAATGCATTCCAAATTTTGCAACAAATTGAATATTTTCAATTTATTATGCAACACAAAAACTCTCACCAAAGAGATCCTGAGCCAAATACACCGTTGCGCGCAACTTAATAGTAGCGCCAACTTCAATTGGCGCCGCTACACTATACGCCCCTGGCACAACCACGCTTTCAAGGAACATCCTGACAATGCCTGTCCTGCACGAATCCAGACAACCCCATTGCTGAATCGCCCCCGAAGCTGGCCGACCAAAATTCGTCGATCAAACGGATGCGCAGCAAGGTTGCAACTGAAGCCGTCATCAGGCAAACCCGGGAGAAACCACAGCACATCTCGCCGGAATATCCATAAATAATGCGAACTGCAACAACTGACGGCCAGCGTCCCGGCCTCTCGACACTCGGCACGTTGAAACCATGATTCCATGTTCATTCCGCGTGCCGCCCACAGGCACAATCCTCACCGCCTAATAACAATCCTGCAACCCTGCGACACCAAGGTCAACAACGCAACGATTGCGTTGACCGCAACACATCCTGGCTGCCCCAATCCCCCTTGGAAACGACAGACTTACAATCAACCACCTGTAATAGCATGACAATTGAATCTTTAGCGGTTCGCCTCTTTTCGGGCATTGGACTTGCCTTACTAGAAGCAGAGAAGCAGTGAGCATGCGGCGTAAGCAAAGTCGACTTTCAGTTGAACACGAACGAGTTGTCCCAAACCAGGAGGCATCCATGAACGTCAATCTCGCCAACATTGCCTTGCAGCCGATATTTTCCATCCTCATAGGCATATTGATTCTGCTTGTACCGAGGTTCTTAAATTATTTCGTGGCAGTGTATTTGATTGTCATCGGTATTTTGGGGTTGATGCATTCGGTGCGTGTCTAACCTCCTTATATCGAGGCGAACAACATTGATGCATGCAACGAAAATCAAGGGCGTCAGATCTGTAACAAATGACTCGCAGTATAACCTTTAATCAACGAGGGACTGAATATGTCACTGGGCACAATATTACTCATCGTTCTGATACTGATTTTGTTGGGAGTCATTCCATCATGGCCCCATAGCCGATCATGGGGCTACGCGCCTGGCGGCACGGTTGGGCTCATCTTAATTATTTTAATCGTCCTGATGTTACTGGGAAAAATTTAACTGGAGAGAGAAATTGAAAATAAACGCGTCTTATAAAAGTATTCTGGCTGTCGTGGTCATGGCGTCTGTTCTTGGATTGACCGCATGCAAGCAAGACGGGCCGGCTGAGAAGGCCGGGCAAAAGGTGGATCAGGCGGTTGAGCAAACCAGTAAAAAGGTGGATCAAGCAACTGATCAGGCAGGCAATAAAATTGAAAAAGCCGTGGAATCTATGGATGACGCGGCCATCACCGCCAGGGTGAAGGCAGAAATATTGGCAGACCCGGTACTCAAGTCTTCCCAGGTCACCGTGACGACCAAAGGGGGCGTTGTGCGGTTGAGCGGCATTGTTGATTCCAATCAAAGCATCGATAGGGCGCTGGAAATTACCCGTGGCATCAAAAATGTACAGGCTACCGAAAATAACCTGGTGGTGAAAAGCGCCAAATAAGGCCTGACCTTTTCGGCGCTGCTGCAGTTGCACTGCTGCCGCTTCAGGACCTGGTCTCCCCTTTCAAGGGTGGCCAGGTCCTGCAAAGGGGTAATTCCAATTCTAATTCAAAAGTGAACTCATGATCCACGGCCACGCGACGATGGAATGGACTCTTGGTGTATCACATTCCATTGTCCGTAACGAGTCCTCGAGGTGGTCTTCAAGGG
>NZ_JAVBXR010000090.1 GCF_030824455.1 Desulfobulbus sp.
GGTCGGCAACGCCAACGCCAACGATGAGATGCACAATCGCCTCGGTTGCGTGGGCAACTGCGGCCACGCCGGCCGCCTGCAACCCTGGTTCGTCGAGTTTGCCGGAATCAAGGAGTTCGACCCGCACCCGGGTGGCGGCCACCAAGGCCACGGCGCCGATGTTGCCCCGGCCGCCCAACCCGCTTGCAACCATAGCAGCGTCGAGACGCAGGCTGCTGCTGCTTGTTGCAGCGACCTCGGCAGGAGCTTGCACAGGCACTGCAGCCGGGGCAGAACCCAGCGACCCCTGGTCGGCTTCGGCCCCCGCCACCTTGAGATAATCCTGCATAGCAACCATCAGTTTCTCCGAGGTCGGGCCAAAAATGGCCTGGATGCCGTCGCCCACCACCATCACCCCGGCCGCGCCCATGGCCTTGAGCCGCGCCTGATCAACCTTGGCCGGATCGCCCACCGCAACCCGCAAGCGAGTGATGCAGGAATCAAGACTGACGATGTTGCCCCGGCCGCCGAAAGCCTGGACCAGATCCAGGGCCTGACCGTGAACGCCTTCGGTCTGGGTCTGGCCGGCCTGGGCTTGCTCTTTTTCCCGGCCCGGGGTTTTCAGGTCCATCTTGGTGATCACCACGGAGAACACCAGGTAATAGACGCCCGCGCAGATCGGCCCCAGGAGGAAAACATACCAAGCGTTCTTGGCCTTGCCGCCAATCAGGTTGAACATCAAAAAATCGATGCCGCCCTGCGAAAAGGTAAAACCCATGTGCATGTCGAGGGTGTTGGCGACAAACTGGCAGGAAGCGGCCAGGATGGCGTGGAGCACGTACAGGACCGGCGCCACGAACAGAAAGGAAAACTCGATGGGTTCGGTGATGCCGGTGAGGAAGGAGGTCAGCGCCGCCGAAATCATCATGCCGCCCACCTTGACCCTGTTTTCCGGACGGGCGCACCGCCACATGGCGATTGCCGCCGCCGGCAGGCCAAACATCTTAAAGAAGAACGCCCCGGCGAGGATGCCGGCGCTGGGATCGCCGGCAAAGAAACGGTTGATGTCGCCGTGAACGACCTGCCCTGCGGCATCGGTATAGGAGCCCATTTCAAAGAAGAAGGGCACATTCCAGATGTGATGCAGGCCAAAGGGAATCAGCAGACGTTCGACCAGGCCGTACAAGCTGGCCGCAGTGCGCGGACTGCTGACCGCCGCCCAGTGAGAAAAGCCATTGATGCCGTTCTGGATGGGCGGCCAGACAAAGGAGAGCGCCACGCCAAGGACAATGGCCGCCAGGGCGGTGATGATCGGAACGAAGCGCTTGCCGGCAAAAAAACCGAGGTATTCGGGCAGCACTATCCGGTAGTAGCGGTTGAACAGGAAGGCGGCCAGACCGCCGGCGAGGATGCCGCCGAACACCCCGGTCTGGATCGAGGGCAGCCCCATGATCATAGCCGGCTTGATGCCAAGCAAAGTGGCCATGACGCCCAGGGTGACGGTCATCACCAGGTAGCCAATGGTCGCGGCGACCGCCGACACCCCGTCGTTTTCGGTAAAGCCCAGGGCCACGCCGATGGCAAAAATCAGCGGCAGGTTGCCGAAGATGACGTCGCCGGAATTCTTCATCAGGGCCAGAACCAGCGCCGGCACATACCCGTGAAAGTCGGTGGCGCCAAGGCCAAGCAGGAGGCCGGCCACCGGCAGCACGGCCACCGGCAGCATCAAGGCCTTGCCGATTTTCTGCAGCGAAGAGAACAAACCTTTGAACATAGCAATTCCTCCTCAGAAATCGATCAATTGCGCCGCGTGACGCTACTGGGCGAACCCCGCCAACAGTGTGCGCACTTCCCCGCTGCTGGCCAAGGCAAGCGCTTCCCTGGCCAGGTTGCGGCATTCGTCCAGCGACAACCGCTGCACCAAGGCCTTGACCGAGGGGATGGCCGGCACGGAAACCGAGAGTTCGTCGACCCCCAGACCAATGAGCACCGGCACGGCCATCACGTCCGAGGCCAGACCGCCGCAGACGCCGACCCATTTGCCGTGCTTGTGCGCGCCTTCCACCGCAAGGGCGATCATCCGCAGCACCGAAGGATCAAGCCCGTCGGCGCGTTTGGCCAGCTTGGGATGGCCCCGGTCCATGGCCAGGGTGTACTGGGTGAGGTCATTGGTGCCGACGGAGAAGAAGTCGGCCTCGCGGGCGAACACCTCGGCCATGATCGCCGCCGACGGCACTTCGATCATCACCCCGACCTTGGCCTGCTTGCCCGTGGCTGCCGATTCCTCCGCCAGGATCATTTTGGCGGCGCGCAGCTCGTCGATGGTCGCAATCATGGGGAACATAATGTGCAGCTGGGTCGCCTCGGCGGCGGCCAGCATGGCCCGCAACTGAATGCGCAGCAGGTCGGGACGCTCCAGGCTGACGCGGATGCCGCGCATGCCGAGAAAAGGATTGTCCTCCTTGGGCAGCGGCAGGTAGGTCAGGGGTTTGTCGCCGCCGACGTCCAGGGTGCGGATCACCAGCTCGCGCTCCGGCCCGAGCGCCTGGGCAACGGCGGCGTATTCGGCGGCCTGCTCCTCATAGGTGGGCGCGACGCTTCGCTCGTGGAAGAGAAACTCGGAGCGGAGCAGGCCAACGCCGTCGCCGCCCAGTTGGAGGGCCTCACGGGCGTCCTCAAGGTTGCGGATGTTGGCCATGACCTTGACCAGATGGCCGTCCAGGGTAACGGCCGGCTTGATCGCCAGCAGCTTGTCGGCCTCGCGTTTGGCGGCGATCTGCGTCATCTTGTCGCGGGCCTCGGCCACCTGGGACTCGCTTGGATGGGCGCGCAGAATCCCCTGGCTGCCGTCGAGCACCACCAGCGTGCCGTCGGCAATCAAAAGCGCTGATTCCTCGATCCCGCAGACCGCCGGAATGCCAAGCGAGCGCGCCAAGATGGCCACATGACTGGTGGCGCCGCCGGTGGTGGTGCAGAAACCGATCACCTTGGCCGGGTCGAGGGCGGCGGTGTCCGACGGGGCCAGTTCCTCGGCCGCGAGAATCGTGCCCGGCGCAACCGTGAGCGCCGCCTGGACGACGCCGGTCAGTAGGGCCAGAACCCGGCGGCCAACGTCGCGCACGTCATTGGCCCGCTCGCGCAGCAGGGCGTTGTCGAGATTTTCCAACTGCGCGGCATACTGGGTGAAGGCTGCGCGCCAGGCGAACCCGGCGCTCTTGCCCTGGCTGACGCCGGCGATGGCCAGATCGATCAGGCCGGGATCGTCGAGCAATTCCTGGTGCGCGGTGAGAATTTCGACCCGGTTGCGGTTGCCGGCGTCGGCGTTGATCTGCTGTTTGAGGGTTTCAATCTGATTGCGGGCGGTGCGCAAGGCCGACTCAAACGCGGCGCGTTCCTGATCCGGGCCGGCCCCCTGCTCGGCCACGTCGAGCGCCTGCTGCCGGTACTGCACGATTTTGCCCACAGCCAGCCCCGGCGAAGCGGAAACGCCGACCATCTCGTCGGCGGAAGCCCCCTTGACGCGGACCGGTTCGGGCGCGGAGGGCGCCGCCGCAGGTGCTTCACCTGGTTTTTCGCCGCATCCCTGGCGCAGCAACTCGGTCAGGACGCCGACCGCTTCTTGCGCATCGGGCCCGAGCGCCTTGACGCGCAACGGATCACCCTGAGCGGTCGACAATCCCATCAGGCCCACCACTGATTTGGCGTTAACCTCCTGATCGTTGCGCTGCAGAAAAACCACGGATTTGAATTTCTTGGCCGCCGTGGCCAGCACTGCCGCCGGCCGGGCGTGCAAGCCGCTGGGATTGGGCAGGGGCACGATCTCTCCAACAATGGCCTCGCCCTGCCCCGCTTGGCCTGCCTGCGCCGCCTGGGCCGCATGGTCTGCCTCAGTGGGTGCGGCAAACTCCAGGGTTAACGCCGCCGTTTCCCCTGCCCGAACCATGCCGACAGCCGGCAGATACCGGGCCACCCGCTCGCCGTTGGCAATCAGCATCTGGGTCAACAGGCTGCGCGCCTTGCGGGCCACGCCGTCCAGGTCAAAACGGATCAGCGGCTGCCCGGCCTTGACCGCGTCGCCCTCCTTGACCAGGGCGGTGAACCCTTCGCCCTTGAGCTCCACCGTGTCAATGCCGATGTGCAGCAGCACCTCAATCCCCTCTTCGCTGCGCAGGGTGAGGGCGTGACAGGCCCGGTGCAGGTTGACCACCGTGCCGGCCACCGGCGCCGACAACTCGCTGGAAACGGGATCGATCGACACGCCGTCGCCCACGATTTTCTGGGCAAAAACCGGATCGGGAATGGTCTCAAGCGGGACCATCACCCCGGAGAGCGGGGCCAAAAGCTCGAGTCGGTTGTTGTTCATCGAGATTCTCCTTGAATGCAGGGACGGGCGTCTGTCCATGTCGCCGCAGCGGCGTTGCGCTCGCTAGGCGCGCTGGGCGCAAAACCCGGGAAAGGGGCGTCAGACGGACTGTGTCTGCGTCTGCGCCCCTCGGTCATCGCGACGACTCGTCGCGGGGTTCGCCGCAGGTTCTGCCGGCGTAGGAGTGGGGTTTGTAGACTTCGATCACCCCGGGCTCGGGCAGGTGAATGATGTTGAAAACATTTTGCGAATACCAGACGCCCGCCTGCCGCCCATCCGGGGCGATGATGCGGCCGCCGTGATAGTCGCAGGCCCCGTAGCGCTCGGTCCGCCACCACTGCAGCCATCCGTTCAACCGCGCTTCGGTCATGTCGATCTGGGCCCAAACCCGACTGCGGAGGGTGAATTGATTGCTGACGGCGATGACCGAATCAGGCGCGGCAAACGAGCCGAGGTAATAATAGGTGTGATCGGGAAGCAGTTGGCCGGATTCAAACAATTGCTGCACGTCTGATTCCTCCTGCCATAAGCCGGAGGGAACAGGGGCGGCGCAACCGGCCAGCGTGGCCAGGCCGAACACGAGGAGAACACAACGCAACACAGACTGCAGCTTCATGACGGAACCTCGCTGATTGAGGTGACGGCAACGATTCCTGGTCGCCCAACAGTTGCAGCCGGCAAAAAAAAGCCCTTGCGGAGTCGCTGCTGGCTTGGTTTGGCGTTCTGCCGGGAACCGTTCCTCAAATGTGCATAAAAAAAACGGGGAAGCATCCGCAGCCCCGTTCCATGTCGCCAATCACTCGGGAGCCTTCCGGACATCCCCCATGCTGACCGCGCTATTTAATTTTGAGAAGGTTTTTCACGTTGGTGACGCCATGCACCTTGCGGGCTATCTGCGTTGCCTTGCTGCTCTGCGCCCGGGTATCGACCGCGCCGGTCAACACAACCTCGCCTTGAAACGTTTCCACTGAAACCGCCAGGCCGCTGACGTCCTTGTCAGCCAGCAAATCAGCCTTGACCTGGGTGGTAATGGCGGCGTCGTCCACCACCTGGCCTGTGGATCTGCCTGCCGGGGTGGTGCAGGATACGGTGAGCGCAAGCACTGCCGCGCACACAAGGGAGAGAAAAAGACCAAGGGTTTTTCGTGCCATGTGTTCCTCCTTTGCTTTGATTGTGGATTCGGAGCAATCAGTGCAACGCCTTCAGGGCATTTCCCGGACGGCTCCACGTTTGCACGTCGGTTGCAGTGGAAACGCCGCGCGTTCAGGCCAGCCCGTTATCCGCCGACGAATCAACTAATGCCTAAACTTTACTGAACATTTTCCGGAAATACAAGAACGAAAAGCCAAGCGGCGAGATCAGCCGCTTACCAGCCCGGTAGAGCGGCAGGCCTCGTTGACCAGGCATTGATACAACACCTGTTTCAATTCCTGATCCACATCCGAGAACTCAACTGCGAAACGGTCCTCAGCAACCGAGACCACCTTGGCCTTCATGGCAAGCGCTGACAGTTCATCCTGATCACGATACAGGGAAAGGGTCATGGACAAGTGCTGATCTATGGACAGCGCGGCTGTCGGGCCCTGCACGGTGCACCCCTTGGTCGAAATGTCAAGCAGCTGTCCGTTCTCGTTGGCCGCATCTCCCGCGTATTCGACCTGCCGCCGATTGATCTGGAAACAGAGGGCTTCCGGCTCAACCGGCTCAAGGAGCAGTTCCTCGGCCTCTTGGAGCGAAGCGACATAGATGGGTTTATAGCTTTGGAATATTGCGGCCGCAGCCAGAAGTTGTTTGAGGATGATGTTTGTGCCGACCACGACCCGAACGACCCGGCCGACCTTGTTCACAATCAGATACTCCATGATCTTCTTGAAAATGTTGATGCCGCTCAAGTGGCCGAGGGTGCACCCGGAAATATCGCTAATGACGTCGAACCCAGGTTTTAAATCGGCAACGCAAAACCGAACATCGGTATACACCTTTTTCAGCTCTGTTTGGGTTGCGGTTGAAGAGACGGTGATATACAGCCTGTTTTTCTTCAAATCAGCCGTCACCTTGGATTTCAATTTTTTAGCCATCAACGCTACTCTTTTGATTTAACGCTACAAAAACAAGCAAACCCTCGTTGCTCAATCATTGTATAGGCTAAATGCAATTCTCTCCAAGCTAATTTATCGCCTCCCTTCCGCCGCGCCCCCTGCGGGCAAGGCTGTTCACATGCAAAACCACCGCCACTGGTTCCGTTCAAGGCCGGCCAGGGGGCATCATGCCGTTGCCGGCAGCGCAGCAGCGCATTTTTTTTGGGGGGCTGATGCAGATGGACGATCTGACAAGGAATTGCTTGTTGAAGATCTGGGATGCCTGGAAATGGCCGGTGGATGGGCGCAATGGGCCCGGCGGCAAGATTGGGGACCGGATGAAGGGAGGATTGGTTGAGCTCGACTCTTTTTGCCCAGCAATTGCAGACTGGGCAAGCAGGGTGGGTGGGTCTAGCGGCTTGGCTTAACCTAAGGCCGCTTTGCACTGCTTCGTGTTCACACGCGAGGGTTGCGGTTAAGCGGCGCCGGCAATCCGCTCGCCCCGATTTCTGTTTATGATTTTTTGGACGAGTCCCCGCGAACGACTTCCAGTTGGACAAGGGCGTTGCCGGTCTTCTTCATCCCGATTTTGGCGGCGGCGGCAGTCGTCAAGTCGATCACGCGGCCAGCATGGTGGGGCCCCCGGTCGGTGATGCGCACTTCAACTGATTTGTTGTTGCGGACATTGGTAACGAGCACCTTCGTGCCCAGCGGAAGCGAGCGGTGTGCAGCCGTCATTTGGGTCTGACACAATTTTTGACCGCTGGCAGTTTTTCTGCCGATCAATTTGTCGGAATACACGACAGCCTGGCCTTTCATCAATTTGGCGGATTTTGCGGCAGTCGAGGCGGGTGATTTGGTGGTTTTGGAGGCGGCGAGCGATGCTTTTGCCGCCTTGGTTGAAGGGGCGGCGTTGAGTGATTGTCCAAAGGAAAATTCGATCATCGCCAAGCCGATCAGAACCATAAAAACGAGCTTGGTTGTTCGCATATTGTTGTTCTCTCAAGTTGAAGTCGTGGTGGCTTTTTCTATCAAGATGCATGAAAATAACAGAATTTCGAGATATTGCAACCCAAACATTTTTCCGTGCTCTTGCGAAACGGGAAAACCTACCGGAAAAACAAAACAATTTTTTGCCTGTGCCGGCACCTATCACCCCTCTTTTTCAGCGGCAGAGAGGGAAGAAATGGAAGCAACAACGAGGCCCATCAGAAGGGAAAAAAAGGGTTCGGAGACGGAAAGAATCCTCGGCGACCGGCGCCGGATTGCACTCCGCAAGGGCGCTGTCGCCGGCACGACTTGAGGCGAAACTAAACGACGCAACAGACCCCCTCGGCGCCGAGCCAATCCGCAAAGGCCCCCCCGAATACCGCTTGAGTTCCATCCGGGTTCTTTTCTGGGGTGTGCTGTTCGAGGGAGAGGCAAGGCGGCGTTGGCGGGGGCGCGAAGATTTCCCCCGGTGGTCGAGACGACACAAAACAAGCTCGAGGAGCGGCGAAGGCCACTTCGGTTATGCCCCCTGCCCCACCTATGGCCTTGACCAGAGGGAGCGAAACGCCCCCTGTTTCGGTTTCCCTCAAGCCAACGGCCCTTTTCAAGCCATGAAAAGGGCCGTTAAAAAATAGGGATTGGATCCCCAAATCAGCAAAATCCCAGGCGCCGTAGAGACAGATAACCCACCGACTTCAAGCCGGTGGGTTATCATTATCCCATTGATATTTATTATATTATATTGACTGATGGAGAACTGAGGGCTTGAAGATCACCGCCTCCTCGCGCCCAACAGCAAACACCTTGCCGGTTTGTGAATTCCGTTCTCAGCCCCGGTGTCCGCTGTAGAGAATGCTTGCCGGCACATTTTTCACGTCAGCGGTTCCGGTCAGCAGCATAGCCTGCAGCAGTTCTCCTTTAAGCTGATTGAGATACAAGGCCACACCCTCGCGGCCGCCTCCGAAAGCGGCTATCAACACCGGGCGGCCAACCAGCACGGCGTCTGCGCCGAGGGCGAGCAGTTTCAGCACATCGCTCCCGCTACGCACGCCGCCGTCGACAAAAACAATCGCCTTGCCTTTGACGCGGTCGACGATTGCAGGCAACACTTCGGCTGCTCCAGGGGTGAAATCGAGCACCCGGCCGCCGTGGTTCGACACCACAATCGCACTGGCCCCGGCCTGGATAGCAGCCTCCGCTTCGTCCGCCGTCATCACCCCTTTGACGATAAACGGCAGCTTGGTTGCGGCGATCACCTCATGCATCTCCGCCAAGGTCTTAGGACCAACCGGCTGGCCTTTCATCGCCATAGTGACCAGCCCCGCGCCATCGATGTCCATTCCGGCGGCGAGCACGCCCACCTCTTCTGCGGCGCGCAGATGGCTTGCAACAACCTCCTGGGCTCGCGGTTTGATAATGGCGATCGAATGGCCCTTGTTTTCAGCGCCAGCCTTCAACCCGCTGTCGAACATCCGCGGGTCGGCGCCGTCGCCGGTCATGCAGAGCGTGCCGGCCTCGACCGCGCCCGCCACCATCTCGGCAATGAATTCCTCCTCGGTCATTTTCCCACCCATGTTGTAGGAAGAACCTGTGATGGGGGCGACCAGGATCGGCATGGAGAGCGTTTTACCCCATAGCGTCCACGTCATATCCGGTTCTTTCACGTTGTGAATGGTGCGCATATTCAATTGAACCTTCGCCAATGCCTCCAGGTTGGCCTTAAAAGCGCTGCCCGTTCCCACGCCGCCCATGCCTGGCACCTCGCCGGCGCAAACGCGCCCATCGCAGACCGGGCAGACCCGGCAAAATCCTTTGAGTTGTTCGCGGGCCTGTTCCCGTACAGTTTTCATATCCATTTGAGTGTGCTCCTTTCTCTTAATCGCCTGCCACCCGGCAGGCCGTCGTTTTTGGCGCTCAAGCCGATAAAATATTGAGGGGCTGGCTGGATGTTGCAGACATCCCAAGCAACAAAGCCAATCCCCCCGAGATACGTCCATGCATTGGTTTTTGTGATAGGGCCGCGACAAGAAGTTCTCGAGCCTCTTCAGGGCTCAGACCACCGCTTCTTCCCCTCTGATTCTTGCAGAGCCGCTCAAAAAACAGGGCGTCTCCGCCAGGATCAAATTCCCGAACTGCACTCTATTTGCAAATAGATTCAAATTTTCCTTTTGTCAACAAACACAAATCAGCGGGAGACAGCTCGATCTCAAGCCCCCGGCGGCCGGCGCTGACGAATATCGTGTCAAATCCTGTCGATGACTCATCAATGAGCGTAACCAAGGGTTTCTTTTGCCCAAGCGGGCTTATCCCACCCAGCACATATCCTGTTGTCTTTTCAGCGGCATGTGCTTGCGCCATCGCGGCTTTCTTCGCCCCAAGCGCTTTGGCAAAACGTTTGAGATCCAATTGACATGCAACAGGAATAACGCCGACAGATAACTTTTCATCGTCAATTGAAACCACCAGGGTTTTGAAAACTCTCTTGCCGTCAACATCCAGCTTTATTGCAGCTTCTTCCCCGTAGGAGCCTGCGCTGTCGTCATGTTTATACTCGTGGATTTGAAAGCGAATTTTCGCCTTTTTTGCGGCATTTATTGCTGGAGTCATGGGAAAGCAGCCGAGAAGTGAAATGGAGTGGAGTGGAGGGAGTCGCCTGTTGCCGTTGTGCTATCGGGGCAGGTCTGCGATCTCCGCATATCGAAAGCAGTCCGTGGTATGATCGTTGACCATGCCGACGGCCTGCATGAATGCGTAGCAAATGGTCGAGCCAACGAAGTTGCATCCTCGTTTCTTCAAATCTTTGCTCATCTGGCCTGACAGCTGTGTTTGCGCCGGCACTTCTCCCAACACTTTCCAGGCGTTATGAATTGGCTGGCCTTCAACATAGCGCCACAGAAATACATCAAGGGACCCGTACTCTTCCTGAATTTTCAGCACCGCTTTGGCATTCTTGATCGCCGCTTCGATCTTCAAGCGGTTGCGTACAATACCTGGGTCGTTTAACAACTGGGCAATGTCGCGTTCCGTATAGCCAGCAATGAGTTCACAGGCAAACCCCTGAAACGCCTTTCTGTAATTTTCTCGCTTTTTGAGAATGGTCAACCAACTCAATCCTGCCTGAGCGCCCTCAAGCACCAAAAACTCAAAAAGAAGACGATCATCATGGACGGGAACGCCCCATTCATCGTCGTGATATGCCACATAAAGGGGATCGCTGCCGCACCAGCCACATCTCTTTTTCATTTTCTTCCTGAAGCGTTAAAAATTTGCAAATGGGTAGCAAATCACCGTTTCACTGAGGATAGAAGCAAATTCGTTAGGTGTCGCACCGCATCGTCTATCGCCGATCAACTCCCGGCAACCAGGCGAGCACCCGTTGGATTTGCGCATCCCAACAGGACCACTCGTGCCCGCCTGGCCCTTCTGCGGAGGTCATCGCTACCCCCAAAGACTCTGCATGCTCGCGAAAACGCACATTGTCGGCATACAGGAAATCCTCCGTTCCGCACCACTGATACAGATCAGGTCGCGGCTTCCCCTGCTTGACCATCTGCTCGGCCAACGAATAGAGGTCATTCGGGCCGCCAGCGAGCGCCTCGGCCTTGCCAAAAATATGCTCCATCTCGTTTTGATCAGCTTGGCCTGCCGCCTGTTCATCCTGGACGAGCCGGACAACATCCAACGCCCCCGACAGACTCGCCGCCGCCGCATAACGTTCCGGGTAGGTCATGGCGAGCTTGAAGGCTCCATAGCCTCCCATCGACAGCCCCGCCACATAATTTTCGCGGCGTTCCAGGGAGAGCGGAAAATAATGCCGGGCAACAGCAGGCACTTCTTCGCTGACAAACGTCCAATAGCGCAGGCCGTCCGCCATATCCGCATAATAGCTCCGATGCACCGCAGGCATGACAACGGCCAGATTCAGGCCTTCCACATAGCGCTCGAGCGCCGTGCGGCGCTGCCAGACGGTGTGATCATCGGACAGGCCATGCAGCAGGTATAAGGTCGGGTATCGTTGGCTTGGATTTCCTGGGGCGACGCCGACCTCAAGCGGTCCGGGATCGGGGAGAATCACGCTCATGGTCGACATCAGACCTAGAACCTGCGAAAAGAAATGACAGTGAATAAGCGCCATCGTCGCGTCTCAAAGATGTAATTTGTCGGTCAAGCCAACACGCTTTGCAGCGGGCGGCAGCGGCCTACAGCGGGCTTACGGCTCGCCCACGGTTCGCCGCTCAACTCGAGCCGGGGTTGGCCAAGCAAGGTCCGACGAGTGTTTGATCGATTCAGGTTGCCGAAATAATTTCATTGAGCACATTGTCGACCACAACGGGGGTCTCCAGAAAGGTCAACGAAGGGTCCGAGCCGTATTTGCCGCGTACAAACGATTTCCATTCCTCGGTATACACTCGATCAGCGTCTTCACGAGACTTCCACAAGTAAATTCCGCCGGCCTTGGCGCCGTCTGGAGTGAGAAAGTAATATTTCCTCAACAAGCCAGGCATGCCTTGGTATTTATGCGCCGTGCTCAGAAAAATTTCCTTGGCCTGGCTGCTGGTGATTGGCTGAGGCAGGGTGAATTCAACAAGCGCTGTAATCATAGTTTCTCCAGGGAGTTTCTCAAAGGGGAACGGTGCGTTGCCTGTCCCGCGACAGCCCAGGCCAGCTCAATTTCAAAGCACAGCGGCACGCCTTGTGTGCCGTTTGCGTTGACTCAACGCGCGGGGCGCTTTGCCTCGCGAAACCATTCGCGCACCGTGGTCATTTGTTTGATCTGCGCAGCCGGAGCGTGGCGGAGACAATTCGCATATTCCTCCGTTCCCACTTCCGCCCCCCAGCGAACCTCGACGCAATCATTGGGGTTATATCCCATCTCAAAGGCGGATTTACGCGCTAAAACGTCGGCAATCGACAGGCGCCAAGGCTCGCCGTTGCTGCGGTTATACTGGATTTCCTTTGCTGCAGTCAGTTTGTCGTGCAACTGCTCGATCTCGGTCTTCACTTGTCGGGCAGATTGGGCCGTCAAGTTGAACAATTCGGGATAACTCTGAATTTTTTCTGGAAAATTGAGCAACACGTTCATCGCGATGATCAACCGCATGTCCCGCGACGGGGTGGCAAAATCTTCCCAGGCGCCGACAGTTTCAAAAATAGCGGCGCCATTGGGCATAGCAATAACAGACCCGCCTTTCTGAAAATAGGCTTCGCCGTTTTCAACCGATTTCACGCGCGTTTCCAACTGTTCTATCAAGGCGGTTAACGTCGCCTCGTAGGCCTGTTTCGCATTCAATCCCTCAGGGTTGATGAGTGCATACAGTTGCGCGTAAAACTCTTCAGGACTCAAATCCGCCTGCTCCAGCGAATAATTGGGCAACTCCTCATTCTTCAACAACCGTTTGTTCGCCATGGGCCGGAACGACTTGAAACCGGGGCCGGCGCTGGCAATGTTGGCAAATAAAAAGGTTCCTTCCCAAAATCTTTTTCTAGCAATGGAATTATCCGGTTGGGCGTCGACCGCAAATAAAACGCCGGGGCTCTCCGCAGTTTGGCCGACCCATTTTGCGAGTATGAGCACATGTCCGTAGGGGTCGGCAAAGATCGTTCCCGGCCATAACACCTCGCGCCTTAAGGATACAGGGTAGAAATCGGTTTCCTGATTGGCAAGCGCCGTGCGGCCATTGCCTGATTGCACCGCATCCATCAAGCTGCGACTCGACGCTTTGAAGGTGGACAACGGCGCGGTCTTTTGCACGAATTCCGTTCTGATGACCGCAGGACCGCAGGTAGGCGGTTGTGTGGCCGAACCGCGATTACAAAACCGATAGCT
>NZ_JAVBXR010000050.1 GCF_030824455.1 Desulfobulbus sp.
CGCCAATGTCGCCGTAGCGTGCGGGTCATGCCAACTTCGGGAGTTGTCACTCCCTGAAAAACGACTTAACCGAACCATAAAAGGGAAATCCGGCCAAGACTGTCACTGATTCAGGTAATCCTAAAATTCTTGATAAAAATGGAGAATACTTTACTATTATTCCTTACTTATCAAAAAAAGGTTTTCAGATTCATTGCTACAGAGACAAAGATAATGTGTTGAAAGTTTTACTAAGTAATGCTTTCAGCAAAAATGCAACACTAAAATTCGACAAATTTGAAAAACTTATAGAAAATTATGTTAGTAAAAAAATCATGAAGTAAAAATTGAATGGCATAATGGAGAAAATATGCCCCATCTTTGATGGGGCTCTGGTAGATGTTTACCCAAATGAAACAATTAATCATGCACCAGGTACGGATGAACAGATAAACACAAAAATAAACCAGGAGACAAAAATTATTCAGAATGATGGAGAGCATTGATCCAGTTAAAGGAAAAATAGAATTTACAGTAAGCAAAACAAGGTGGTTGGAAAATAATGGGGAATATATTACAATAATTCCCCATATTATTACTAATAATTTTGAGATTCACGCCTACCGTGACCAAAATTTTAATTTTATATTTCTTATAAGTAACGCCTTCAGCAAAAAAGTAGTCTTAAGTTACAATGAATTGATTAAGTTGAAAGATTCTCCATCGCACCCTGAACACGTAATGGAAGTTTCATGGGGTGGCGGAGAGGACAAGCTGTATTTGGATGGAGCTTTGGTAGATAATTACAGAGAAGCCCATTCCGACAAAAACATGGATCAAAAACAAGAGAGAGTGCTTAATCAGACAGAAGAGATCATGCACTGAGACAGCGAACTCAAATGCCGATAAAACGGGTATGTTGTTTTCTGAAAGTTACCATTTTTGCACTAATAAACGCACATGCGGATACATTGCGATACCATTTTCATAGAAACAATATAGAAATGAACGCTAAAAACAAAAAAGCACCTAACTCTATTCGAGCTAAGTGCTTGATTTATTGGAGCAGATAAGCGGACTTGAACCGCTGACCTACTGATTACGAAGCATTATGTGCCTGCTTGATTCAATTTGCCAGTGCTGGTTTTGGATTGGATTATCACGGTATTGGTGTGTCGTTATTTTTTTATTGTATCGTGATATTAGCAGGATGGATTGATTTCCGCGCATCCGACAGGAACAAGATTAATGTTTTGTAGAACCTGTGTAGAACTGGAGCGGCACAAACAAAAAAAGCACCTAGTCGAAAACGACTAAGTGCTTAATATTGCTGGTGGGCCGTCGCGGATTCGAACCGCGGACCAATTGATTAAGAGTCAACTGCTCTACCAGCTGAGCTAACGGCCCCTCTTGTGAAAAATTCTGGAGGTGCAAAACGTCAGATGACGCACATTGCGAGGCACCTATTAGCACACCCGCGAACGCGCGTCAAGCAGAAGCTCGGGCAGAATTGCATCAATTCCGGGCAAGGTTTATTCGGCGCCGCCGCCGGGACGTGGGAAAACAGACAGAGATTACGCTTGACTTTATGCGTTGTTCGCCTACTTTCAGAGAATCTATTTTTCTACTCGCATAAGGAGAGTCAATTTCTGTATGGAAACTGTGGAGCCGTCGCCGGC
The DNA here is from genome assembly GCF_030824455.1 of Desulfobulbus sp. GTDB lineage: Bacteria > Desulfobacterota > Desulfobulbia > Desulfobulbales > Desulfobulbaceae > Desulfobulbus. The sequence continues at coordinate 1,659 of NZ_JAVBXR010000050.1, forward strand.
GAGTCCGGCGTCTTCGGACGAAGAGCCCCCTGGTAAGTCGTTATTTGAAAAGATAAAATCCTCCCTCGGCTTCCGCGGGGCGCCCGACACCACGGAAGAGCTGGAGCACGAGATTCAAGAGCTGCTGGAAGAGGGCGAAGAGCAGGGCCTGATCTCCGTTCACGAGGAGCGGTTGATCAATTCTATTTTTGATTTCCGGGAGACCATTGCTTCCGAAATCATGACCCCCTCGGCGGAGATGGTGTGCGCCGATGTGAAATCCTCAGTTCCGGAATTGATTCGGCTGATCATCGAGCAAGGGTACACCCGCATCCCCATCTACAAGGACAATCCCGATCAAATCGTCGGCATCCTGCACGCCAAGGATCTGCTGCGCATCTGCGCTTGCAGTCCGGAGGCCGATTTTGATCTCAAGGAATTGCTCAATCCGGTCGCCTTCATCCCCGAATCCAAACCCATCACCGACTTGCTGCGCGAGTTTCAGTCCAAAAAAATGCACATGGTCATTGTGGTGGACGAATTCGGCGGCGTGCGGGGATTGGTCACCCTGGAAGACGTCATCGAGGAGATTGTCGGCGAGATCGACGACGAGCACGACGACGCGGAAAGCGAACTGCGGGTGGTGGACGAGCGCACGGTGATTGTGGACGCCAAGATCGACATCGAAGAGGTGGAGGCGCATTTCCGCCTGAGTCTGCCCGACGGTCCCTACGAGTCGGTCGGCGGATTCATCATTCATCGCCTGGGCAAGGTGCCGCAGGCGGGCGTGGTGGTGCAGGAAAGCGGTCTCTCCTTCAAGGTGCTCGGCGCTGATCCGCGGCGCATCAAAAGCGTGCGCATTGTTCGCAACGATGAAACCCAGCCCCAAACCTGACGCCGCCGTTACCCTGATTGTCGCCGCCGCCGCTTCCGCCGCTCTGCTGGCCCTGGCCATGCCGGGGCGGATCGGCTGGTGGCCGCTGCTGTTCGTCGCCCTGGCGCCGTTGTTGCTGACGGCCCTGTACGCCCGGCCGGGACGCAGCGCCCTGGGCGGTTTTGTCTTTGGCCTGCTGTATCATCTGGCCCTGCTCTATTGGATTATGATTGTCCTGGGGCGATACGGCGGCTTGCCGGTGTGGATTACGTTGCCGGCGCTGTTTCTCCTCGCCGCCTACATGGCCTGTTTCCCGGCTGTTTTTTGTTTTTTGCTCAGTTCGCTGGCCGGCCGATTCTGGCACCGGGAACGGTCCATTGCGCCCCTGGTCTGGGGCGCGCCTGTGCTTTGGGTTGGTCTGGACTTCCTGCGGAGCGTTCTTTTCAGCGGCTTCCCCTGGATGGATTTAGGCTACGGACTGTTCAGTCAGCCCAAGCTGATTCAGGCCGCCGATATTGGCGGCCACCATCTCCTCACCTTCAGTCTGGTGCTGTGCAACGGCCTGGTGGTCGCGATTATCGACCGGCAGCGGCGCGACGTTCATTGGAACATTCGCCGGGAGCGCCGCCTGTTGCTGGCGGCGGTCGCTTTTCTGGCCTTTGTGGTTGGGTATTCGGTGGTGCGCCATCGGGTGGTTGGTGCGATTGTTGCCCGCTCGATGCAGGCCAGGGTGGCGGTGGTGCAAGGCAATATCGATCAGGCGATCAAGTGGTCGCCGACCACCAAAGCGGCCACGGTCGAGACCTATCTCAAGCTCTCCCGCCAGGCGGCGGGGGAGGCGGACACCGAATTAGTGGTCTGGCCGGAGACGGCTCTGCCGTTTTATCCGCAACAGGACGCCTTGATCGGCCGGGTCAACGAGTTCACCGCGACCAGCAACACCTGGCTGCTGACCGGCGCTCCCTTGTACAGCCTGCCTCCGCAGGCCGACGGCGGCCAGCAGGTTCGCTACTACAACGGCGCCGTTCTGATCGGTCCGGACGGTCGGATCGGCGGGCAGCGCGCCAAGCAGCATCTGGTGCCGTTTGGCGAGTATGTGCCGCTGCGCCGTTTTTTGCCCTTCCTTGAGCCGCTGGTGGTCAGCGTCGGCGATTTTTCGGTGGGCGTCGACAAGGGGCCGTTGGCGCTGGGGCCAATGCGGCTCGGGGTGCTGATCTGCTATGAATCAATCTTCCCCGACATTGCCCACGAGAGCGTGATCCGCGGCGCCAATCTGCTGGTCAACATCACCAACGACGCCTGGTACGGACGATCAAGCGCCCCTTATCAGTCGATGGCCATGGCGGTGTTGCGGGCGGTGGAAAACAAGCGGACCCTGATCCGCGCCGCCAACACCGGCATCAGCGGTTTTGTCGATCCCTTGGGGCGGATTGTCGCCCGAAGTGAAATTTTCACCGAGGCGGCGCTGGTCTCCCAGGCGCCGATGCTTGAACTGACCACGGTGTTCAACCGTAACGGGCATCGCTTTGGCGCCGCCTGCGCCTTCTGCATTCCGCTGCTGCTGCTTTTTCGCTCCCGCCGCGAGGCGTGACGGCTGCGGCCGCGGGATCATCCCGCTGTCGCTGTTTGGCGTCTCGCATTCTGGTTTTCGCCCCCTTTTCCGCCTTTCTTCCTTGAGACTTGCGGCAATTCTGTTTAGTATGAAGCCTTTTCGCAGCAAGGGCTTGGTTGGTCGGAAACAAACGACCGATTGAGCCGTTTGCGCTTCAACGCCGACGATGCGCGTGCATCGCGCTCGTTTCTTTTTTGTTTTTTTCAGTGAGGTGGACCATGGCCGATGTAACCGAATCAGCGGAGTCAAAACAGTTGCTTGAGAGCCTCAAGGGCAGAATGCTCGTGCTCAAGGAGCATCTTTGACTTAGACGGCAAACGAGAACAGGTTGAACTGCTGGAACGGCAGACGGTCAGTCCCAATTTCTGGGACGATCAAACCGAGGCCAAGCGGGTGCAGCGCCAGTTGGGCCAGTTGCAGGATTTGATCGGCATCTGGGAAAAGAATTTCGGCGACCTTGAGGACGCTGGGATGCTGCTGGAGATGGCCAAGGAAGAAAACGACGAAGACACCTACCAGGAGGTCGTCTCCGGTTTGGACAGCCTGCGCCAACGCATCGATCTGGTTGAGCTGGAGTGCATGTTCAGCGGCGAGCACGACGCCAACAACGCCATCCTCACCATCCATGCCGGCGCCGGCGGCACCGAGGCCCAGGACTGGGTCGGCATTCTGCTGCGGATGTATCTGCGTTGGGCGGAAACCAAGGGCTTCAAGGCCGACATCGTTGACTTGCTGCCCGGCGACGAGGCCGGCACCAAGAGCGTCACCATCATGATCAAGGGCAAATACGCCTACGGCTATCTGCGCTCCGAGGTGGGCATTCACCGGTTGGTGCGGATCTCGCCCTTTGACGCCAGCGGACGGCGGCACACCTCGTTCGCTTCGGTGATGGTTATGCCGGAACTGGACGACGACGTCGCCATCGAAATCAACGACAAGGATCTTCGCATCGACACCTACCGGGCCAGCGGTTCGGGCGGCCAGCACGTCAACAAGACCGATTCGGCCATCCGCATCACCCACTTTCCCAGCGGAATCGTGGTCCAGTGTCAGAACGAGCGCTCCCAGCACAGCAACAAGGCCACGGCCATGAAGATGCTGATGGCGCGCCTGTTCGAGCGGGAAAAGGAAGAGCAGCAGCGCACCCAGGAAAACATCCAGGGCGACAAGAAAGAGATCGCCTGGGGCAGCCAGATTCGCTCCTACGTGCTGCAGCCCTACCGGTTGATCAAGGACCACCGCACCAACACCGAGGAAGGCAATGTCGACGCGGTGCTAGACGGCCGGCTCGATTCGTTCATCAAAGCTTACTTGCTCTGGCAGCCTTGAGGCTTGAGGCTTGATGCACAGGGCGGCGGTGAATATGGAAAGCACGATTCGGGAGCAGCTTGAGGAGCAGGAAACCCGTACCCTCTCCCCCTTTGCCTGTCTGAGCAGCCGATCCCGGGGACGCCTGTTTGGCGACGAGGATCCTTGTCGGCTGCGCACCGCCTTTCAGCGCGACCGCGACCGGATCATTCATTCCAAGACCTTTCGCCGGTTGAAGCACAAGACCCAGGTGTTCCTGGCGCCGGCCGGCGATCACTACCGCACCCGTCTGACCCATGTGCTCGAGGTGTCGCAGATCGCCCGGACCATGGCGGTTTGCCTGAGGCTTAACGAGTATCTGACCGAGGCCATTGCCCTGGGGCACGATCTAGGCCACACCCCCTTTGGCCATGCCGGCGAGTTCAGCCTCAATTTGTTGCATCCCAAGGGGTTCAAGCACTACCGCCAGAGTCTGCGCATCGTCGATTTCCTTGAAAACGACGGCCGCGGCCTCAATCTTACCTGGGAGGTGCGCAACGGCATCCTCAAACATTCCAAGGGCTACGGCGAGATCCTGCCCGACGACACCACCGAACTGGCCGCCACCCTGGAAGGGCAACTGGTGCGGGTTGCCGACATCATGGCCTACGTCAACCACGACATGGACGACGCCCTGCGGGCCGACATGCTCAAAAACGAGGACCTGCCCCGGCATCTGCGCGACGTCCTGGGCGACCGCTCCTCGCAGCGGATCAACGCCATGGTCGGCGATCTGGTCACGACCACCATCGCCAAGGGCGACGGCCGGCTGCATCTGAGCGAGCGGATGAACGACACCATCACCGACCTGCGCGCCTTCCTCTACGACAACGTCTATCGCAATTGCAAGGTGCACAACGAGTTTGAAAAGGCCCAGCGGGTGATCCGCGACCTCTACGGTTTTTTCCTGGAACACGAGTTTCCGGAGGACGGCGCCAACTCCTGCTGCCGCCTGCGCAACCCGGTGCAGTCGGTCGAGGAAGAGCAGACGCGGCACCGTCAGGTCTGCGATTTCATTGCCGGCATGACCGACCGTTACGCCCTGACCCTGTATTCCCAGATTTTCATGCCTAAACCCTGGAGCGTGCTCTAAAGGCATGATTTTCCGTCCCCAACCCTCCGCCTGCACGGGCGTCGCACACACATTTCTATGAAAGCAACCGAACAACAGAGTCCCGAGAAATACGATCTGCCCAAGGGCTATGAATTTGCCGAGGTGGAACAGCGTTGGTACACCCACTGGCTTGAGGAAAAGACCTTCAGCGCCCGGATGATCGAGGGCAAACCTTCGTTTTCCATCGTCATCCCGCCGCCCAACGTCACCGGCGTGCTGCACATCGGCCACGCCCTCAACAATACCCTCCAGGACTTGCTGGTGCGCTATCACCGGATGAAGGGCGAAAACACCCTGTGGGTGCCGGGCACCGACCATGCCGGCATCGCCACCCAGAACGTGGTGGAGCGGCAGTTGGCCACCGAGAATCTGACCCGCCACGATCTCGGCCGGGAAAAGTTCATCGAACGGGTCTGGGCCTGGCGGGAGGAGAAGGGCGGCACCATCATCAACCAGTTGAAGCGGATGGGGGCCTCCTGCGACTGGGACCGCGAGCGGTTCACCATGGATGAAGGCTTGTCCAAGGCGGTGCGTGAGGTGTTTGTCCGCCTCTACAAGGAAGGCTTGATTTACAAGGGCGACTACATCGTCAACTGGTGCCCGCGCTGCCATACCGCCCTGGCCGACGACGAGGTCGAGCACGACCCCACCGACGGCAAACTCTACCACATCCGCTATCCCTACGCCGACGGCTCCGGATACGTGGTGGTGGCCACCACCCGGCCCGAGACCATGCTCGGCGACACGGCGGTTGCGGTCCACCCGGACGACGAGCGCTATCAGCATCTCAAAACCATCGGCATCAGCCTGCCGCTCACCGGCCGCACCATCCCGGTGGTGTTTGATCACCATGTGCAGCGCGAATTCGGCACCGGCGCGCTCAAGGTCACCCCGGCCCACGACCGCGACGACTACGAGATCGGCCTGCGCCACGACCTGCCCCGGCTCAAGGTGATGGACGACAAGGGCGTGATGAACGCCGAAGCAGGCAAATATGCCGGCCTCGACCGGTTCGCCTGCCGCAAGCAGATCGTCAGCGACCTCCAGGAGCAGGGCTTTCTTGACAAAATCGAGGACTACCAGCATGCGGTGGGCAAGTGCTATCGCTGCGCCACGGTGGTCGAGCCCACCACCTCCAAGCAGTGGTTCGTCAGCGTCCGGCCCCTGGCCGACAAGGCGGTGGCCGCGGTGCAGGACGGGCGGATCAACCTCTATCCCGCCACCTGGCAACGCACCTTTTACGCCTGGATGGAGAACATCCGCGACTGGTGCATCTCGCGCCAGATCTGGTGGGGCCACCGCATCCCCGCCTGGACCTGTGCGGCCTGCGGCGAGGTGATTGTTGAAGTGACCGATCCCGACGTCTGTCCGGCCTGCGGCAGCGCCAACCTGCACCAGGAAACCGACGTGCTCGACACCTGGTTCAGTTCAGCCCTCTGGCCCTTTTCCACCTTGGGCTGGCCGGAGAAAACCAGGGAACTCGATTTTTTCTATCCCACCTCGGTGCTGATCACCAGCTTCGACATCCTCTTTTTCTGGGTGGCGCGGATGATGATGATGGGTCTGCACATCATGGACGAGATCCCCTTCCACGACGTCTACCTCCACGCCCTGGTGCGCGACAAGCACGGCAAAAAGATGTCGAAATCCACCGGCAACGTCATTGATCCCCTGGTGATGATCGGCCAGTACGGCACCGACGCCTTCCGTTTCACGCTCACCGCCTTTGCCGCCCAGGGTCGCGAGATTCGCCTGGACGAGGAGCGGATCGACGGTTACCGCCGCTTCATCAACAAATTGTGGAACGCGGCCCGGTTCGCCCAGATGCATCTGAAAGAGGCCGACCCGGCGATCACCGCCATGACGGCCAACCCCAAAATCCTGGCGCTGGCCCACCGCTGGATTCTCAGCCGGGTGAACGGGGCCGTCAAGGATGTGCGGGCCGCGCTTGACGGCTACAATTTCAACGAGGTGGCCTCCGCCTCCTACCAGTTCGTCTGGCACGAGTTCTGCGACTGGTACCTGGAGTGGATCAAGGCCGACCTGTTCAGCGACGACGCGGTTGCGCGCGACCAGGCCAAGGCCGTGTTGCTAAGCGTGCTTGAGCAGGTGCTCAAACTGATGCACCCCATCACGCCGTTCGTTACCGAGGAGATCTGGAGCCAGTTGCCCGGCGAGCGCAGTTCGATCATGGTGGAACCCTTCCCGGAGGCGAATGCGGCCTGGGAAGACGCCGAGGCGGAAAGCGTGATGAATCTGCTGATGGGCGTCATCTCCGGCCTGCGCACCATCCGCACCGAGGCCGAGGTGCATCCCAGCGCCAAGATCGAGGCGATTCTGATTTGCCCGGATGCGGCCAAACGGCAGATTCTGGCCGACTATGCCCCCGGGGTCCAGGCTATGGTCCGGGCTGGATCGTTTTCCATTGTGGCGAGCGCCACGGTGCCCGACGACGCTGGGCACGCGCTGGTGCAGGATGTTGAGCTGGTGGTGCCGCTCAAAGGCTTGATTGACGTGGCCGGCGAATTGGAAAAGCTGGCTAGGGATCAGGGCAAGCTGGAAAAGGAGTTGGAGCGGATCGTCGGCAAGCTGAGCAACGAAAAATTCATGACCAACGCGCCTGAGGCGGTAGTGGCCAAGGAACGGGAAAAAGAGGCGGAGATCCGCGCCCGACTGGCCAAAACCCTTGAATCCACCGAGCGGATGCGGAAATTGAGCTGATATGGACACCTTTCTTCTCGATCACATCCTCCGGGCGTTTTTGCGCGAAGACCTGGAGCACGGCGACATTACCACCGAGGCCATCTTTGCGGAGCACGATCAATCGCAGGCCTGTTTTATCGCCCGTCATCCGATGTGCGTGGTGGGCATGGGCGCGGTGGCGGCGCGGGTGTTTCGCCTGCTTGATCCAACCGTTGCCTGCACCCAGGCCATGCCCGACGGCAGCCGGGTCGAGGCCGGGATCGAGTTGCTGCACGTCAGCGGCGCCACCCGGACCCTGTTGCGGGCCGAGCGGGTGGCGCTCAACCTGGTGCAGCGCCTCTGCGGCATCGCCACCCTGACGGCGGCCTTTGCCGACCAGACGGCCGGAACCAAAGCGAAGATTGTCGACACCCGCAAGACCACGCCGGGGCTGCGGCTGTTGGAAAAATACGCGGTTCGAGCCAGCGGCGGCCACAATCACCGCTATTCGCTGAGCGACGGAGTGCTGATCAAGGACAACCACATCGCGGCCTGCGGTTCGATCACCGAGGCGGTGCGCCGGGTGCGGCTGCGCGTGCCGCACACCATCAACGTCGAGGTGGAAACCGACACGCTCGTTCAGGTCGAGGAATGCCTTGCCTGCGGGGTAGGGGTGATCATGCTCGACAATATGGATCTGGCCACCATGCGCCGGGCAGTGGAACTGATCAATGGCCGCGCCCTGGTCGAGGCCTCGGGCGGGGTGACTTTGCAGACCGTGCGCGGGATCGCCGAAACTGGGGTGGATATCATCTCGGTCGGCGCGCTCACCCATTCAGCCAAGGCCTGCGACATCGGCATGGACTGGCGCGGCTGAACCGGGGAAGAGGCTCGTTTTTTTGCCGTCATTTCGACCAGCGGGAGAAATCTGATGATTCGGAATGCAGCCCGCGAAACGTTCCCATGCGGTGGATAGGAACCAGAGCACGAGAGTGGGCCGGCGAGTGGAGCACGGATGCAGCCTGTGGAATTCGGGATTTGATTTAAGCTGCTCCCAGATTCCGTTGCACTCCATCCAGGCTACGGGTTGATCGTTGCCACGCGCAAGCCGTGGCAATCCAGCCCGAACGCGTCTGGGTTTCGTTGGGCGCCGCGCCTCCCTAGTTTTCCTTGCGCCCCGCCAGAGAACCAGGAGAGCAAGGAGTGAGTAATGAATAAACGACTCTTTGTCGCCATCGATCCGCCGGACGGCATTCGGGATCAATTGTCCGCCATCTGTTGCGGCCTGCCCGATGCCCGCTGGACCCCACCTGAGCAGTTCCACCTCACCCTTTGCTTCATCGGCGAGGTCGACGGTTCGTCCTTCCTCGACATCCGCGAAGCCCTGACCGAAATTCCATTTCCCGCCTTTTCCCTGCGCCTGCATGGCGTCGGCTTTTTCCCCCCGCGCGGCCAGCCCCGCGTGGTCTGGGCCGGAGTCGAAAAAAGCGAACCATTGATGGCCCTCCAGCGCAAAATCGCCACCCGGCTTTTCAACCTTGGTTTTGAGCCCGAGAACCGAAAGTTTTTCCCGCACATCACCTTGGCCCGGTTGCAGCAGACTTCGGCTGCAAAGGTTGGCAAGTATCTCGAGTTGCATGGCCTGCTGGGCAGCGAGCCCTTTGTGGTGAGCCAATTTTTGCTTTATTCCAGTATTCTCGGCCGCAAGGGGGCAAGTCACGTTGTGGAGCAGGTGTATCCGCTCGCGCAAAGCAGTCTCAGGAGTAATTCCATTTCTCAATCAAGCGAAGCATGATGCACAGCATCAAAACATCGCCGACGAAGGTCTGTCATATAAAGGCGAGATCTCTCCCTTACGGTCGAGATGACAGAATGGGGACCTTGACCAGTGGACAAGACAGATTGTTTTTTAAAGACCTTATTGGGGTTGTCATCGACCGCAGGGAGAAATCTCGCGCCAGAATGAGATTTCTCCTCGCTGTGCTCGTCGAAATTGACAAACAGAGGAGCATTTCACTTTTGCAATGAAAATGGAATAATTCCGTTTCCATTGCAAAAGTGAAGCGTGCCTATTGGTCATATAAAGGCCACAGCCGGAAAAGCCTGTGTCTTGGATGGGAGAGATTGCTGCACCAGGCTGAACCTTGTTCGCGATGTGAATCCTGAATTGTCGCATCTACTCGAATCTCATTTCGCCGAGCACCGCGAAGAGAAATCTCGTCATGGCCTGCTATTTCTCACTTCGTTCGAAATGGCACACCCTCGCTGACGAGATGTTGCGGTGTGCACCTGTCTCGTTTGCTTGAGAAATGGAATCAGGACGTGGCGCAGCCGTATCGGTTGACTGCCGCCCTTGAACCGGGGATGCCGTTGCCGACAGCCGCAGTGGAGTGAAGTGTTGTAGTTGATTGATATTTGTATAAAAAATGTTGCATTTCCGCTTTTTTTTCCGTTTTTCAGGAAGGGCGTGGGCGACAAACGAAACGTCATTATGTAAAGATGTGTTATTTTAAGTAGTTGATCTGTGTAATTCTTTTTTTCTGTTTTCTGGGGCCAAAATATGCATATTCTTTTTATCTTGAACAAGCGTCTTCCGTGGGAGAGAAGGCGGCACGCTTATTGACCTCTAAACAAAAAGGAAGGAAGGATGAAAAAACAATTTTTAGCTGCAGCGGTGATGGTTTTACTGCCGTTGGCCGCTTCGGCGAGTGATCTCGGTACGGGTAAATTGCAAATTATAGGTTCTGACCCCAATATTTCATTTGGATCTTGGCCTTTTACGACCAACTACAATGCCGACTATGACATCACACAATCTGATACACCCACAATTACGGGTCTGCAAACAGAAGTTTTTTGTATTTCAAGCGATGATTTAGATTCAAGTCTTACTAATTATACTTTTAAAACAAGCATCGATGTCTTGGGTTTAAAAACGAATTATGTCACTTGGGTTGCTAATTGGGCCACAACAACTGGTGGCGATAAAACTGTTGGTCAAGCGATTATCTGGAAAACACTAGAAGTGGTCCCCTCAGTTACCTTGTATTCAGGGGCCAATAATCTATCCGATGAAATGTTAGCGGTGTATAACTTGTACGCCGCTGCGACAAATCAAGGCGCTTTTGCCAATCAATGGCTAGTCGCTTTAAATACTAAAGATAAAGATAGTCGTTGCGATACTAATGGCCAGGACTTCCTGGTCAAAGCCTCCCCAGTTCCCGTGCCCTCGACCCTACTGCTCTTGGGTTCCGGCTTGACAGGTCTGGTCGCCGCAGGGCGTCGCCGCAAGCAGCGTTAACCCACCTCTTTCCAGCAGTACGACAAGGCAGGGCGCACCAGCCCTGCCTTTTTTGTTGCCGTGGTGCAACGGTCCCGTGGCCACGGGCCAACGCCCGTTTGCATCGAACTGCACGCCATCCTGTCCACCTGTCGCCGCGCAGGCTGCAACCGGAAAAGCGGACCTTGCCGCCCGCAGGCGCCTCCGACGAAAGTTCTGGCCTGGCCCCTTGTTCCATTGCTCAAGCAAGCGAAGCATGACGCCCAGCGCAAAACATCGTCGACGAAGGTGCGTCAATTTCGAGCGAAGCAAGAAATCTCGCCCCATAACGAGATTTCTCCTCACTGTGTTCGTCGAAATGCCCGTTAAAGGGAATTGTCAAGCCGTAACCTGAAAAGCCTTTGAATAATCGAAGGTTTTCTGATGCACGATGAGTGTGTGCATAATGCTCAACAATTTTTTGGCCATT
>NZ_JAVBXR010000099.1 GCF_030824455.1 Desulfobulbus sp.
GCCAATGGTCCACAGTTCACGGATAACCCGGTGGAACTCCGCCCCCCTTGAAATCCCCCTCCAACTCCGCAGATACTCCGCAGATACTCCGCCGACTTGAAGAGACGGGATTCCACGAAGACGCCCCAGCTCCGACCGGTCAGTTCCTTTGGCAACCCGGTTAATCGATCCTCGGAAATATTCCCTGGCCTTTTAAAAGCAATAATTTTACTCTTGCTGATGACGTATCTTTTTTTGTTGGAATTGGGTTTTGGCGAACTTATTCCAACAGGATGCGTCATTTATTTTCCATGGCTCCCTCAAACGCCATTTTTGATCATAACTCGCAGCTTGACGGTTATGCGCCGATAGCCGCTCAAAAATCATCGTTAATCCAGGAGGAATGCGACCATGCTGTACCTGCAAAAAGGGAATTTTCAAAAGGTGGTCCGATGGATGGGGGGCAGTTGGATGACCGCCAATCAAGCCACGGCTTTGGGCATTCTCTTTGTCCTGTTGACCGCTCTTTCCTACTACCTCGGGCTCAGGTTCGATGCATGCCGCTGGATGCTCCTCTGTACGCCCTGCTTTCTGGTTTTGCGCATGGCCATGAATGCTCTGGACGGGATGTTGGCCCGGGAATACCATACCGGCAGCGTGGCGGGGGAACTGTTCAACGAGGGGCTGGATATCGTGGGCGACACCCTCTGTTACGGGGTTCTGTTCTTTATTCCCAACGGTCCACACCTGTCCCTGACCCTGTTTCTCCTCCTGACCTGGATGGCCGAATATTTCGGCGTTCTCGGCAAGAGCTTTCCCGGTGGTGTGCGGCGACACGAAACCTTCCTCGGGGGCAAGCCCGACCGGGCCATCTGGATGGGCATTCTGGCGCTGCTGCTCTACTTTTTCCCCTGGTTGAACCCATACATCGGCGCCTATCTGCTGGTGGTGTCCTGTTTTGTTCTGCTCACCAGTGTGGTCAGGATTCGAAAAATCCTCCAGGCGGCGGAAGGGGAAAACTATCAATCCTACACCTGGATCGGGAGATAGAGGCATGAAACCGCTGCAGATGGGCGCACTCTTCCTGATCATCGGAGGTTCCTTCTTCCTGCTCCAGCACAAGGGCGAGAAAGAAATGCTGTTGGTCATGGCGGCCCTGGTGGCCATCCTGGCGTTCTTTTCCCTTGTCTGGCGGTGGATGGAACACAAACAGAACCCCATGGCTAAGGAAATCCGCGACCGGACCATCACCTGGTGGTGGATGGTCGCGGTCTTCATCGTCGCCTTGTCGACCCATCGGCTTGTTTCTTTTGTCTTTCTCGGATTCCTCTGTTTCGCCTCGCTACGCGAGTACTACTCGATCCTGCCGATGCACGAGACCGTGGAATCCAATCTTTTATCCTTCAAAGACCGGGCATCCATCTTCATCAGTTATCTGACCATTCCGGTCATCATCTACCTCGCCTACATTCAATGGTATGAACTTTTTATCATTCTCATCCCGGTCTATGTTTTCCTGCTCATTCCGATCCTATTCATTCTCCAGAATCGGACCAAGGGCAGCCTCAAATCCTTGGGAATCATTACGCTCGGGTTCATGTTCTTTGTCCATAACCTCGGCCATTGTCTGTTCATGATCAATACCGGCGCCATTGTCTTGATGTACTGCTTCACCCTGACCGAGATCAGGGATCTGCTGTCCTTCTGGATCGGCAAGGGGTTTGCGGCCTGGTCGGGCAAGATGAACGCGGGCGCTTTGAAGAACCTTTTGGAACGACGGATAGCCCCGGACATCAGCCCAAAAAAGACGTGGGCCGCGGGTATTGCCTCCGCTCTGCTCACGGCCACGCTCTCCCTGGTTTTTGTGCCGCTGATGCCCCCTTTTCCGGACGGCAGCATGTCCTATCCGTACTGCGCCTGGGTTGGTCTCATGATTGGGCTTCTCGGTCTGTTCGGCGACCTGGCTTTTTCCATGATCAAACGGGATATCGGGGTGAAAGATTCGGGCAGTGTATTACCCGGCCACGGCGGCATCATCGACCGGGTGGATAGCCTGATCTTTACCATCCCGGTCGTCTTCCATCTTATCCGCTGGAATTATTTCTAATTATGCTGAAAATCATCGTCCACGCCATTGGCAGATCTATCCTTTCCCTGTTTTTCGGTATTCCGGCGGTGAAACCGCTGCCCGATGGCCAGTGCATCGTGATCTCCAACCACAACACCCATCTTGACACCCTGATCCTCTTTCGTCTGTTTCCCTTGCATCGGGTCCGTAAAGTCAAGGTGATTGCCGCCCAGGATTATTTCAGCCGGGGAATCGGCGGATTCCTCGGCCGCCTGGTCTTCAACCTTATTCTTCTCGAGAGGCGGGCGACCAAGGCGGCCACCGCCCTGGAACCGATTGCGGAGGCGCTGCGACAAGGGTTCTCGATCATTGTCTTTCCCGAAGGCACCCGGGGCGATCCTGGAGTCATTCAACCCTTCAAAAGCGGCATCGGCAAACTGGCCGTCGATTTTCCGGAACTTCCCGTGTATCCGGTCTTTCTCAGCGGGATTGAAAAAACCCTGCCCCGAGGGGGCAGCCTCCCGGTTCCCTTCTGCATCAATCTTGCTGTGAAACCGCCGGTTTTTGGCAGGGATTTCCTCCACCTCGACCCTTCCCAGGCAAGAAAACACTGCGCCGCCCGGCTTGAGGAGATCATCCGTCAGGCTGCAAGCGAGGGAGCAAACCCAACGGGTTGAAATCACCGCGCCGGCCTACAAACCGCTCACCGGCGCGTTGATTTGCACCTGAACCGCGTGCTCCCGGCGGTCGTCGACCAGATGCACCGCCCTATCCTGCTGCTCGACGCCGTCCGCCGTCACCTGCATCTCGCCGCTTTCGGTCTGGGTTTGCACCACCTGGATGTGGTAGGTGGTCTCCCGATACCGATAGCGCATCGTAAAGCCCTTCCAGCCGGAAGGCAGGCAAGGGGTAAAACGCAACGTGTCCGTCTCCAGCTTGAGTCCGAGCAGCGATTCCACCAGCAGCCGGTACATCCAGGCCGCTGAACCGGTGTACCAGGTCCAGCCGCCGCGACCGGTGTGGGGCGCCACCGCATAGACGTCGGCGGCGACAACATACGGCTCCACCTTGTACACCTCGGTTTCCTCGGACGAGCGGGCATGGTTGATCGGGTTGATCAGGTCAAACAGCTCCCAGGCCCGCCGGCTGTTCCCCAGGCGGGCAAAGGCCATGGTCGCCCAGATGGCGGCATGGGTGTACTGGCCGCCGTTTTCGCGCACGCCGGGGACATAGCCTTTGATGTAGCCCGGTTGCAGGTTCGATTTGTTAAACGGCGGATCGAGCAACTGGATCAAACGATCCTCGCGGCGCACCAGCCGCTCATTCAAGGACTCCATGGCCAAGTGGGAACGCTCGGGAGCTCCGGCGCCGGACAGCACCGACCAGCTCTGGGCAATCGAATCTATCTGACACTCCTGATTGCTTGCCGACCCCAGCGGCGTGCCGTCGTCAAAATAGGCGCGACGATACCACTCGCCGTCCCAGCCGTGCCGCTCGACATTGCGGCGCAGCGCCGCCGCCTCTTCCCGACAGCGCTCGACAAAGGGCATGTCGCCCCGTGCCTGGGCCAGTTCGGCAAAGCGCATCAGCACCTCATAGAGGAAAAATCCCAGCCACACGCTCTCTCCTTTGCCGTGCTGGCCCACCAGATCCATGCCGTCGTTCCAGTCGCCGGAGCCGATCAGCGGCAGGCCGTGTTCCCCGAAGGCAAGGCCGTTGAGAATGGCGCGGACGCAGTGTTCGTAGAGGCTTGCGGTTTCTTCGGAGCGACCGGGGAGATCGTAATACGAATCCTCGTCGGGTTTGATCGCACGGCCGAGGACAAAAGGCATGGTTTCATCGAGCACGCCCCTGTCGCCGGTGGCGTTGACGTACTGACAGACGGTCAGCGGCAACCAGAGGTAATCGTCCGAACAGTGGGTGCGCACGCCGCGATCCATGGGCGGATGCCACCAGTGCTGAACGTCGCCTTCCGGGAACTGATGGGCGGCGCACAACAGCAGGTGCTCGCGGACCAGATGCGGCCGGGCGTGGATCAACGCCGTCACGTCCTGCAACTGATCGCGGAACCCAAAGGCGCCGCCGGACTGATAGGTTGCGCTCCGGGCCCACAAACGGCAGGCCAGGATTTGATACAGCAGCCAACCGTTGACCAGCACGTTGACCGATTCGTCCGGGGTGTCCACCTGCACCGCGCCCAGGGTGTGGGTCCAATGTTTCCAGACCAGATCCAGGGCGCTGCGGGCTGCGGTTGCGCCGCGAAAACGGTGCATCAGATTTCTGGCGTCTTCGGGATTTTGGCCCAGCCCGAGCTTGAAGATGATCTCGCGCTCCTGTCCGACAGCCAGATCAAAACTCACCTGAACGGCGCCGCAAGGGTCGAGGCCGGCCCCGACCTTACCGGAAAGACGGGTGCGGCCCAGGGCGGCGGGCGACCGCAGCGAGCCGTTGCGGCCCAGGAATTCCGCCCTGTCGCCGGTGACGGTGCGCTTGGCCTCGTCGACGTCGAAAAACGCCGTTCGGTCGGCAAATTCGGTATTGTACGGGTTGCGCGCCAACAGCGCGCCGCTTGCCGGGTCAATCTCGGTCACCACATGCATGCTCGATTTCGGCCGCAGGTCGCCCAACACCCATTCCACATAGCCGGTGGCCGAGAGTCGGCGCATTCGGCCCGACTCATTGCGCACTTTCAACACCATAAACTTGATTGCCGCGTCCAGGGCCACATAGACCGTCAACTCAGAGCGGATGCCGCGCTCGGTGTGTTCAAAGATGCTGTAGCCAAAGCCATGCCGGGTGGCGTAGGGCGTTGCCCCGCGACAGGGCAGCGGCGTCGGCGACCAGAAATGGCCGCGTTCCTCGTCGCGCAGGTACAGGGCCTCGCCGCTACAATCGCTGACCGGATCGTTGGCCCAGGGGCTGAGGCGGAACTCGTGCGCGTTTTCGCCCCAGGTGTAGCTCAGGCCGCTCTCGGAAATGACCGTGCCGAACTGCGGGTTGGCCAGCACATTCACCCAGGGGGCCGGCGTTAGTTGGCCCTGAGCGGTGGTGACCACATATTCGCGGCCATCCGGGGTGAACCCGCCCAGTCCGTTGTAGAACGACAGATCCAGGCGCGGCGCCGGCGCGATGGCCAGAGGCTCGGATCGATGGGTCCGGGTCGGAATCAGCGCGGGCACCACGACTTCCGCCGCAGTGCGGCCTTTGATCTGTTCGGCCAGCGATCCCCGTTTGTCGGAGATGATCGCCCGGGCCACGGTTTGAATCAGGATGCGGTCTTCTTCGGCGATCTGATCTCCAGGCCGCACAAAAATGCCGCCCGGCCGGTCAATGACGCTGGCCTCAATGCCGGCGGCAATCAGCCCCATGATCTGATCGTGGAGCAGTTGCCGATACCCGGCGCGGTCCTCGTTCCAGATCACCAAATCCACGGCCAAGCCCTTGAGGCGCCAGTAGGCGTGGGCCTGCACCAGTTGCCGCACCAGCTCGATGTTGGCCGGATCCTCAATCTGGAGCAGCACAATCGGCAGATCGCCAGAGATGGCGTAGCTCCAGAGCCCGGACTGACCGCGCCGGTTCCTGATCAGGACGCTTGAGTCGGCCCGCAAGGCCGCATTGGCGTAAATGATGGAACTGGCGAGGCGCCGGTACAATTGGGCGTCGACCTCCGAGGCGTTGAACTGCCGCAGCAGCACTTGGCCGTGGGTCCAGGCCAGATCAAAAACCCGGTCCGCCAAGCGTCGATCCTGGTGCTTGCCCACCATCCGCAAGGCGTCGTCGCGGGTTTCGCCGACCCCGGTGACCAGGTTGATGGTCACTGATTCCTCGGGTTCAATCATCACCCGATAGCGGATGGCCACAATCGGATCGAGCACCGACCCCTCGCTGCCTGAGAGCGCGCCGGTGAAGAAATCGGCGCCGCCGCTCATCGCCTGGGGATCGGCGGCGGTGTTGCCGCGGCCGATGAAACGCAGACGATCGGTTTCATAGGAGATGTCGCCGACCGTGGCCCCGTGCACCGCCATCAGGTGGAACATCCAGGGCGTCTGCTCGTCGACCGAGCGAGGCCGCCGGGTGCAGAGGATCGCCCGTTGCTGGCGGATAATTTCGGTCTGGACAAAGAGATTGCTGAAGGCCGGATGGAGCGCGTCCCCGGCGGACGGGGCCAGCACCACTTCGGCGTAGCTGGTGACGTCGATGGTTTTGCGCTTGCGGGAACGGTTGGTGAGCGTGATCCGGCGCACCTCGACGTCGTCTTCAGAGGAAACCACCACTTCGGTGTAGGAGTCGATGTCGTCGTGGCGGCAACGGAACTCGGCCCGCTCTTCCGAAAACACCGTCTCAAAATGGGTTGTTTCCCGCGCCACCGGCTGGTGGGTGGTTGACCAGAATTTGCCGGTGTCAACGTCGCGGATGTAACAGAACGAACCCCAGTTGTCGCAGGTGCTGTCTTCGCGCCAACGGGTCACGGCCAGATCCCGCCAACGGCTGTAGCCGCCGCCGGCGTTGGTGACCATCACGTGGTATCGGCCGTTGGACAGCAGTTGCACCTCGGGGTTGGGGGTGTCCGGGCTGGAAAAGACGCGCACCGGGGTGTCCGTCTCGCCGGCGGTTTCTTGCAGTTCAGCCAACTCGGTGGCATGGGTGAAGAAGGAGGCTGATTTGGGAATCCGCTCCTGCAGCAACAGCAGGGTCGCCTGAAACAGGGGTTCGGCTTCAAAGCGTTTTTGCATCGGCCGGTCAAGCAGCAGATAGGCCAGCGACAGCAGACTCATGCCCTGATGATGGGCCATGAAGGAGCGCACCACCACGTTGGTCAGGCCGCGCGGCAGACGCGAAGGGGTGTAGTCGATCGCCTCGTAAAAGCCGAATCTTCCTGCAAAGCCTGCCGAGGCCATCCGTTCAAGGTTCACACAGGCCTTTTCGGGCTCGACCATCAGCGCCAGCGCCGTCGCGTAGGGCGCAATCACCAGATCTTCGGCCAGGCCGCGTTTGAGACCCAGGCCGGGCACGCCAAAGGCGCGATACTGATAGTTGAGCTGGGCGTCGATGGCGTTGTAGCCGCACTCGGAAACGCCCCAGGGCGTGCCGGATTTCCGGCCGTAATCGATCTGGCTGGCCACCACCGCCTTGCAGGTCTGATCAAGCAGGGTGCTGTCGTAGGTGGGCATCACCAACAGCGGCATCAGGTATTCAAACATCGACCCGCTCCACGAGAGCAGCACCGGCCCGCAGCCGGTGGTGGTCAGGAGGCGTCCTAAGGCAAACCAGGTCTCCTGGGGCAAGGCCCCCTGGGCAATGGCCACGAAACTGGCCAACCGTGCCTCGGAAGCGAGCAGATCGTAATAGCTGGCGTCCTGGCGATGGTCGCTGACGTTGTAGCCGATGGCCAGGAGACGACGCGACTTGTCAAAGAGGAAGTCGTACTCCATCTGCGCCAGCCTGTTGGCCTGGCGGGCCAGGCGCTCAAAGGTCGCTATCCGCTCATGGGCGCGGCGGGCGGCCTCCTCGACCAGCGGGGCGAGCGCCGGCAGGAGTTGTCCCTCGAAACCCGCCAGTTCGCGCAAGGTGGGAATGCGATCAGAATCGGGCAAGGTTTCAGGGACCTCGTGAGCCGTCGGGTTTTCCAGCCACGGCGCGAGGAACAGCAGTTCGTCGACGCCTTCACGGCACTGGCGGACAAAGGCGCTGGTCCATTGCCTCACCGGGCTTTCAGCGTCGTCGATCCAGGATTCCGCGCCGCTGACCACCTCCCCCGCCGCCGCCCAGGTGGCCAGCCGCCGGTGCAAAAGCGTCAACTGGGCAGTGGGAGAAAGCAGCGCCGCCGCAACCTGTTGCTGCAGCGGCACGAGTCGCCTTTCCGCTTCCGGGTCGGGGTTTGCCCCGTTTGCCGCATTTGCAGCGTTTGCCCCGTTTGCCCCGTTTGCCGCTTCAACCGCGATGTTCAGGGTGTCCTGCAAGCCCTCGAGAAACCGTCTGCCGAGGATCGGCTCGTCGGAAAGCGCCAGCAGGCCCTGGCGCAGAATCAGCAAATGACCGGCAAGGTTGCCGCTGTCGACCGAGGAAATATAGAGCGGCAGCAAGGGCCGCAGCGACTGGGTGTCGTACCAGTTGTAAAAATGGCCCCGATGCCGTTCCAAGCCTTCCATGGTGCGAAGGGCGTTGGTGGTGCGTTCGATCAATCTCCCTGGAGAAATATAGCCAAAATCACAGGCCGTGAGATTGGCAAGCAGAGACAACCCCATGTTGGTGGGCGAGGTGCGGTGCGCAATCACCGGAGCAGGATGCTCCTGAAAGTTGTCGGGCGGCAGCCAATGATCTTCCGGACCGACGAAGGTCTGAAAAAAGGCCCAGGTTTTTCGGGCCATGGTGCGGAGAAAAAGGGTCTGCTCAGGGGAAAGTTGCGCTTGGCGGCGGACCGGCGGTCGGCTGATCCACCAGGCAACGGCTGGCGACGCCAGCCAGAGGGCCAGAATAGGCGTGGCCGCAAACAACGAGGTCGGCCGCGCAAGGGCCAGCAGCAGCACGGCAACGGCGGCGACAACCGGGGCAAACCACATGGTCCGGTACGAGTCGACCAGGGTGGCGTCCTGTCCGCTATCCGATCCGCCGGACGGATTCCATTCCAGCAGTCCCCGGCGGGTGACCAGCAGCCGCCAGACCGTGCGCAGAATCGCATCCAGGCTGTAAAACGCCTCATACGGCAGGCAGGCGAGGGTAAAAACGCCCTGCACCAGGCCCAGACCGGTCGAATTCGCCGCTGCGGCGAGATGCTGGGTCAAGGGCACGTCTGCGGGTTTGAGCAGCACATGCCAGGTTGAGGCGATCAGGGAAGGAATCAGGATGACGCCCAACACCACCGCAGTCCAGAACCAGGCCGAGGGCAGCACGGTCCAACCGAGCAGCAACAGCAGGGTCAGCGCGGCCGGCGCAAGACTGCGGCGCAGGTTGTCGCTAATCTTCCACCGCGACAGCAGGGTCAGCGGGTTGTTCCGCAGACGACCATCCTGGCCGGGAACCGCCGGCGTCACCCACTGCGCGATCTGCCAATCGCCGCGAATCCACCGGTGGCGGCGGCTCACATCCTCGCTGTAGCGCGACGGATATTCCTCGTAGAGCTGGACATCGCTCAACAACCCGGAGCGGGCGTAACACCCCTCCAAAAGATCGTGGCTGAGAATGCGGTTATCCGGGAAGCGACCGTCCAGCGCGGATTCAAAGGCGTCGACCTCATAGATGCCCTTGCCGATAAACGAACCTTCGGCAAACAGGTCCTGGTAGACGTCGGAAACAGCGCGGGTGTAGGGATCAATGCCAGGTTCGCTGCTGCACAGACGCGCATACAGGGAGCGGTCGGCCCCGGACAAACTGACCGCCACCCGGGGCTGAAGAATGCCGTAGCCGGAAACAACCCGCTGTTTGCCGGGATCGTAGCTGGCCCGGTTGAGCGGGTGGGCCATGGCGCCGACAAACTGCCAGGCGGAATCCCGCGCCAGTTGGGTGTCTGTGTCCAGGGTGATCACATATTTGACGTTGGCCAGGATGGCCGTGTTGCCGACAATGCCCGAAAAGCGATTCTCCAGGGCGGCGTCCGGGCCGGCGCGCAGCAACCAGTTGAGGTCGGCGAGTTTGCCGCGCTTGCGCTCGTAGCCCATCCACATTTGGTCCTGCGGATTATAACGGCGCGGGCGATGAAAGAGGAAAAAGACGTCGCCGGCAGGATTGCAGTACTTGGCGTTCAGTTCTTCGATGCGCTGCTGGGCCAAATCCGCCAGGGGTTCGTCTTCCGGCGTGGTTTCAGTGGCGGCGTCGCGAAAATCGGTGAGCAGCCCGTAGTGCAGATGCTCGTCCTGATTGGCGAGAAAACGGACTTCCAGCGCCTCGATCAAGGCGTTCACGCCCTCCTCGCTGGCAAGCATGGTCGGCACCACCACCAGGGTGCGCGAACCCTGCGGAATCCCCTTGGAAAAATCCATGCGCGGCAACGGCCGGGGGGTTGCCAGCAGGGTGGCCAACCAGTTGACCAGGGCAACCGCGAGATGACTGCCGCCCAGCACGGCAAGCAGGCCAATCAGGCCAAGCGCCCATCCATGCGCGCCGGCGGCGGAGAGCTTTGCGGTCAAAAGCCAGGCAAAGGCCGCGGTCAGCAGCAGGATGCCCCCGACATAAAGCGACAACGGGAAGCGGCGGCAAATTCTGGCCAGAGTTTCAAACACCGACTGGCGCACCTCGGCTCGGTTTTCGAGCTGGGTCCGGCCCTTGTCGATCAGGTAAAAGCCAACATGCGCGGCGGGATCGTCGCCGCCTTTTTGGGCCGCTCCCTCGTGCGCCAGCTGGATGGCTTTGCGCGCCACCTCGTTTTCCGAACAGGGGCTCTTTTTGGCGATCTTTTCCACGGCGTGGCGGTAGCGGTCGCGGGAGGCAAAATCCATCTTGTCGTAGACGTCGCCGGGATCTTCGCGCAGGGTCTGTTCGACCACGCTCATGGTCTCGACAAAGATGCGCCAGTCCATGGCCCCAAGAAAGCGGAGACTG
Source organism: Desulfobulbus sp. (assembly GCF_030824455.1). GTDB lineage: Bacteria > Desulfobacterota > Desulfobulbia > Desulfobulbales > Desulfobulbaceae > Desulfobulbus. The sequence continues at coordinate 10,583 of NZ_JAVBXR010000099.1, forward strand.
TTGATGGTGTTGCTGATCGACACCCGGTCTGCGGCCTGCTGCTGATTCTCCGCCCGCACCAGTTGCTCAATCGTCTGACCGGATTCGGCCAGTCGCTGTTCAATCCAGGTGAGCGGCAGGGCCAGATCCAGGCTTTGCCCCTGGAGCCGACGCGCGCATTCAGCGACAAACGAACTCACCAGATCCGGCTTGGACCGCGCCATGTCGGCGATCACCAGAATCAGGCATTTCGGATCTTTCTCGGCAACCTCCAGCATCTGGTCTGCCCAGGTGTTGGCCAGGTTGCGGTTGATTCGGTCTGAAGCCACCCGGGCGGCCACCCGGCGAAGATTCTCCACCAGCGCCAAACGCAGCATGATGGGGATGGCCCACAACTCGCCGAAGGTGAGGATGGTCACGGTCTGGTAGGCGGCGACGAAACTGCTGAGACTCTCCGGGTCAACCAACCCGTCGCCGTGAGCGATGGTTTCCAGGGCAATGTCGTAGGCACGAGGCAATCCCGCTGACTGCCCGCCCTGCAAGCGCGGCAGTTCCCGGCTGTAGCCCTTGGGCAAATGCCGTTTCGCGGTTCGAATCTGCTCTTCGATTAAATAGAAGTTGTCGAGCAGCCATTCCCCGGCCGGCGCAATCCGGCGGTTTGCCCGCACCGCCTCGGTGAGAAGATCGCGCACTTGCAGCAGGACGTGTTCGTTGTCGGCCAGCCGCTTCAGCAGTCGATCCTGGTGTGGTTCCGAGCTCAAGGCGTGCGAGGCCGCCAGGGCCTTGCCGTGATGCTCCATCTGGTCGGCGCTGAACAACCCGGACCGCAGCGGGGCCTCGCCGGCGGCATATTGGCGCGCTGAACTGTTGGCGCCAAGGCGCGTTCGCAATCGCAGGAAGGTGTGGCGGATGGTGGTGATGCTGATTTTCATAGATGAAGCTCCTTCTCAAGTCGGCTTGCCGACCCATGAGCCGAAAAATGGAGGGGGTGTTCAATGCAATGAAAGCAACCGCAAGAAAACGCGTATTGCTGCAGAGAAACAGTGCAAAGGAAGGAGTGCTGTCGGGTAAAAACAAAGCGCCTAAGTGTTCGCTACGTTTCAATCATATACGTTACCGAAGAGATTTATTGACGCTGCACAACAGATCTTGTTGGCGAACAGGTTTGACAAGATAATCGTTTGCATTCCCACGAAAGCTCATTTCTATTGTCTTGGATGACGGGTAGGCAGTGATTATGATGACGTGCGTTTTCAATTTTCTCGTCAACACTTCCTGCAATATGTCTGTGCCGTAGCCGTCGCCAAGGTTGATGTCTGCAACGATCAAATCAAAATATTCTGCATTCATCCTGGCAAGAGCAATAAGATAACTTTCAGCAGTGACCACGGAATGCTTTTCCTTGACCAGAAATCTGTGAAAGCTGAACCGGATGGATTCCTCATCGTCGATCACAAGTATGTGCGCCATTCGTCATTTCCTTGATGAGGGCTCTTTTCGGAGAAAAATCCGGATCAGCCTTTGCATGATAGAGGTATCTCAGGCGCCAAGTTGCACCTCGGCGCAATCAGCAGAAATTTCCATCACAGGTTCGTTGATAGAGTTTGCACAATCAAGATACATGCCCAAACCAAAAGTAATGTGTGCGGCACGCATTTACCTCGACGGATTCAAGCGTTGCGGTGAAAAAGGCGGGGCCTTAACTTCCGATTGCAGGGCAAGTAATCGTTGCAATATGCACAAGCGTTGCGTGCGTTTGACTCGTTCGCGCAACACATCGCGCACCATTATAGGTCTTGCCAAGGGAGAGCAATACCCCCCGCGGGCAAAGAAAAAGCCCACAGGGCATTCCCTGCGGGCTTGTTGCTGCGCGCTTGTGATTCCATTTCTATTGCAACAGTGAAGCACGCCGTTTTGTCATATAAAGGCAAGAGTCGAAAAATTAGATAAGCTGGGGTGAGGAGAAGAGACGAAGTGTCAAAGGCATATAGCCTCTCGAAATGCGAAAATCTCTTCTCACCCTGGCGCCTTT